>NZ_JAESLN010000008.1:0-327968 GCF_017892645.1 Staphylococcus sp. GDY8P54P | reverse complement strand
ACTTTGAAGGGAGCATATCATCATCAAGTGGATTAGCCATTTTGTATTTAAATTGATTTCGTCGTCTCGACTTTAAACGTTACTTAGTGATATGAGTCACCATATATTACCCTTTTACTAACCAGTCTATAGCACGTTTGATAGCATAGTCCCAATAAGCATAATCATGCTCACCTGGCCCATCCTCAAAACAATATGAAATTTGCTTTTCATCTAGATATTTAATAAATTTTTTATTATCTTCATGTAGTGCATCTTCTGTACCACACATAATTAATAAATCTGGTATCTCTTTACTTTGTTGAATTGCCTGGTCAACTAAATAATATGGGTCCAAGTCATTACCTGTAGCATTTTTTGAAACACCTGCAATTGCTTCTCCAGAATAATCGTACCAATCATAATCCATGAACGTCTGAGCATCATATACTGCCGATAAGGGACAAGCCTTTGCAAATCGATGTCCCTCAGCTAATGCAAACTTGATTGTTCCGTAACCTCCCATGGAATGACCAGCGATAAAATTATCTTCTCTCTTTTGTGACAAAGGTAAAATTTGATGTGCATAATCAAGTACTTCTAGCACATAATCATAATACTTATGACCAAAAACCATATTACTATAACCACTGTGATCTGCATTAGGCATAATAACTGCAAGTTGATGCTCATTCGCATAGCGCTCTATACTTGTGTAACGCATATACGAAGTTTCATCACTAGACAAACCATGCAGTAATAATAGTGTTTTTAGTGGTTTAGGCTGTGTACCTTTTTTGAAATAACTTTCATCCTCTGGAAGAATTACCATAAAATGATGATGCATACCTATTGTCTTTGAATTGTAATTAATCGATAATAGTGCCAATGATTTCACGACCTTCTATTCATTAATACTTTGCGGCTTAGTTTTACCTCTTTTTTCTGCTTTATGTGCAGGATCTAAACGTTTCTCCAATAATCTTAAACCGACATCTATAATAATAGCGATTAATGCGATTGGTATCGCACCAGCTAAGATAAACGTTGTACCATCTGTAGCGTTTGTTCCTCGGATAACGATGTCACCTAATGTAGGTGCACCAATAAATGAACCAACTGCTACAACACCAATTGCAACAACCAGTGCAATTCTTAATCCACCTAATATAACTGAGAGTGATAAAGGTAACTCAATCATTCTTAATACTTGATTTCGCGTCATACCCATACCTTTACCAGCATCTTTAATATTCGCATCAACACCAATTATACCTGTATAAGTATTTTTTATAATCGGTAATAGCGCATATAAAAATACTGTTACCACGACTGTAGTAGTACCTAATCCCATGACAAGCATGAGTATCGCTAACATTGCAATAACCGGAACGGTTTGAATAATATTCGCGATAGTAATAATAACACCAGAAAACTTACTATATCTTGCAATTATGATACCAATTGGAATACCAACAATAGATGCAAAGAGTACACCGTAAACAGACATTAATAAATGTTTTAAAAATAAATCCCAAAGGTAGCCATAGTTGACTGAATAATATTCTACTAATTGTTGTAATAAATTACCTTCCATTAGTTTTGACCACCTTTCTTATCATTTTCAAAATAATTATGTTTTTTTAAGAAGTTCTCAGCAACGACTGCTGGTTCTTGTCCTTCACCATCTGCTTGATAATTAAGTTTTTGCATTTCAGATGTCGAAACTTTTTTGTCTAGTTTATTGATGATTGGTTTTAACTCTGGATGTTTATCTAACAATTCATTCGTAGCAACCGCACTTGCATCATATGGTGGGAAAAATTGTTTATCATCCTTTAAAACTTTTAAGTCATATGCTGCAATACGTCCATCCGTTGAATAACCTACAGCTACATCTAAATTATTAGAGTTTAATGCATCATATACTAAACCAATTTGCATTGGTCTGATAGTATCAAATTTAAAACCATATTCTTTTGTAAATCCAGGATAACCGTCACCTTCACGGTTTAACCAAGAACTATCTACACCGAGTTTAAGTTCAGGATGTTTTTTCAAATCAGATACAGTTTCTAAATTATATTTTTCTGCTGTTTCCTTAGTGACCATAAATGCGTATGTGTTAGCAAAACCGTAAGAGTTAAAGAAGGTTTGGTCGAATTTTTTTTGGAAACCATCTTGAGTTGCTTTCATAGCTTTTTTAGGATCTTTAATTGGATCTTCATTTAAGGCACCAGTTAAATCAGTACCATTATATCTAGCACCTGACATATTCGCGTCACCATTTACTAACGCATTGTGTTGAATGGTACTTGATCCTAAATTATTAATTAAAGTGGGTTTAATTTCACCATTTGTATCATGTTCTATTAACAGTCTCAACATATGAGACATAATTTGTGATTCACTTGTTGCAAGTGCTGTGATTTTAATATCTTGTTCTGAACTGTTGCTACCTAGTCCTGGTAAACTACATCCAGATAAGGCCGTCAGACACAACACAAGCACAATACAATATTGTTTCAATTTCTTCATAATGTCCTCCTTAAATTATCTGGATACTTTTAATCCCTTAGGTACAGCCCATCTTTCTACTAGTGACAGTAGGAAATCTACGATCAATGCTAAAGCAGTCACTAATACTGCTGCACTTACAATCATTAATGGGTCATACAAGTTTAATCCATTAAATACAAAATCACCTAAACCACCTGCGCCTACATAACTGGCTAAAGTTGCCCAACTAATTACGTAAACAGAAGATAAACGAATACCTCCTAGTATAAGCGGTAAGGCTAACGGTAATTCCACATCTTTCATTAATTGAAAACGTGTCATACCCATACTTGTGCCTGCTTCTTTAATGTTATCATCTATGTTTTGCACACCTAATACAGTATTGTTTAAGATTGGCAATAATACATAAATAAATAAAGCTACAATTGCAGGTAATTTACCCACACCAAAGATTGGAATCATGACTGCTAACACTGCTAATGTTGGTATCGTTTGTAACACACCAGCAATAGTTAGCACAATATTAGATGTTCTTTTCATTTTTGATAATAAAATACCCAATGGTACAGCGATGACGATAGCAATTAACAAAGCGATGATTGAGATATAGAAATGTTCAACGGTTTTTGATATCAGTTGACCACCATACTGCTCTACAAAATCTTTCATTACTTATCAGCTCCTACATTATCGGGCTCAACAATAGCATTTTTTTGTGCACTAACATCTTCGTCTAACTCGCCCCAAATACTATCGTAAACGATGTCAACTAAGTTTGCTCTTGTAACTAGTCCAATCAATGTCTCTTCATCACTATCTACAACTGGTACATTTCTTACATTTCGTTTTAATATCGTACGCACCGTATCTTGCAATTTACTATCTACTCTTACTCTGTATATATCACGTTGCATTGTGTCAATGAGTTCTTTATGAGCTCGTAAACCTTGGTTAATATCTTCTATATCTAAATATCCAAGTAATCTATCATTATTACCTACGACAAATAATGTATCGACACGTCGATCTCTCATAACCTTAACCGCTTCATTTAATGAACTATCTGCATGTACAGTTACTGGTCGGATCATTGCATCTTTGACGGTTCTCATATTAGGTCTATCTTGAATCAATCTATTTTGACCAATAAAGTCACGTACGAAATCGTTTGCAGGATGTCGTAAAATATTATCTGGTGTATCATATTGAACGACTTTTCCTTCAGACATAATACAAATTTTATCTGCCAATTTAATCGCTTCATCCATATCATGTGTGACAAAAATAAATGTTTTACCTAATTTTTGTTGCAGTTCTTTAACCAAATCCTGTAATGTATCTCTCGTAATTGGATCTAACGCACCGAATGGCTCATCCATTAAAATAACATCTTGTTCAGCTGCTAAAGCACGCACAACACCAATACGTTGTTGCTGTCCTCCAGACAATTGTGAAGGATATCTATCTAAGTATTCTTCTGGTAAATCTACTAATTTTATCAATTCTTTAGCTTTTTTTTCTTTCTTTTCATCAGACCATTTTAATAATTTAGGTACTAAGACTATATTCTCTTTAATGGTCATATGAGGCATTAGACCAATTTGCTGAATCACATAACCAATTTTTCTACGTAATTCAACGGCGTTCATTTTGCGCACATTTTTACCATTGATTGCAATTTCGCCTTCTGTAGCCTCTATCATTCTATTTATCATTCTTAAAGCAGTAGTCTTCCCACTCCCACTCGTACCGATAAACGCTATAAATTCACCAGATTCGATTTCCAATGATATATTATCTACAGCTTTTTTTGTGCCACCATAGACTTTAGATAAGTTTTTTATACTTAACATGTGTTAATTCCTTTCTATATTTGTATTTTCATTTAACATTTCATTTATAAATATAGGGCTAACTGTGGATGTTATACAAATCCGAAAATAAGTAAAAACATGTAGCACAACTAGCCCTACTTTATTCATGTGTTGGTCAAAAATATCAATTTTGACTAATTTTTTTCATCCTATATCTATTAAGATAACTCAACAAATGAAAATAAACAATTTATAACCTTAAGTTTTGTTAATTAAACTATTGAAATTAATTATCAATTCAATAGCTCAAAACAATGTTTCAAAAATATTATTTTCGTTTTATGCCAATCAGTCGACCTAATTCTTTTGGCGCTTCATGAATTGTTCCAACTTTAGCATAATCATCTATAGCATTTTTTATTTGTTCAGGGAAAGCTGCAGGTCTGCCTATTGTAGTGTCCATGCCCATAAGCATTACTTCATATGTTGCACAACGGTTATTTTGAGCATCTACTAAAGTCATAAAAACATGTAAACGTTTGGCATCATAATCATATAGACTTACGTTCACAGTAATAAGCTCAGCTACGCTTATTTCTTTTAAATACACTACATGATTTTCTAAAGTGAACACTGTATAATTCAATTTTTTAATTGTATTCACATCTAAGCCTAGTGATGCCAACCATGCATCTGTGGCATCACTAAATACTCGATTATATTCAGCGTCATTCATGTGCTGATTATGATCGACCCAAATATCTTTAACAGTGGTTTGATATTGAAATTGAGTCATATGAACCTCCAATTATTTAATACCCTTTTTCATTGATGCAGTGTCTTCTGGCCAATATGCTTCAGCTAATTCTTTCACTTTAACTAAGAATTCATTACGCTTTTGGTCTAATTCTGACATCGTTTGCCCTTGTGAAGCCGTTTCACAACCATTTACCACATTATCATATAAATCCTGAGTTAGTTCAGGCGCAATTAATTTTGTCCATGGTTTCTTCAGTGCTGGACCAAATTGTTTCAACATATGACGCATGCCGCCTTCTCCTCCAGCAAGATGGAATGTCATAAATGGTCCATACTGTGCATAACGTAAACCTGCTGCATGGGTAAATGCTTTATCTACTTCTTCAGTAGTTGCTATTCCTTCATTAACAATGTGTAATGATTCTCGCCATAGTGCCTCCATCAATCTATCTGCGATGTGTCCTTCAATTTCATGTCTGACATGTAGCACATCCATACCAATGCTTTCGTACACTTTTTCTGCTTCTACTGTGACAGCTTCAGTTGTTTCTTTACCAGGTACAATTTCAACTAATGGCAAAATGTATACTGGGTGAAACGGATGTGCAACAACCAAACGTTCAGGATGTTTTAAATTCTGTTGTAATTCTGAAGGCATAATGCCAGAAGTACTAGAACCAATAATGGCATCCTGACGTGCATAGGTATCGATTTCAGATAATACCTGTGCTTTTAGTTCTTCAATTTCTGGAACATTTTCTTGAATATGATCTGCATCTTTAACAGCCTCTTCTAAGCTTACCGTAAACGATAAATTCTCTAAAGACGCCCCCTCTGCTAAACCTTGTTGCTCAGCATATGGCCAGTTTTGTTTCACTTGTTTTAACATGCTTTCATAAGCACCTTCACTGGGATCTGTCGCAATTACTTCGTGACCATGCGCTAAAATACGCGTAATCCAACCACTACCTATAACGCCCGTACCTACAACTGCAAATTTCATTATTTGCCTCCTTTAGGATCTCTAAGTTGGTATTGCTCACGCGCTTCAGCCGGTGTCATTGGCTCTATATCTAATGTTTTTAGTATTTCAACTGCACGTTCAACTAGTTGTTCATTTGAAGCTTTAACACCTTTTGATAAATACAAGTTATCTTCTAAACCTACGCGGACATTTCCACCACGTTTCGCCGCTTCTTCTACAGTAGGTAGTTGCATTCTCCCAATACCAAAAGCTGACCAATGTGCATTTTCAGGAATACGTGTTTTAAAATATTCAATTGTCTCTGCATCGTTTTCAGCACCCCATGGAATACCTAGACAGAATTGGAACATGGGTTCGCCTTCAATGAGACCTTCATTAATTAATTGTTTTGCAAATGAAATATGCCCACTATCAAAGCATTCTAATTCAGGTTTTACACCTGCATCTTTTACTAATTGTGCTTGTTTTCTTAACCAATCAGCTGGGCTTAAGTAAACAGCGTCACCCATATTCACACTACCACAATCAAGTGTGCACATTTCTGGTAATAATGCGCCAATCGCTTCATGTCTTTCTTCAGGTGTTTGCATATCTGAACCTTCACCTGCTGTATATGGATCTTCTAGGTTAGGGATAAAATCTCCGCCACCACCTGAAGTAATATTAATAATAATATCTTCATCAGCTTCTCTTATTAATCTTACTGCTTCTTTAAAAAATTCAACATCATGGCTTATGCCGCCTGTTTCTGGGTCACGTGCATGAATGTGTGCAACAGTAGCCCCTGCTTTCGCACATTTAATTGCTGAATCTGCAATTTCCTGAGGTGTTACAGGAACACTTTTATTTTTTTCTACAGTATCTCCAGCACCTGTTAAAGCTGCTGTTAGCATAACTTTTTTCATATATAAACCTCCAACAGAGTTTTGATCACAGTTGATAGTGTACCAACCGGACGGTTTAGTTTCAACCCTTGCTACAGCTAAAAAAAGGGATAAGTGATGGTTTGTCATCACTTATCCCTATAGCATCAATACTTTCAACGAATCGAAAATTTTATTATTTTTTTATAATTTCAACTTTTTCATGCATCTTTTAATTCGATTTGTTTGTTTTCTGTATAAGATGTTAGTCGTTCTAAAACTTTTGCTCTCATTGTTTCATCAAGTGCGTCTAGTCCAAATATTTCCGATAACCATAAGCCGTCCACTGCTAAACGTATGATTGTTGCATCGACTTTATCAATGCCATCTTTTTCAATTTTTTCTTGCCAATCTTTATAGGTATCTTGTAGTGGTAATAATAAATTACTATTAATACCCTGTGCAGCCAGCATACCAGAAGTAATTGATGCATTTTCTGAACGGTGTTCTCTAGTAGCTTCAATAAATGCACGCAATAATTTGCCAACTTCTTGTGTCTCATTTTTAACATGTTCATTCACATTATTTCGATACAACTCATCTGCATGATCCACAAGTCCTTGTATCAATGCGAATTTATTTTTAAAATGATACAGTAAACCACCTTTACTAACACCTGCTTTTTTAGCAACTGCATCAAGTGTTAAATACTCACTACCTTGCTCATTTACGATAGCCGCTGCTGCTTCTAATAGTTGAATACGTTTAGACACTCTTGCCATATCTACACCTTCTCTTACAAAATATTACTTGATTCATCTACTATATTTATATTTGAGCAAACTATAAACGATAAATGACAAAGTTGCAAGATTAATCTAGATTTTATAAACGACGCGTTATCTATTTTTAAATAAATACGATGGTTTGGTTCAACTAAAATACGATTAAAAAATTTTGACAACCACGAACACTTTTTTGTCATTGAAGACTTAAGTCATGCTATAGCTTAATTGGTTACTTATCATTCATGCCTTTACCTTCTAGGATATGATTGATATACTTTTCAACTCTATTTTCCCTTGTTGAAGCACGTTTAGCTTGACCTATATAATACATATATTGACGTTGTCTTCCAGGCGTTAAATTATTAAATGCTTCTTTTAACTCTGACGAAGCTTCTAATTTATTTTTCAATTCCTCAGGCATATCGAATTCTTCTGTCGTTTTCATCGGTACTTTTTCACCCGACTTTTCTACTCTAATGGCTTCTTCTACATACCAAGCAATTTCGTCTTTACGTTGTTCTATTTCGTCTAAACTTTCAAATCTCAACTGGCGAGCAGCTTGAACATTTTTCGTTTGTTGAATTAAAGTATGATATGGATCTTTCATAATGGCACCTTTTTCAAATAACAATGCACAATAATGTTTAAAATCTTGAATGATGACAACATTTTTATTGTCCAAAGTATAACAAGGATGCATCCATTTATAATCTTCTGTTAATTCTGTTTGATTGATTATATTTCTTAATACTTTAAAAGCATCTTGCCATTGATCTAAGCGTTCAATAAACGCATCTACTTTATCGTTTTTAATTGATTCACTCATAAAAAACCGCCTTTTATTTTAATTTTACTATAAATATATACATTTAATCCATACTATCTTTTATATCATGTTAACGTCTTATTTTCTAAGAATATAATACTTATTTATATCTTTAATAATTCAAAATATTTCTTCAAACCATTTTTAAATGTGCTCAATTTAGATAATCCTTTATTGATCTTCTTCACACTACTCTGGTACAAAACCTATATATTGTCATACTAATACAATTCAAAAATACATTTGTTTTACTTATAATTTAATATAAGTAAAATTATATAAGTATTTATATATATTACTGATACACTTCGCTTTTCTCTGTTACACTTATAAATAATCACTTTTTAGAAGTGTGAACAATCATTGTTCAGTTTTTTGTAAGCGCTTTAATATTTGGAGGGGATATTTTATGCAACAAGAGAGTGTTTGGCTAACAATTATGGGGCTAATTATTATTATTTCCATTGTTGGTTTACTAATTGCTAAACGTATTAGTCCAGTTGTAGGCATGATTTTAATACCGAGTGTAGGGGCACTCATATTAGGTTACAATATAGGCGATTTAGTAAAATTCTTTAATAGTGGTTTAGATCAAGTCATTAACGTCGTCATCATGTTTATTTTTGCAATTATTTTCTTCGGCATCATGAGTGACGCTGGCTTATTTAAACCATTGGTAAAGCGTTTGATTTTACTTACTAGAGGTAATGTTGTAGTTGTTTGTATTGTAACTGCACTTATCGGAATATTCGCGCAACTCGATGGTGCTGGAGCCACAACATTTTTATTATCAATACCAGCATTATTACCGTTGTATAAAGCACTAAATATGAATCGGTATCTACTACTTTTGTTACTCGGACTGAGTGCATCGATTATGAACATGGTGCCTTGGGGTGGTCCTATGGCTCGTACAGCTTCAGTAATTCATTTTAAGAATGTCAATGAATTATGGTATGGTGTTATACCTGTTCAGATTATCGGTTTTATTTTAGTTTTACTATTCGCTGTATTTTTAGGTTTTCGAGAAAAATCAATTATACAACGTAAAATCAATTCGGGAGAAGTAACTAATACACAAGATGTGGATATACATAAATTGGTTGAAATATACGAACAAGATCAAGATATTAAATTTCCAATTCGTGGTGTTGCCGTTACGAAACCTTGGATTAATTGGATTAACGTGATACTTACGCTCGCTATCATCGTAGTAATGCTAGCTAATATCGCTCCGCCTGAATTTGCATTTATGATTGGTGTTGCGATTGCTTTGATTATTAACTTCCCAAATGTAGACGAACAAATGAGTAGGCTTAAGGCTCATGCGCCAAATGCACTTATGATGGCTGCCGTGATTATTGCAGCGGGTATGTTTTTAGGTGTACTTAATGAAACTGGTATGCTTGAGGCAATAGCAGTAAGCTTCATCCACATTATACCGAATGCCGTAGGGCCATACTTACACATTATTGTCGGTATTTTCGGTGTACCACTAGATTTATTAACGAGTACGGATGCTTATTATTTCGCAATCTTACCTATTGTTGAACAGACAGCCGGTCAGTTTGGTGTGTCATCTGTGTCAACAGCATATGCAATGTTAATTGGAAATATTATCGGTACGTTTGTCAGTCCATTTTCACCTGCATTATGGTTAGCAATAGGGCTTGCAGAAGCAAATATGGGAACATATATAAAGTATGCGTTCTTTTGGATATGGGGTTTTGCCATCGTCATGTTAATTATCGCTATGTTAATCGGAGTCGTTACATTTTAAGTTCTAAACTGTGTGACTTTAGTAAAAACATTTGCACAAAAATTTAAAAAACAGGGTGTCGAACTGAAATTACATTTCAATTTTCCACGCCCTGTTTTATTTATATATAATTAAATTTTGCAGTCTTATATTACCATTAGCCCATGCTCAAATCATGATACTTTATTGTATTTAGCGACATTTTTAAGGCTAATCACTAAAATAAATGCTACTAACGCAATTGCAGCTGAAAAATAAGTCGTTGCGTAGACATTTAAGTTCGATACTACTAATCCACCTACAATACCGCCGATACCGATACCTGCGTTTAAACTAGACATATTCCAGCTCATCACTTGGCTCGTATCACCCTCAACATGTTCTATAATGCCACTTTGCACAGCTGGATTCGTACTCCATTGCATGATATTCCAAATGAAAATAATCATGAGTAATAAACCTGTACCTGGTAAAAACATATTAAGAATAAGCATCATAACAATAAATACGGCTGTCGCAATAACCAACCAGCGTTTGCTCGTAAGTCTATCTGATAAAAAGCCACCCATTGATGTTCCGATTACACCTGCAATACCATTGATTAATAATGCAATAGAAACAAAGGATAGTTGATGCCCACCGGAAAGGATTAACGGATTAATATAAATAAACGTCACCGAGTTGGCTACTAATAATAAAAACGTGATACCTAAATATTTTGTAACTTCAACGGGTCTTAACACTTTAGAATAAGCGTTTGAACGATTTGAACCTGTCTCCATGTCAGTGTTTGACGATAGATGATCACTTAGCTTCGGTACATATATATACATTAGAATACCAACGAATAAACTAATAATCACAATAAATAAAAACGTATATCTCCAACCGACTAAATCACCAATGACTGTCCCGATTGGCACACCAAAAACATTTGCCCCACTAAAACCGGAATACACAATACCAATCATTTTCCCTCGGTGTTGTGGCGCAGTTAATAACGCAGTTAAAGCTAATATTTTAACCACAATTAATGCTGCAGCTGCAGATGATAAGATACGTCCAATCACTAAAATAGAAAAATTAGGCGCAATCGCAATAATGATATTGCCTACAACAAATGTTAACAGTGCCCACAATAAAACCATTCGTGGTGAAAAACGATTTGTTAGCTTTACTAAAATAGGTCCTGCTACTGCAAAAGTAATGGCATATAAGGTAACTAATTGTCCAATGATTGCTTCAGAAACATGTAAATCACTACTCATCAAGTTCATAATACCTGCAACCATCATTTCAACCATTCCTACAATAAATATACTTAATATAAAGGTAAATATGCGCATAACTGACATAAATATCCTCCTCTCTTTAATCTGATTTCAAAAATTCTATAACTGCTACATTATAAACCATTCGTCAATATATATGAATACTTAGCACTACATGCTATTAAATTCATTTCAAAAAACAGGAAACGCAAGAAATATCAATAACCATTTTGATACTTCTTGACGTTTCCTGCTCATCTAAATTTAAAATTTCTCATCAAATAGATTTGATTTTAGTAATTGTCATCATGTTTATTATAACAAATATACATCAAAAACTTTTAGCGATTGTCTTTGGGGATATGTCGCGCAATTAATTGGTCTCGTTCATTAAAGAATTGACGATAACTCAAGTATGTTGCAATCAACGCTGACATAATTGTCGCTGTCGTATGAATAAATACTACTAAAAGTTGAAATTTAACAGCTTCCAATGGATCTACACCACCGATAATCAACCCTGTCATCATACCAGGAATCGAAACAATACCATACGTTTTCACTGAATCTATCGTTGGCACAATTGCCGTTTTGATACTTTCACGGATCGTTCCTTTGGAAGATAGTTTTGGATTAGCACCTAATGCCAATTTGGCTTCGATTTGACTCATTTCTTTAACGAATTCACGATCTAAATTTTGATACGCAAGATTAATTGCAATCAAACCATTACTTCCAAGCATGCCTGCAATTGGAATTACTTCATTAGGTTTGAATTCAATTGCACCAGTGATCACAATACCGACTAATGGTAGCGCTACACCTATAAATATGGCAATAAAAGAAATCCAAAATACATGATGCATCACAGGTGAAGCTCTACTGATCGTGTTCCACGATGCATTAATAATGATGATCAATACAAACAAGAGCAACAACCATGTTTGGTTTACATCAAATATAAAATGAAGTAAATAACCTAAAATCACCAATTGAACAACTGCTCTTAAAGTTGCAACGAGTAAATCTTTAATTATGTGTAATTTTTCTTTATATGACACGATAATTGGAAAAAGTAGGAGTGTCGCAGTAAGTACTAAAGCAGTGGTACTCATCATAATTCCTCCTCCTTCTCAATTTGTCCATCCACAATTCTAATGCGCTTTTGGAAATGTCTCATACTTTGATCGTTACTATGTGTAATCCATAAAATTGTTGTACCTTCCTCTGCAAGCTTAAAGATTAAAGATTCAATTTTTTCACTGTTATGTACGTCTAAAGCACTTGTTGCTTCGTCTAATAATAATACTTTGGGTTTATACATTAGCTGTCTCGCAATCGTAACACGTTGCCGCTCCCCACCAGAAAGATGGTTTACGCTTGTATCAAAGTTATAATGACCTAACCCTACCGACTTCAAAAGTGCTTTAGCTCTTTTACGATTAAACTTATCATTTCTAATTTGAGCGGGGAAAGCTAAGTTATCACCAATAGTACTTTCAAACAAATCGCTTTCTTGTAATAAATAACTAACTTCCATTCTTAACTTTTCTGGACTAATATCTTCATATACTTGATTATTAAAATATAGTTCTCCTTCTGTAGGGCTTATCAAATTATTCATTAAGCGTAACAAAGTACTTTTACCACTTCCTGAAGGCCCAACAATCGCAATCGTTTCTCCTGCTTCGATTTTCAAATTAATGTTATTGATAATTTGTCGGTTATCCACCTGGTATGAAACATTTCTAAGCTCTAACATTTTGAACCTCCTAGGTCATATATAGTTTATACCCTATTACGACTGTTTGATTTCCTATCATTGTAGCATTCAATCGTTTTATTCAAAACACAACATTAAATATCACACGCAAACATTATTTTAAAAATACAATCGCAATAAAAGATATTAAATTATTAAAAGCATGCAGTGATATGGATACTGCTAGGTTTTTCCCACTTTTCAAATATACAAATACTAGACCAATCGCAATAAAAATATAGCTTCCGATTTCAAATGGGGATGTAGCCCCTAATACATGAATACCAGCAAATAATATAACTGATAATACACTTGCAGCAGCATATGTAATTTTTTTACCTAATTCATGAATGATGAGATGCCTAAATAATAACTCTTCAATAATCGGCGTCAAAATAACAATATCTAAAAATAAAAATGGGAGCATCCAATTGTCTTGAAATAGTGCTTCTAAAATCAATTGATTCTGTGTTTCATGATATTGTAATGACTTCGGTAAAAAAGTCATAAGCCAATCATATAAATTATTCAACAAGAGCGTAGATATGTATGCTATAAAAATAAGCAAAATATATTTACGAACTGATTTTAACCTGTTGATCGCAATTGCTGTAATATTATCTTTAGTATGCATGCCATAAAAACTTAAGATGATACATATTTCAGCAATAACACCACCAAAAATCAGTATATTCATATCACTTAAACGATACTTACTACCAATATTAAAAATGTCATATGATACGATTAATATCAGCGTTAATATAAGTGGTATAAGATAATTAGCAATGATGTATATAGGGATTAACCAAAAGTCTTTTTTAACAATTTTCTGATGCTGCCATATATGCTTTTTGGTTAATGGCGTTGCTGATGATTTGTCAGTCATATGTCACCTTCCTTGTAGCTGTTTAACAATAATATAACACAATATTTTATCATTATTATAAGTTGATTTACTTTTCTATTTGAAAATTACAATTAACCATTCTACCCCTTTACAGTGGAACACATTGTAAATTGCATAATTTATTGTATTATATAACTATATTAAGGGGGAATGTTACATGACTATTTTGACTATTTTACAGTTTATCGTCAACGTAATCATTGTCGTTTGTTTAATAAGCGTACTTGTTTTAGGGGCTGTATTGCTTTTTAAGGATAAACGACAAAAGCAACATAGCGTTTTACGCAATTATCCATTACTTGCACGTATTCGATATTTTGGTGAAAAAATAGGTCCAGAATTACGCCAATATTTATTTTTAGCAGATACCAAAGGCAAACCTTTTTCTCGTAATGATTACACCAATATTGTATTAGCTGGTAAATATAATTCAAGAATGACTAGTTTTGGTACACAAAAGGATTATGAAGATGGGTTTTACATTCAAAATACGATGTTTCCGTTGCAATCTAAAGAATTACATATTAATCAATCACCGTTGATTTCATCATTTATTTATACAATTGATAATGAACGACTCTTTAATCGTGACGAACATCGCACAAAAGCAGAGATAGATCCATTTTATTTAACAGATGAAGATGCCATTATTTTAGGTCCTGAACTGAAACATCCGTTCAAACTTAAAAGGCTTGTTGGTCAATCAGGAATGAGTTATGGCGCATTAGGAAGTCATGCAATCACGGCGCTATCCAAAGGATTAGGACAAGCTGGAACTTGGATGAATACAGGTGAAGGCGGTTTATCAAAACACCATTTATCGGGCGATGCAGATATCATCTTTCAAATAGGTCCAGGTCTATTTGGCGTACGAGATAAATCGGGAGAATTTGATATGAATGCTTTCCAAAGTTTAGCAAATGAAGATACGGTCAAAGCTTTTGAAATCAAGTTAGCACAAGGTGCAAAAACAAGAGGCGGCCATATGCAAGGTAATAAAGTCACACAAGAAATTGCTGATATTCGTAATGTTGAACCTTGGAGGACGATTAATTCCCCTAACCGTTTTGAATCTATAGATAATCCAACCGATTTATTAGACTGGGTTACACAATTACAAAAAGTAGGTCAAAAACCTGTTGGTTTTAAAATTGTAATCAGCAAAGTATCAGAAGTAGAAGCGCTCGCACAAACAATGATTGAAACAAATCAGTTTCCGAATTTTATTACTATTGACGGCGGCGAAGGAGGCACTGGTGCAACATTTCAAGAATTGCAAGATGGCATAGGTTTACCTTTATTCACTGCTTTACCAATCTTAACAGGTGTACTCGAAAAGTATGGTATACGCAATCGAATTAAAGTATTTGCTTCAGGGAAACTTGTAACACCTGATAAAATTGCGATTGCATTAGGTCTAGGTGCTGATTTAGTCAACGTTGCAAGAGGTATGATGATTAGTGTCGGATGTATTATGAGTAGGCAGTGTCATATGAACACATGTCCTGTAGGTGTTGCAACAACAGATCCAAAACGTGAAAAGGGATTAATTATAGATGAAAAAAAATACCGCGTCACTAATTTTGTAACCAGCTTACATGAAGGCTTATTTAACATTGCTGCCGCTGTAGGTGTAACTTCCCCAACTCAGATATCGAAAGAACACATCATTATCAAAAAGAAAGACGGTAACATTCAATCCATACATGATTATAAATTAAACTTACTAAATCATAATTAACTTCAAAGATTAAAACAAACACCTTTGTTAAAAATAAGCTTCAACAACATTTCGAAGGATAAGATAAGCATACGTCTGGGACGAATCACTGGTGTCCAGACGTATTTATTTTGCAAATAGATATTTAAGTCCGATGGTTCATTATCATATAAAGTGATTCAATTGCTTTGTTAGCTTAGATTCTATCGTTTCTTGTTGATCTTCCAATGGATTGAATTCAAATAAATTACCATTAATAAAAACGGTCGGAATGCCTTTAATTCCTCTTTCAAATACTTCTTCATGAATCGCTAACGAACGATCGTCAGCTTCTTTATGAGGTGTAAGATTATATTCTTCTTCCATTTTGGCTTCAATTGTCGAAAAACTTACTTTCCATTGAGCTTGTGTTTGGTATAACTCACGAATAATATCTAAGGTTTCTTCAGGTCGTTGATAGTTTAAATATATATTTGCTATTGTTCCTTTTAATAAGCCTTGCTTCGTTTTATCAAAATGTTTAATTGTATGTTGAACCTTCCCTTGATCAATGAATGGCTTTAATACAGTGTCTGCAGCGAAAAAGAAGTTTTTACAGTATGGACAAGCTAAATTGATAAAAGACTCCACTTTAATCGGTGCTGATTCTGAGCCTATTGTTAAATAATTAATTTCTGTCATCGTCTATCCCTCCACTTTGTTTATAATTATATTGAATCATGGACAGGTATTGAATGCACACGTTTAGCCTTACAATAGCGTGCAACGTAAACTTCATCTAATGTTATGTAAATTAAATTAATAACACAAAGCTCAAACAATTAGCTTATATCGAAGTTCATGATAAAATGAATATAAATATTTGATTAGGGGGTATAACATGAACAATTCAATAAAATTACTAGAATCATTAACAAATGTTGACGGTATTGCAGGTCATGAAAAAGCAGTAAAAACACTTATGCGTGATTATTTGACGCCAGTAAGTGATGAAATTATTGAAGATAATCTGGGAGGTATTTTCGGTAAAAAAACGACCTCTACTGGTAATAAGACATTAATGGTGGCAGGTCATTTAGATGAAATTGGTTTTGTAGTTACTAAAATTGATAAAGATGGATTTTTAAAATTCACACCTATTGGTGGTTGGTGGAACCAAGTGATGTTATCTCAAAAAGTAACTGTCACAACTGATGAAGGCAAGAAAATCAGAGGTATTATTGGCTCCAAACCACCACATGCTTTATCACCCGAAGAACGAAAAAAAAATGTAGAAATAAAAGATATGTTCATTGATATTGGAGTTAAAAGTAAAAAAGAAGCTGAACAATTCGGCATTGAAATTGGCAATATGATCACACCATACAGTGAGTTTGAAACACTAGCTAATAG
Source organism: Staphylococcus sp. GDY8P54P (assembly GCF_017892645.1). Taxonomy (NCBI): domain Bacteria; kingdom Bacillati; phylum Bacillota; class Bacilli; order Caryophanales; family Staphylococcaceae; genus Staphylococcus; species Staphylococcus sp. GDY8P54P. Next base: position 310,620 of record NZ_JAESLN010000008.1, on the reverse strand, counting down.
CAAGTATTTAACTGCCAAAGCTTTTGATAATCGTTATGGTTGCGCCCTTGCTGTAGACGTTTTAAACAACCTTAAACAAGAATCCATTGATATTAATTTAGTTTCAGGCGCTAACGTACAAGAAGAAGTAGGTCTTCGTGGCGCTAAAGTTGCAGCTAATAAGATTAAACCTGACTTAGCTCTTGCTGTCGACGTAGCTGTTGCCTATGATACACCAGGCATGTCTGGCCAAACTAGCGAGACAGCTATTGGACAAGGACCTGTAGTCATTATTATGGACGCTTCAAACATAGGTCATGTTGGTTTTACAAACCATATTAAAAAAATAGCTAAAGCACATAATATAGATATCCAGTTAGATTCTACACCTGGTGGCGGTACTGATGCTGGAAGTATTCATGTTGCCAATGAAGGTGTGCCTACGGTCTCTATTGGTGTCGCTCTACGTTATATGCATTCAAACGTCTCTGTATTGCATACAGATGACTATAAAAATTCGGTTGCCTTAGTCACTGAAATCGTTAAATCTTTAAACGACGATGCCGTAGATAACATCATTTGGTAAACCACTCAAACCTATAAAAAATAAAGCCGTAAACAAAGTGCTACCACTAATGTTTACGGCTTTTTGGTGCTTCTTAATAACTATTAAACTCAAATAATATCACTTTCACTCTAAATTATTCTGTAGAATCTTTCCAACGCGCATCACTCAACATTTCTCCTGGCCAAGTATATGCCGTCACACCACCATCAATTGTAATGGTTTCACCAGTTATAAAAGAACTGTCATCAGAAGCCAAGAAAGCAATGAGTTTACCTACTTCATCAGGTGTGCCCAAACGACCTAAAGGCGTAACCCACTTCTGATTTTCTCTAAATATTTTTCCTTGTTCATCTTCTTTAGTACCTGTTAATTTATCTACAAGTGGTGTTTCTATCGTACCTGGTGCGACTGCATTCGCTCTGATATGCTCACGTCCATATTCTATCGCTGTTGATCGAGTGAAATTGATGATACCTGCTTTTGCAGCATTATATGCTGAACGATTTAAATCTGCAGCATTTCCAGAAAATGACGCCATATTGATGATAGAGCCACCATTTGACATCATTAGTGGTAAAAAGAATTTAGTCATCAAAAATGTACCTCTTAAATCAACATTCATAATTCTATCAAACACATCGATTGGAAATTCATGAATACGTCCAGCGGCATTATCAATACCAGCATTATTACATAAAATATCAATATGATTATAATCTTCTTTAATAGATTGCGCAAGCCGTTCTACTGCATGTGCATCTGATACATCTACTTTATATCCTGAAGCTTTATTACCGCCCTGGTTAATTACTTTTACTGTATCATGTACAGATGCAGAAATATCAATCGCTAAAACATGTGCCCCTTCTTTTGCCAATATTTGTGCAGAAGCAGATCCTATGCCAGTACTAGCGCCTGTTACCACAGCAATCTTATTTTCTAATCGTCTCATCTATGAACTTCCCCTTTCATTTCCCTACTGTTCAATATTAATTTATCTGTAATACATTTCCTTTTTAAATCAATTTTAAAACCTTTGTATAAAGCATTCATAGATGCCTTTTGCTTGGAAACATAAAATTTATCATACTCATTTCAAAATGAGTTTGTTATAATTTCGATAACTTATTGGGGAGGTAATAATAATGGGGTCAAATACGAGAGAAAAATCGACAATTATAAATAAATTTCTGAATATTGTAGAAAAAATTGGTAATAGATTACCTGATCCAAGTATATTGTTTTTTCTAATGTGTCTTGGGCTCGCAATCATTACATGGGTTGTTTCACTTTTTCATGTCACAGTAAAACATCCTGGAACAGGTAATACCATTGGTATCAAAAATATTTTAAGCAAAGATGGTATTGCTATGATTTTGAATGATGCGATCAAAAACTTTTCTGAGTTCCCTGCACTCGGTTTAGTATTATCAGTGATGCTTGGGGTAGGTATTGCTGAGAAAACAGGTTATTTTGATAAATTAATGGTACAAATTGTTCATAAAGCACCCAAGCAAATCATTGTGCCTGTAATAATACTTATAGGTATTATTGGCAATTCTGCAGGAGATGCTGCAACGATTGTTTTACCACCGTTAACAGCGATGGTCTTCATAAAATTAGGCTATCACCCTATTGCCGGGTTAGCGATGGCTTACGCATCAGCACTTGGTGGTTTTTCTGCGAATGTCATGATAGGAATGTCAGATGCATTGCTTTATGCCTTTACAGAACCAGCAACAAAGATTGTTTCTGATAAAATTGCAGTTAATGTAGCGATGAATTGGTACTTTATTGCAGCTAGTGTCGTTGTATTATTGCCAACAATTTATTGGGTGACAATGCGTTTTGTCATCCCCCGTTTAGGCTCATATGACGATACACAGTCTAATATTAAAGTGGATGATACTAATCAAGGATTAACACTTAAAGAAAGTAAGGCTGTGTTTTGGGCAAATATAAGCTTTTTCACTACACTTATTTTACTTATCATTATGGCAATACCACAAAATAGTTTCTTACGTAATGCCAAAACTGGCAGTTTATTGAATGATTCTCCTATTATTAATGGGGTTGGTTTAATTATTTTACTTATTTTTTTGGTGCCTGGTTTGGTGTACGGCATGTTAATGAAGGAATTTAAAAATTCTAAAGATTTAGGTAAAATGCTTGCTGATTCTATGGCTTCTATGGGGTCTTTTATTGTTATTGTCTTTTTTGCAGCACAATTACTGGCATTTTTAGAATGGAGTAATTTAGGTGTGATTGTAGCAGTACAAGGTGCTGAAGTACTTCAAGATCAAAACGGTATCGTCCTTATTTTAGGAGTGATTTTTTTAGGTGCGCTCATTAACTTATTAATCGGTAGTGCATCTGCTAAATGGGGAATTCTTGCTCCAATATTTATTCCAATGCTGATAATTGTAGGATTTCATCCTGCATTCACACAAATGTTGTATAGAATTGGAGATTCAATTAGTAACCCAATTACGCCAATGATGCCTTATTTGCCATTACTTTTATCTTATGCTCAAAAATATGATAAACACATGAAATTAGGCTCACTGTTATCTAGTTTAATGCCTTATACCATTATTCTAAGTATTGTATGGCCCATATTCATGATTATATGGTACTTACTTGGCTGGCCATTAGGCCCTGGAGGCCCTTTACACATCAATGAATAAGTCAAAAACAATATTAAATTTCAAACTATATAAAAATCATTACCATGAATTGAACAATATTCAATTGATGTATCACAAATCATGCTATTTATTGTAATATTAAAGAGAAAAGTGGGTAAATAAATTTATAAACAACTATTTACCTCATATATACAGGAGGAGATTATGGAACGCATAGGATTAGTAGACATCGGATCAAATACAATAAGGTTAGTTATTTTTGAATTCGATACTAAAACAGGATTAAATGAAATTTTAAATATTAAAACGCCCGCACGCTTAAGTCAATATTTAAGCGATGATTTAAAGATGAACCAAGATGGTATCGATGTGTTGACAACAACATTACACAGCTTTAAAAGCGTCGCTAATAAATTTGAAGTAAACGAATTACATCCTGTTGCGACAGCTGCTATTAGACAATCTACCAATCAAAATGAAATTATCAAACACATTAAAAGCGAACTTGACATCAGCATCAAAATCATTCCTGATCAAGAAGAAGCTTTTTATGGTTTTTATGCCATCACTCATACTACAGATGTAGAAGATGGTATTTCTATCGATATTGGTGGTGGTTCTACAGAAGTCACTTTATTCAAAGATAAAACAATCATTGAAGCGCATAGTTTCCCATTTGGCGTTGTAACATTAAAACGAAAATTCTTCGAAGATAAAGATCATAATGATAAATCTGCAATTAAAGCAATGGAAAAATTTATAGCTAAGCAATTCGAACAGCTACCATGGTTACAAGACCAAAAAATTACTTTAGTCGGTATTGGTGGATCGGCTCGTAACGTAGCACGCATTCATCAGTCAGAACATTCTTATCCCATTGGTGGTGTTCATAACTACTCAATGACTGAAGAAGATATGGATGAGGTATATAAAATAATTAAAAAGAGTTCACGTGATGACTTAAAAGATATTGATGGATTAAGCAGAGACCGTATAGACATCATATTACCAGCAGTATCCGTATTCAAAACTTTATTCGAACAAATCAATGCAACCCACTTCACTTTCTCACGTAAAGGGCTACGTGAGGGCTATATAATGAAGTTGATTTCCGAACGTCACCCACAAGAATTTAAAAAAGAAAATATTAGAAAAGACGCATTATATCATTTAGCTAATGAATATAGCATCGAAGAATCTAGTGCAAAACAACGCGTTAAATTGGCTCAATCATTGTTATCACAACTGATTGACTTAGATAAAATTCAAGTTACTAAAAAAGAGCAAGAACTTTTTGCGGAAGGTGCATATTTATATTATTTAGGAAGATTTATTGACGCAGATTCTAGTTCACCGCATACGTATTATATTATAGCGAATTCAATGATTGATGGTTTTCCACATGAAGATCGCGTCAAACTTGCAATGTTAGCAAGTTTTAAAAATAAATCTCTTTTAAAATTTTATAGCCAAGAGACCGCATGGCTACGTGGCAAAGAGTTGGATCATATTCAATTTTTAGGCGGTATTATTAAATTTGTAAATGCCCTAAATATATCACATACTAGCCCAGTGGAACGTGTGGCACTACAAGAAGAAGATGGTGCTTATACTTTGTATGTCCATTATATTGGTGAACCGATTGCTGAAGAATATCAATCACTTAGACAAAAAAAGCATATCGAGAAAATTTTAAAAGAAAATCTTTCTATCATCTTTACAAAATCTTAAAATTCATATGATAAATTGTACGTAGCAAAATATGTTAACAAGACTACAATAAGGTGGAATTAGAATTATGCAAAAGAAATTGGGAGAGAGAGATTTAAATTTACCACAATATTATAATAATAGAGAGCTCAGTTGGTTAGATTTTAATTATCGCGTATTACAAGAAGCTGAAGATAAAAACAATCCTTTATTGGAACAATTAAAATTTATTTCTATATTTAGCTCTAACTTGGATGAATTCTTTATGGTGCGTGTGGCCGGATTACAAGATCAAGTTAAAATGGGCTATGATAAACCTGAGAACAAAGCACAACTCACACCTAAAGAACAACTTGAGCAAATAAAAATAAAAAATAAAAAATATGTAGATTTACAGTATGCACGTTATAACGAATTAGTAGAACTGTTAAAACAACATCGTGTGGAAGTAACAAAACCTGAATCTTTACCAGAGTCTTTATTACCACAGTTAGAACGTGAATTTAAAACAGGTATCTTACCTACATTAACACCATTAGGTATCGATGCTTATCATCCTTTCCCAAAATTAAACAATAAAAGCTTGAATATATTTGTAGATATTGATACCGATGATGCAATTAATTCGGCTATTGTACAAATACCATCATTAATTCCAAGATTTTATACATTAAATCAAGGTCAAACTCAATACGTTGTAATGTTAGAAGATATTATCACTTATTATATTAATGAGTTATTCACTGGCTATGAAGTGTTAAATACCTTCACCTTTAGAATTACACGTAATGCCGATCTAACCATCCATGAAGATGGTGCCGAAGATTTGTTAATTGAAATAGAACGCTTCTTAAAAGAGCGTAAACGCGGAACAGCAGTACGTTTAGAGATAGACGGAAGACAAGCAACTTATGAAGACGTTGTTTGGATTATCAATCAGTTGGAAGTTCATGATAATGATGTCTATTTTGTAGACGGTCCATTAGATTTAACACTGCTTTTCGATCTTGTAGACCATTTATCTAATAGTTTAAAACATTTAACATATAATAAATATCTACCACAACCACCTCAATCTTTGGGTAATGAAGACATTTTTGATTTATCATTAAAACGTGATATTTTCTTTCATCATCCCTATGAATCCTTTGAACCAATTGTAGATTTCATTCGTGATGCTGCAAATGATCCGAACACGATTGCTATTAAACAAACATTATATCGTGTAAGTAAAGATTCACCAATCATTAATAGTTTGAAAACAGCTGCAGAAAATGGTAAACAAGTAACTGTGCTCGTTGAATTAAAAGCACGTTTTGATGAAGAAAATAATGTTCACTGGGCAAGAATGTTAGAAGATGCAGGCTGTCATGTTATTTATGGTATGACATATTTGAAAACGCATAGTAAAATTTCGCTTGTGGTCAAACGCAACAATAACAAACTCACATCTTTCGTACATTTAGGTACTGGAAACTACAACGATAAAACAGCTAAGCTCTATACAGATATGGGCATTATCACAACAAATCAAGAAATAGCAGAAGATGCTATTAACTTCTTTAACTACCTCAGTGGATATACATTGAAACCAGAATATAATAAACTCATTGTAGCTCCATACGACATACGTGATGTATTCTTAGCTCGAATAGACAAAGAAATCAAATCACATCGTGAAAACGGTAATGGAAAAATTATGATGAAGATGAATTCATTAACAGATAAAGATATTATTCTTAAATTATTTGAAGCTTCTCGTGCTGGTGTCAAAGTTAAATTAATTATTCGCGGTATTTGTTGTTTAAAACCAGGCATCCCAGATGTCAGCGATAATATTGAAGTAGTAAGTATCGTTGGTCGTTTCCTTGAACACTCTCGTATCTATTACTTCCATAATAACGGTGATGAAAAAATTTACCTCTCTTCAGCAGATGCAATGACACGTAATATGATTAAGCGTGTAGAAATATTGTTCCCTGTCGAAGATAAAAAAATTGCTAAACGCTTATTAGATTATATGAATTTACAATTATCAGATAACCAAAAAGGTCGATATCAGGACGAACAAGGTTATTATCATTATATTCATAATAATTTATCACCATTAAATTCACAGGCTTATTTAATGAAAGAAGCGATGACATTTGGCCAAAAATTAAAAGAAGCTTCTACCCTGCCACAAGAAGTTCCTATACAACATAAAAATCGATGGTTTTCTAAACTAAAAGATACGTTTAAACGATGATAAAGAACCACTTCCCAACTTGTTGGGTTAGTGGTTCTTATGCATGAGCTAAAGCTCAGGTAATCCTTATTGCGAAATCATCTTTATCGGTTTCGTATGATATCCTCTTATTAAATAATAAAAAATTCATCTCATTCTCAACTTATAGCATTTTGAAATATCAGTTATATAACATCTTATGTATCTAATTTTGCTATAATAAACACTAAATACTATTAACTTTTATGAGGTGTCACTTATGATAAATGTTGAAAAATTAAAAAGTAAATTTCCTTTAGTCAATGACATGCAACAATATAAACCGATATTTTGGAAAAATCCAAATTTTCGTAATGATGAAACATTCCCTTTTTCATTAGATGATATAGAAGATGCTGCAGCAAGGTTAGAACGTTTTAGCAGTTATATACGTAATGTTTTTCCTAAAACTGAAAAAGACCATGGTCTGATTGAATCCCCACTAAAAGCAATCCCTTTTATGCAACAAGCATTAGTTGACTCTGAACACCTTGAGCAAAGTGGTAAATTATGGCTTAAATGCGATAGTCATCTTGCTATTTCAGGCTCTATAAAGGCAAGAGGTGGTATATATGAAGTTCTAAAACTAGCTGAATCTATCGCTATAAAGGAATGTGGTTTAAAATATACAGATGATTACAAAATTTTATCCGAATCAAAATATAAAGCGTGCTTTCGTAAATATACCGTTGCTGTCGGTTCAACTGGTAACCTAGGTTTAAGTATTGGCATCATAAGTGCACAATTAGGCTTTCAAGTTATTGTACATATGTCTAGTGACGCGCGCCAATGGAAAAAGGACTTACTTCGGTCACGCGGTGTGAAAGTTGTTGAGCACCAATCTGATTATCAATATGCAGTTGCTGAAGGACGGAAGGCTGCAGAAAACGACCCTACTTGTCATTTCATAGACGATGAAGGTTCTGCTGATCTTTTCTTAGGTTATACAGTTGCTGCTTTACGGTTAAAAACACAACTTAGCAATGAAGGTATACAAGTAGATGCACAACATCCCCTTTTTGTTTATCTGCCTTGTGGTGTTGGTGGAGGTCCAGGTGGTGTTGCCTTTGGATTAAATCAAGTATTTGGCGATCATGTGTATTGTCTTTTTGCTGAACCTACACATGCACCATGCATGACATTAGGAATGATGACACAACTGCACAACCAAATAGCTGTAACAGATATTGGATTAGACGGCCGTACTGATGCAGATGGTCTTGCTGTTGCCAGACCTTCAAAACTCGTTGGTCATATAATGAATTCATTATTATATGGTGCTTTTACTGTAGAAGACCAACAAATGTACCGATATTTATATTTGCTTAGTCAAAAGGAACGTATATTTGTTGAACCCTCTGCAGCATCAGGGTTTGCAGGTTTAAAAGCAGTGTTGAAACATACCGACAAAACTCATTTTAATTTATCTAATGCCAATCATATTGTATGGGCAACTGGCGGTAATATGGTACCTAAGGAAGAAATGTTAAAATATGTGGCTCAAGGCAAACAATCATAAACGTCAACGATTTAGAAACATACCCGACAACAAACATTTAACTTTAAGTATACACCCCACTTTATGTTTTGCTCGATACCTTATCTAAAAAAACGCATATATAATAACCTTGCTTCTTTTTCAATGATGGCATTAGGCTTGGTTAAAATTTATAATAAATATAATATGTTCGAAGTGGTATCGTCACACTTACTTTCACTCTAAAACCTAAAACAATATTTTAGGTTTTATTTTTTTATATAAATATAGATAAAAGCGTCTAAAGTCACGTTGCCAAGAATATTTTCTGAATATTTATTGAATTCTAAAATCAACTGTGTTAAAGTATGTTTTATCAATTCACTTTAGTTCGGTAGAGAAACAAAGTATTTAATAAAGGATGGTCATTATACTATGGATACGAAAGCACTTATTAATAACAAAGAATATGAATTATCATTTTTAAAACATTTTCAACAAGCGGATTTTAAACTTGTTGATTTTAGTTTTATAGAATCATTATCCTGGCAATCACTTACGCCTGATGATTTACAACAAATGACAGAGCGTAGCTTTTGGCAACATGACCATCATATTTTTGCTTTGCGCAATGATTTCACTGACCAATTATTGCGTTACTACAGTAATTATCAACCTGAACAACAACGTTTAGCTTATAGTGGTCCAATAGTCAGAAATAATGAAGTTTACACTCAATTAGGTATAGAACATTACAACCCAACTGTTACAGATATGCAAAACGATTTTAAAACGTTTTATAACTTTATTAAATATACGTTGAATGATGATATCGACTTTGTCATTTTAGGACATTATCAATTAATCGATTTATTATTAGCAGCTAGCGAACAAAGCCAATCGATATTAAATCTTATACAAGAGCGAAATATTTCAGAGTTAACTGCACAGTTAGGTCTTGCGCATCCTGTGGTACAGTTGCTCACTACAAAAACAACTGAACAACTTGATTTATTAACACAACTATTTCCACATGACCATCGCACCATCCAGTCTTTACATCGGTGGGAACAATGGTTTAAATCACAAAATATTACTGAAATTCATCTTGATATAACCCCTAGACCACCACGTTCTTATTACAAAGGATCATTCATGAAATGTCATTTAAAAAATAATAAAACTCAGCGTCTCACTGGTGGATTTTATAAAGGGAAATTAGAAGGCTTTGGACTAGGTTTTATACTATAAACAAGGAGTGAAAATCATGCTTACTGTCGCATTGGCAAAAGGTAGATTACTTAAAAGTTTTATAAAGTATTTAAATGAAATAAGAGAAACTGAAATAGCATATGCACTTGAACAAAGAGAGCGTCAATTACTTATAACAGTTAATGATATACAATTTATTTTAGTCAAGGGTAGTGATGTACCCATATATGTTGAACAAGGCGTTGCAGATATTGGCATCGTCGGCAGCGATATTTTAGAAGAAGGTAATTATTTTATTAACAACTTACTGGATTTACCTTTTGGCGAATGTCACTTTTCACTTGCTGCTAAACCAGAAGCTTATCAATTTAAAAAAGTAGCTACTTCATATACCCAAACAGCACGTCAATATTTTGAAGCACAAGGTTTAGATGTTGAGCTTGTAAAACTATCAGGTTCAATTGAATTGGCATGTTTGGTAGATATGGTAGATGGCATTGTTGATATTGTTCAAACTGGTACTACTTTAAAGTCAAATGGCTTAGTTGAAAAAGAAAAGATTAAAAACATCAATGCTAAACTCATTACAAATAAGGCATCATATTTTAAAAAATCAACTGAAATTGATGATTTAATTAAAACTTTGGAGGTGACGCTCATTGATTACAAATAAAGAAACATTTATGAATAACTACCTGAACCAATCTGAACTAAACGAAGATTTATATCCAATCGTAAAAGAAATTTGTGATCAAGTGAAATTTCGAGGGGACGACGCCTTAAAGGAATACAATCTAAAACTAGACAAAGTAGAAACATCACAATTATCAGTTTCTAAGGAAGACTTATTTACTGCTTATCAACGCATTGACTCATCTATACGGGAAGCTCTTGAACAAAGTCATGACAGAATTAAGGCATATCAAATGTCTATTAAACAAGAGCATCAGCAGGATAATTCAGAATGTTACGAATTATATCACCCGTTAGAGCGTGTCGGTGTCTATGTCCCAGGTGGTAAAGCTAGCTATCCCTCCACCGTGTTAATGACTGTAACACTTGCTAAAGTTGCTGGTGTTAAAAATATCGTCGTCGTTACTCCACCACAAATTGAAGGCATACCTGATATTGTACTTGCTGCCTGTTATATTGCTGGTGTTGATCAAGTTTACCAAGTTGGTGGCGCACAAAGTATTGCTGCACTTGCGTATGGTACTGAGACAATTCCTAAAGTGGATAAAATAGTTGGACCTGGAAATCAATATGTTGCCTATGCCAAAAAATATTTATATGGGCAAGTTGGCATTGATCAGATTGCTGGTCCAAGTGAAATTGCACTAATCATTGATCGATCGGCTGACATAAATGCCATTACTTATGATGTATTTGCTCAAGCAGAACATGATGAACTCGCTAGAACATTTGTCATCAGTGAAGATAAAGACTTATTACAACAATTAGAAAATAATATTCAAAAAACTCTAAGACAAATCAAACGGCAACCTATTGTTGAAGCCAGTTTAAAACACAATCACTTCTTAATTTCAGTAGAAAACTTTACTGAAGCTTGCGATTTGATGAATCAAATTGCACCGGAACATGCATCTATACAAACACAATGTCCACATGACTATATCAACCATGTGAAATATGTAGGTGCACTCTTCTTAGGACATTATTCTCCAGAAGTTATCGGAGATTATGTTGCTGGCCCAAGCCATGTACTACCTACAAATCAGACTGCTCGTTTTACCAATGGTCTATCTGTGAATGATTTCTTAACGAGACATTCTGTCATAGATTTATCACAACAAACATTTAAAAACATTGAACAATCCGCACGTAAATTAGCACATATTGAACACTTGTATAATCACGAACAATCCATAGAAATTCGAACAACAAAGGAGCCACACAATGATTAGAATTAATAAAAATGAAAGTCCACTTAAACCATTATCTAATGAACAACTTGCAACAATTATTCAACAGGCAGCATTTAACTTTTATCCTGATGATGAGTATGAGCGCTTCAAACGAGCTTATGCAGCTTTTCATAATATTTCTCCTGATCAAGTCATAGCAGGTAATGGTTCTGATGAGCTCATTCAAAAATTAATGTTAATCATGCCAGAAGGACCGGCATTGACCTTAGATCCTGACTTTTTCATGTATCAAGCTTATGCTAATCAGGTAGCTCGACCTATTGAATTTGTACCAGCAAATTCAGATTTAACATTTGATTTAGAAATGATTTTAAAACGAATTGATGAAGTACAGCCTGCATTCTTTATTATGAGTAATCCACATAATCCATCTGGCTTACAATATAGTACGACATTTTTAATGGCTATTGCAGATAAGATGCAAACATTGGGTGGTTACTTTATCATTGATGAAGCTTACTTAGATTTTGGTGAATCTTATGATATTAAGATGCAACCTCATGTTATTCAAATGCGTACGCTCTCGAAAGCGTTTGGTATCGCTGGCTTAAGACTAGGTGTGCTCATCGGTACTAATGATACCATCAAACTCATCCAAAGCATTGAGCATCCGTATCCTTTGAATACAATTACGCTTCATATCGCGATTTATATGTTTGAAAATCAAACAATGACTCGCGCGTTTATAAAGCAACAACGACAGCTTGCCCGAAAATTAAAAGATATGTTTCATGAACTTGTTGACGATGTCATGGTAGTCTTCCCTTCTGCTACAAATTTCGTATTAACCAAAGGAGAAGCTGCGCAAAGTTTAGGTGCTTATATTAAAGACAATGGATTCCTTCCAAGATTATACGATGAACCAGAAATGTCTGACTATGTACGATACTCTATTGCTACAGATGAACAATTAGATCAATTATTTATACTTATTAAAAATTGGAGGTCGCAATATGATACTAAATAAAACACGTAATACAGCAGAAACACAATTAAGCATTTCTCTGGCTGATGACCACCGTGAAAGTAATATTCATACAGGCGTTGGGTTTTTGGATCATATGTTGACACTCTTTACTTTTCACAGCCAATTATCCTTATATATAGAAGCAAATGGAGATGTTCAAGTCGATGATCATCATGTGACAGAAGATATTGGTATTGTTCTTGGACAGTTACTGTTATCGATGGTAAAGGAACGTAAATATTTTCAACGTTACGGGGTTAGTTACATACCCATGGATGAAACACTTGCGCGTACAGTCGTAGATATTAGTGGACGACCTTATTTATCTTTTAATGCTCAATTCAGTAAAGAAAAAGTAGGTACATTTGATACTGAACTCGTTGAGGAATTTTTCAGAGCACTTGTTATCAACTCACGTCTAACAACGCATATTGACTTAATTCGCGGTGGAAACACACACCATGAAATAGAAAGTATATTTAAATCTTTTGCTCGTGCGCTTAAAGATGCATTAGTCTCAAATGACGCTAATATCACTCCTTCTTCTAAGGGTGTGATTGAATGATTGCAGTGATTGACTATGGTTTAGGAAATATTAAAAACATACAACGTGCGCTTAATCGTTTAGGTTTTAATGCAATTTTAACAGATCGTGTAGAGGATATTGAGGCAGCAGATACCCTTATATTACCTGGTGTAGGTCATTTTAAAGATGCTATGCAAGCGATTGAAAAACGGGGATTAAAGTCTATTTTACAAAATATATCACATAAACCGATCATCGGTATTTGTCTAGGTATGCAATTGCTTTATGAACACAGCGCAGAAGGTGATGTAGAAGGATTACAACTTTTCCCAGGAAATATCATACCTATTCAAACACCTTATCCGGTACCGCATTTAGGGTGGAATAATTTAATCAGCAATTATACAACATTAACGCAAGATGTATATTTTGTACATTCCTATCAAGCTGAAATGTCAGATCATGTTGTTGCTTATGCAGACTACGGCACGTTGATTCCTGCAATTGTTCAATATAAAAATTTTATAGGTATCCAATTCCATCCTGAAAAAAGTGGTGAAGATGGTTTAGCGATACTTAATCAAGCTCTGAAAGGTGGTTTCTTATAATGATCAATATTTGGCCAGCTATTGATTTAATTAATGCAACAAGTGTGAGACTGACTGAAGGAAAATATGATTCAGAAGAAAAAATGACGCGCAGTGCCGAAGATAGCGTCGTTTTTTATGACAAGTTCGACTGTGTAGATCGTATTCATATTGTAGATTTAATCGGTGCCAAGCAGCAAACATCTATTGAACAGGACTACATCAAACAATTAAGAAGCCTGACCAATAAACCTATGGAAGTTGGTGGCGGTATACGTAGTTATGAAACAATCAAAGCTTATTTTGCTGACGGTATAGACTATTGTATTATTGGGACAAAAGGCATTCAAGATACTGAATGGTTAGCCAAAATATCTCATCAATATCCGTACAAACTCTATCTATCAGTAGATGCATATCAGCGCGAAATAAAAATAAACGGCTGGGAACAAGATGCACATCTAGACTTATTCGATTTGGTTCAGCAAATCGAATCGCTACCATTGGGAGGTATCATCTATACGGATATTTCTAAAGATGGTCGCATGGCTGGCCCAAACTTTGAAATAACAGCACAGCTTGTCAAAGCAACACAAAAACCTGTCATTGCTTCTGGTGGTATTCGTCATCAACAAGACTTAGAACAATTAGAAAAATTTGGTGTTCATGCAGCAATCGTTGGTAAAGCTGCACACAACCCTGCATTTTGGGAGGGATTATCATGATTAAAAAAAGAATTATCCCCTGCCTAGATGTGAAAGATGGCCGCGTTGTCAAAGGCATACAATTTAAAGGGCTACGTGACCTTGGAAATCCTGTGGATTATGCACTTTATTACAACGAGCAAGGTGCAGATGAATTAGTCTTTTTAGATATCTCTCGAACTGAAGCTGGCCATGGGCTTATGTTAGATGTTATTGAAGAAACTGCTGAAAAACTATTCATTCCACTTACAGTAGGAGGCGGCATTTCCACAATTGATGACATTTCCCAGTTGCTAAATCATGGTGCTGACAAGGTATCTCTAAACTCTAGCGCATTAAAGCACCCTGCTTTTATCCAAGAAGCCAGTGAAAAATTTGGAAGCCAATGTATTTGTATCGCTATAGATAGTAACTTTGATACAGAGTTAAATGATTATTTTTGCTATACACATGGCGGAAAGAAACGTACAGATAAACGTGTCTATGACTGGGTTCAAGAAGTGGAGGCGCTTGGCGCTGGCGAATTATTAATAACAAGCATGACACACGATGGGATGAAACAAGGCTTTGATGTTAACCATTTACATGAGATTGAACAACTTGTGCACATCCCTATTATTGCTTCTGGTGGTGGCGGCAATCCAGAGCATTTTGTAGATTTATTCAAACAAACAAATGTCTCGGCAGGATTAGCTGCTAGCATACTGCATGACAAAGAAACCACAGTGAATGAAATTAAACAATCAATGGCTCAAGGAGGTATTCCAATAAGATGACACAACAACCTGATTTTAGTAAAGGGCTTATTCCTGCCATACTACAAGATGTTCAGACAAAACAAGTGCTTATGCTTGGTTATATGAATGAAGATGCATACAACAAAACGTTAGCTGAGGGGAAGGTTTGTTTTTATTCACGTTCTAAAGACCGCTTATGGACCAAAGGAGAAACTTCTGGTCACACCCAAGTCGTTCAAAATGTACACCTAGACTGTGATCAAGACACCTTATTGATAGATGTAATTCCCAATGGACCAACTTGTCATACTGGGAGCCAGAGTTGTTTCAATACAACAGTTCCTTTCTATGTACAACAGCTCGAAGACACTGTATCTTCAAGCGCTAACTCTAATAAAGAAAATTCATACACACAATATTTATTGAATGAAGGTTTAGAAAAAATCACGAAGAAGTTTGGTGAAGAAGCTTTTGAAGTCGTAATCGGTGCTATGAAATCTAATCAAGAAGAAGTAACAAATGAAACTGCTGATTTAATGTATCATCTTTTTGTACTTTTACATGCATTGAACATCAAATTTGAAGATATTGAGAAAACTTTGTCAAAACGTCATCAAGTTTCCAATAACTTTAAAGGAGAAAGATCAGATATAAAAAATTGGTAAATTCGATTTACTGATTGCTTCATGATTTTTCATAATCAGTTAATTTCACTAATATATACTCATATATCAAACTATAGGCTAAAACAGATCATAACTGTTTTAGCCTATAGTTTTGAATTTATTAATTTTTTATACAAATAACACCATCAAATCTTCATCATAATACCGTTTGCCATCATAAAGTGCCTTTGGTTCAGTGCCATATTTCTGAAATCCTAATTTTTCATATAATTTAATAGCACTTTGGTTTTCCGTAAGAACCGATAAACCTATAGTTTTAACCACACCTTGTTCAGTGACAATGTCTATCATTTTTTGAATTAGTTGTTGAGTAAATCCTTGTTTTCTATATTGTGGATCACAATATACACCGACTAAATTACCTCTGTGCATCACTTTTTCTAATATTTCTCGATAAAAAGTTGCATAACCGATTAATTTTCCATCGTCAAATACACCCATTGTAAAATGTCTTTCGTTCGACCCTATCCTCTCTTCAAAACGTTCAATTGGTAAATGAAGCTCACGTTGATAAGTTGAAGCAAAACCTGTAGGATCAGTTTGTAGAGACTGTAAGCGCAATGAGCGATATGCTTCTACATCGCTTTTCTTAAGACATCTAAACTCCATGCTCTACCTACTTTCACATTATATTATCACTTTACTATTAACTGACTCAACGTCGTAACATTAAAAATATATATTAGACTGGTCTGACAGTAATTTCATTTACATTTACATGTGAAGGTTGTTGTAATGCATAAACTACCGCTTCAGCAATATCTTTGGGTTCTAGCTTTTTACGTTCTCCCCAATCTGTCTGGCCACTTAAAGGCGTATCTACCATACCTGGCGATATGCTTGTCACTCGAACGCCAGTTTTAGCCAGCTCTTTTTCCAATCCTTGCGTAATCGTGTGCACTGCAGCTTTCGTTGCACTATATATTGTACTCATTTTCGTCACTTCAAAACCTGAGATAGAAGCAATGTTAATAATATGGCCACTAGATTGAGCTAAAAATGTTGGTATAACTGCATTAATGCCATATAGTGTCCCTTTCACATTTGTATCAATCATTGATTCCCAAGCCTTTACATTACCGTCCGTTACAGCAGAAGACATCATTTGACCCGCACTATTTACAAGTATATCCAAGCGACCGAATTGTTCTTTTGCATATGCTATTAAACGTTCAACTTCTTGTTGCTGTGTCACATCCACTATTAAATATTCAACCTGTGCATGATGTTCGTTTGAACGAATACGATTCACAACATCTTTCAGCTTTGTTTCATTACGACCAGTTAATAGTAATTGTATACCGTGACTTGATAGCACCTCTGCTATGCTAGCACCAATGCCACTACTAGCACCAGTGATGATTGCAACCTTGTTCTCTAATTTAACCATCGAATCTTCCTTTCATCAAACGTATTTTATACCCTGTCCTCAAAGATTGTACCATGTGCCCTCCCCCTTGAAACAATGAGTTAGCTCATAAGCATGTGTACTTGTCATATACACTAAATCATTATAAAGTGGGTATATCATACATAACTCACTTATCTTTAAATAAATTAGGAGGATGACCCATGAACTTCACTGAAAGAATAAAAGAACTAAGAAATAATATTGATAGTACAAGTTTCGACTTTCGTTTTGAACAATTGTTTAATGAAGAAGAGTGGCTTGGACTATCGCTTAACCAGCGCCAGCAATATGAACGTGAATTCAGAAAATATGTCAACCAAAGTAATGTATTGCGTATTTCATATGCTTCACAAGATCACATTCGCATGCGTATGTATAACTCTATTTATAACTATAATGAAATCAAACATAACTTTAAATCTTATGTTTAATCAGGATGAGAAAAGCCTACGTTACTGGATGAACAGTAACATAGGCTTTTCCACTTTGTAAGGGCTCTAAATAAATCATGAAAGGTGATACTAGGGAGAATAATATTCATGAAGTTTTACACACAAGATACGATGAAGTATATGTGTATAAACTTCAATGCTACTAGATGAATACAGTGTATTAATTACTTACTAGTAGCTTTTTTTCTAATCCATAGTTGTATAATTTTTCTGCATCAATATAAGCTATATAATCAATACTTCTGTATCCATCTTTAATGTCATTAATAATGCCTTGATTCACACCAGTATGTGTGTATATATCATAACTGCTTTCATTTGAAAAAATGACTTCTTCAATTACTTTTCTCATTTAATAATCACTCCGTATTTTTTCTTTCGTTAGGCATTGTTATCTTCTACACCCTTATCATAATCGATAACGTTAAGAATTTAAAGTGTTTTGTGATTAATTTCACAAAATAATCACTTTTAGTCCTTTTTAATATATTTCACACATTTTTAAATTGACAAATTGTTTAATTTTAAAAATGATTGATTTTAAAAATACGCATCATAGGTTAACGATAAAATTCCATTTATAGTACCTATTTCGTTAATATTGCGCTTAATCACGAAGCGTTAGTTATACCATTAGATAAATTGCTGTCATATTTTAGCTAATCATTTAGCTCAAACGCACTGAATTTAATTTTTCTACAAATGCATGTGTTTGATGAATAATCATATCTAAGTGGTTTTTTTGTGTCCCTTTAGTTAATGCATTACCAATACCGATAGCATAGGCACCACTTTTGTACCACTGCTCCATATTTTCTAATGACATGCCGCCATAAGGTATCATATGTATATTGGGGAAGATTTCACGAATGTTTTTCAAAAAAGGTACACCTAATATATTTGCAGGATACAACTTAATCACTGGTACTTCATACTGTATCGCTTTAGTTACTTCATCTTTCGAACCACATCTTGGCATGTAAGGTATTTGGTATACATTACAAATATGCGCTATTTGAACGTCTAAATGCGACGTTGCTATATAGCGAGCACCATTTATAATCGCTACACGTGCGGTTACAACATTTTGAACTGAACCTGCACCAATGATAATTGATTTACCAAATTTTTGGGTTAACGCTTTTATGGCCAATTCTGCATAGGGCGTGTTAGATGTTATTTCAATATTTTTCATACCACCCTCAATCATTTTTTCACTTTTCAATATAGCATCATCACAAGTAGATCCCTTAACTACTCCTACCAAGTAGTTTCGGTGTAATTGTTCCAAAGTCAGCAATTTATCCATTAGCGTCTGTCCTTTCCAATCCATTTTATTTCATTGTAATTTTTATCTACTTTTCGTCAATCGATGACTACGTAACCCTTTCATAGTAAGATTCATTATATTTTGTTAACAATTTGAGCAATCATTAGTATCTATGTAGCATATTGATGTTTTATTTACAAAATGGATGCCATAGATGAGATAGATCAAAAATAAAATGTACGCACCTTTGATCACGTACTTCTCTCAAATAGCCAATATTTTTATTAATAAAATAACTATTTTAGTAATAAAATGACATAAAACATCTACTTTGTGATTATACTCACAAAGTTACACGAAATGCGCTAGTTTTTTTCTATTATGAATGCTAACTTTAATATTATAAAGAAAGCGCTTTATTATATCCTTGAGTTTTGCTTCCAATAGTATTTTAAAAGTAAGGCAATGGTATATGATAAAGCACATATTTTAACTTGAGAGGAAAAGATTAAATGATTGATTCTTTATCACATTACAAACCTAGGTTTAAAAAATTAATTTGCGTTGATTCTGACGGATGTGCCATCGATTCTATGACTATCAAGCATGAGCGGGCATTTGGACCAGCTATTGTTGAAGAATGGGATTTAGAAAATATAGAGTCCAAACTATTAAAGCGCTGGAATGATATAAATTTATATGAAATCACTAGAGGTATTAATCGCTTTAAAGGATTAGAACGCATGTTAAGTGAACTTGTTGAACAAGGGATTCATATTGAGGGATACGAGCATATTAAGCAGTGGGTGCAAACAACAGATGCTTTCTCTAATCCAGCACTCGAAAAAGCTATATCAAACAATCCGCAACAAAATGGATTACAAAAAGCATTATCATGGTCCCACCGTGTTAATGCAATTATCAAAACCTTACCAAGTATTGGACCATTTAAAAACGTACAAACGTCTCTACAAAATGCTTCAACTTTTGCCGATATCGCAATTGTGTCATCAGCAAATTTAGCGGCAGTAGAATATGAGTGGGAAACATACAAATTAACAGACTATTTAAGTGGCATGTTTGCACAAGAAGCAGGTACAAAAGAGCACTGTTTAGCGCACTTAAAACAATATTACAACTTAGAAGACATCATCATGTTAGGAGATGCCAAAGGAGACTTAGAAGCAGCAGAATCTCATGGTATGTACTTTTATCCAATACTAGCAGGTCATGAAGAACAATCGTGGCTAGACTTTAACAATAAATATTTAAAATTGTTTAAAGATGGTCATTTCAACCAATACACACATGACACTTTAAAACAAATATTTTTTAATAATTTTGAAGGAGAGAACTAACACTATGGTTAAAGTAGATTTGACAGCATCACCCTATCATTTAAATGACAATCAAATAGCATGGGTAGAAGAAACACTTGGTACATTAACAGACGAAGAAAAAATTGGTCAATTATTTTTTAACTTATTTTCTTTAGAAGGTGGCAAAAAATTTTTTGACGCAGACTTAACTAATAAAGATATACTTGAACGTTATCACATTGGTGGCGCTCGATATGAAGGTGGAAACAAAGAAGAAGTTCAAAACTTACTCAATGATTTACAAAGGCATACGAAAGTTCCAGTACTTGTAGCAGCAAACTGTGATTCAGGAGGAAATGGTGCATGTAAAGATGGTACATATATCGCAAGTGCTGCTCAATGTGAAGCTGCCCAAGATACAAAAGTTTCATATAATGCTGGTCTCGTTTCAGCACGTGAATCCTCAGCACTTGGTGTACACATTAATTTCGATCCCTGTGTAGACATACTTAAGAATTGGCGCAATACAATCGTTAATACACGTGCATATGGCACAGATGCTGAAACAGTTATTAAATATTCAAGTGCATTTATTGACGGCTTTAATGCTGAACGCGATATGATTACATGTATCAAACACTTCCCTGGAGACGGTACGGAAGAGCGTGACCAGCACTTGGTGCTTGGAGTAAATGAACTATCTACCGATGAATGGGACGACAGCTTCCGAAAAGTTTATCAACATCACATTGATCGCGGTGTACAGATGATAATGGCAGGACATATTGCACAACCTGCTTATTCAAAAAAATTAAATCCAAGTCTCGAAGATAAAGACATTTTACCTGCAACTCTTTCTTCTGAACTAATTACTGATTTACTAAAAGATGATATGAAATTTAATGGTTTAGTCGTTACTGATGCTAGCCATATGTTAGGTATGACTGCTTCTATGCGTCGCGAAGATTATGTTCCATTAGCCATTGCAGCTGGTTGTGATATGTTCTTGTTCTTCAATGATTTGGAAGAAGATTACCAATTTATGCTCAATGGTTATAAAAGCGGGGTCATCACAGAAGAGAGATTAAATGATGCCGTAAGACGTATCTTAGGTTTAAAAGCACAACTCAATCTTCACATGAAACAAGAAGACGGTTCAATCATTCAACCTCAAGAAGCATTAGATATTATCGGTTGTACAGAACATTTAGAAATGCGCGCAGAAGCAGCTGATTTAGGCATAACACTTGTAAAAAACACTTTAAATCAATTACCTATCCGACCTGAAACACATAAAAATATTATGCTTTATGTGATCGAAGGCGAAAAAGATGGCATCTATAAATCAGCGAATAACGTCACAGATGATATTATAAAAGAACTCGAATCTCGTGGATTTAATGTGACATTAAATGATGGTTCAACACGTATTAAAGGTAAAACATTAGAATATCGTGAAAAAGTAGACGCTGCGTTAGTATTTGCAAATATTATCGGCTATGCTGCTGAAAATAACTATCGCATTAAATGGGGTACAGCCATGAGCAATGAAATACCGTGGTATGTACATGAAGTACCAACCGTGTTTATTTCTACCAATTTCACGACTCACCTGCATGATGCAACAATGGTTAAAGCTTATATAAACGCTTATCATTCCAACAGAGAAAATATTAAACAAACCATTGATAAGATCATGGGAGAAAGTGAATTTAAAGGTCAATATAATGACTTAGTATGGACAGAAAAATGGCAAGCAAAATTATAAAAAAGCGAGTTATAATATCATGCTTAGGATATAATACCTATGCTTAAATTAAGGACTAATCTCTCACATTAAAATGAGATTAGTCCTTTTTATATTGAAATACTTTCGTATGGGTATAGCTAGAGTATGTTTGTTCGAACTGTACACATTCACGTATTTTATTATCTACAGCGTCAACACAGTACTCTTTTGTCTCCTTTTATAACGATCATAAAGCTAAACAAACTAATTTATACTAAAACTTACTAAACATACAAAATACATTTTATTATATATAATGCCGCTAAATCATATTATTCAATTTGATACCCCTTTTTCTATAAAACCAAAATAACCCTAAAGCTTGTTATAGGCTTCAGGGTGAATATACTTATAATTGTATTTAGTTGTTTATGATTTATAGCCAAAGTTAGGTATGTTTTCCCAACGTTTCTTGAAATAATGTGCAACTGCTTTAGGGCGACGTTCACGCGTGAATATTCCTTTTTTGTTTCCTTGGACACGGATAATATCTGCAGATGTTTCAAAATCTGCAAAATTCCATGTATGTTCACCAATAAATTGTGGATATTGATCAATGACTTCATGATTTGCTTCATAATAACGAATTTGGTACTCTTCCGTAAATAATTCATCATTTAGTGAATGTAATCCTGCTACTGTGTCCGCACCATATTCTGTAAACATAATTGGCTTATGCGGTTGTTTTTCACTCCAACCATCTAACTCAGTTCTTAAAGCTTCTTTAGCAGCTTCCAAGTCGCCTGTTTGTGTATACCATCCGTAATATCTGTTCAGACACAATACATCTACTAAATCTTGAACTTGGCAATTATCCGGCTGTGACATTAAAATGGTTACGATTGTTACAGGTCTGTTTTGTGGATCGCAAGAACGTGCTAAGTTGACCAAGGGCTCAAAATATTCTTTTGCGCCTTCTTCAGTTGAAGCTGGTTCATTAGCTATTGACCACATTACTACACATGCATGGTTTTTATCTCTATCAATCAAATCTTTGATAACAGATTCGTGTGCTTTTTTCGTTCCAATTTCTTTAAATGTATCTCTTGTAGACACACCATATAATACAGTGCTAAAGTTTAAATGCACGCCGACAGCAGTTGTTTCATCTATGACAACAATACCTTGTTCATCTGCCAATCGCATCATTTCTTCAGAATAAGGATAGTGTGACGTTCTAAATGAGTTACCGCCAATCCATTTAATCAGATTGAAATCCATAACGTTTGTTACTTCATTTAATCCTCGGCCATTATAATAGGTATCTTCATGCTTACCAAATCCTTTAAAATAAAACGGTTGATCATTGATTAAAAATTGCCCCTGTTTTACTTCCACAGATCGTATACCAAAACGCTCAGTATAACTATCTACAGCTTGGTTATTATCTACTAACGTTACTTCTAAATGATATAAGTAAGCATTCAAAGGTTGCCATAAATGCGGCTGTTCAACTTTGATAGAACCCTGTGCACCAGTCGTTTCTGCTACAACCTTTCCCGCTTCATCTATCAATTTAATTAAGATATCATCCACTGGTTCATTGATGGAAACATTATAATTTATATCTGCCACATTATTTTTAACTTCTGGAACAATTTCAATATCTTTTATAAATGTTTGTGGTGTTGTATAAATTTTAACGGGTCTATGCAAACCAGCATAATTGAAAAAGTCAAAATTAGGTTTATTTCTTTTAATCAAATTACCATCTTTGTCTGTGGTTTCGCTATAATTACCAACAGGTAAAGTCGTTTCGTCTAATATATTATTTACACAAACCGTTAAACGATGTTTTCCTGTAGAGAATTTTTGATTTAATTCCACTTCAAATGGTAGAAATCCTCCTTGATGTGATGTGACTTCTTGACCATCAATATAAACAGTTGCTTTATGTGTAGCTGAACCAAATCTCAACACAATACGTTCATCTGATAGTACGTTAGGTATCGTAAACATTCTTTCATACCAAACGTTTCCTACATGATTACGTATGTTTGCAGTCACGCCTTGATCATTATATGAACCAGGTACTGCCATAACTAAATCAGTGTCCAAAGGTTTCGTTACATCTATTTGATCATAGTTCTCTTCTAATTTAAACTGCCAAACACCATTTAAGTCTATGATACTTCTCTGTTCATTTGTTACTGGATATAGCATATAAATGCTCCTCTCATAAAATTAAATACAAAATAGTTATAATTCCTCTCTAAGTGCTAGTTCTTTAACAATTTGTTTATGTTTCTGATCTGTTAATGGGTATGCAATGAAGAAAAGTATCACTGCAACTAAACAAATGACCGCGGGTACCACAAAGAATAATATTTTTAAACCGAATATTGTATCAGGCGTTTGTGCCGCATTAGGTACATAACCAATAATTGTTAATGCCATACCTGGTATAAAACCTGCTAAGCCTTGTGAAATTTTTCTAGTAAAACTATAACTTGCATAAATAATACCTTCAGATCTAAGTCCTGATTGCCATTGTCCGTATTCTACAACATCAGCTATAAACGCCCATGTCACCGTATTTGGAATAACTAAGAATAATTGTGCAATCGTGTTAAATATTAAGAAAAGTACAATTTGCTCTGAAAATAACGAAAAGTTCACAATTTGGAAAATAATAAAACCACTTACGCCTATGACTGCTGTCATTTTTTTACCTACTTTTTTACTTAAGAAAGTAGTTAGGAATAATGCTGGTATTAAAACAATAAAATTCAATGTACTTACAATTCCTATTAAATTATCAAAACCAAGTACATTTTTGTAATAATATAGTTGCGCACCTTGTTGTAAAAATAAAGCAGTAATCGTTAGCAATGTATAAATTGCTAAAATTATAAATGGTCTATTTTTCAGTAAATTAAAAAACGCTTTACGCCCTAAACCTTTTACTTGCGGACGTTCAATTGTATGACGCTCTTTAACCCCCTTATAACACAACATATGTAGTGTCACACCTGCAATTGCAAGTATTCCTACTGCAATCGGATAACCAATCGCATGATTCGGAAATAGACTTACTAACGGAATAATAACAATGCCTGAAATAAACATGGCACCTTGTGACCCTAAATTACGAAACACTGATAATTGTGTTCGATCATCCGCATTAATCGTCATTGAGGCAGACAATGAACCATAAGGTATATTCACGACAGAATAAGCAGCATTGAATAGTAAATATGTTCCAAATGCCCATATAATTTTACCTGTTTCACTGATATCAGGAGAAATAAAAGTTAAAACAGTCAATATTGCTAAAGGAACGCTCCCATATAAAATAAATGGTCTAAATTTTCCTCGTTTTGAAAAATTCTTCTGATTATCGACAAGAGTTCCTACACCCGTGTCTACAAATGCATCGAAAAATTTAGCAACTAAAAATACGAGACCACCAACGGCAGACGGAATTCCCAAAATATCTGTATAAAAAAGCAGTAAATAAATTTGCCCCATATCAAACATTAATCCGTTACCTAAATCCCCAAATCCATAAGCTAGTTTTTCTTTGAATTTTAATTTCGGTGATTCAATTTCGTTAAATTTTTTCAATTTCTTATTTGCCGGTTTTAATCTGGCTGTAACCATAAGGATTACCTCTTTCCACTATCGAAACAACATTTGTGCACCTCATCTTTGCAGTTTCATAGTCTGTTTTATTGAATGTGGCCATCAATCATAACTTTCCCCATAGAATTGAAAGCGTTTTCTTACGTACATAAAAATTTTTAACCCTCTAGAATAGATACGCTTATTATTTTCACGTGCATACACCCTTAACACTTTTTGATAGAGCTCTTACTTTTATTATATTTTTATAATGACAACAGTCAATAAAAAATAACAACGTTGTTAAAATTGTGTCTTACTTATCCATCTATGCTATTTTTTTTCAACTATTGCTAAAGTCTGTAATAACGCCAATCCAAATTGATACTATACTTTATTACATACAATTGCGCGGAAAATATTAAATTAGCTCTAAGTTTAATGTGAATTGGTGCTATTTTAATTATTTTCAGAGATAATTATGATTTTTTTGATATTTTCCTAATTTTTTTTACAATTTTTTTATTGAATATTTAATTTTCTGATTTTTCATTATATCTACTAATAAAATTCTTTATGTTCTGTCCGATATTTCAATGGTGTCTTGCCATATTGCTTTTTAAAACATTGTGCGAAATAACTTTGTTCCTTAAAACCAACATATTTTGCCACTTCGGCAACAGTCATTTTTGTCCGCGCTATTAAGTCACGCCCTTTTTTTATTCTTAGTGCTGTAATAAATTGTGATAAAGATTGATGACATTCCTGATTAAAAATTCTTGATAGATAACTAGGTGCCAAATTCACATAATTCGCTAATTCTTCTAAAGTTAAATTACTATCTAAGTTTCTTTCAATATATTGAATCACTTTACTTACTTTAGGGCTAAAGGCATTCGCTTTAATTTTCATAGCCCTTTCTGCATATTCCTTTACAATTGCATACGTTAATTCTTCCAATACTTCTACATCCAATGTCCGATCAATCATTGCAGCATATCGAGCGGATATTTCATCGATATGTATAAGACTTACACCCGCTTTTTCACCAGCTTTACGGCATAAAGTATTGATCAAATATGCTTTATATTGTTCATTTGATAGATCATCCTTCACTCGTCGTAAACCAGTCACAGACAAACTCATCTTTTTTAAAATCGTTAATGCTTCTTCGACATTTCCGTTTTCTACTGCAGTCAACAATTGATTTTCTAAATTATATCTATATTCTATTTCTTGTAATGTGTAATCACTTTGAAGCTTAGAATCAGCTAAAAATGTTTCATTTGCATGAAAACTGAAGTCAATTTCTACCGTTTCATAGACAATATTTCTTTTCTTCAAAAAACGAATTGCTAAACGACACATTTTTTGTGCTTTAACATGATGACATATTGGTATTTTAAGTAGATATTGTTTCAGTGTAGGCAGCTTAGAAATTTTAATATTTAAATTAAGTAACATTTCATTACATTGGCGCTCATTGGGTCGTTTATCCATATAAGGCCCAATAATATATATTTTTCTATATTTTTTAAATTTAAAAATCAAAAAGCTAACATTAAAACTATTTTTATAGTGATAAATTTTATTACTTTGCATATGCACAATAAAATGTTTCAACTCATTTCTATATTGTTTTTTGGTAGTATTCATAAAAGGTGTCTTAATATGGTTACTAATCTCCTTTATGTTGTCCATATCATAACCTTCTAACTGAATACCCAGCAATTGTATAGCATGCATTTGCAATATTTCTAGCGTTTCATTTTTCATAAAAAAACACCCCATTCCTTATATTTTTATTATATCTAAATATTAAGGAATAGAGTATCAAATGAATAAAAAATATTTAATTTATTTTTAATATTATATATATTTAGTCATGTAAGGCTATTGATCACTCTGTGTCTATTGTTTCTTACCCAATTTTAATTTAAACGGCGCATAGAATAAGACAAAGATAAGCACCAAACCTAAATAACCGATTAATGGATAGAAGATTGCTACCAGATCTGTAAATCCGACAAAACTTAAGCAAAGTCCTACAAGGATTGTAATAGTATAAAATATCTTAAAACGTATAGAATCTACAACAGTGAAACGTGTTGCAAATGCATAAAACATACCTAGTCCTGTATTGAAAATCATACCAAATATCACGATTGCCATAATGATACCTAGAATTGGTGATATATGGTTCACAATACCTAACATAGGCATTTCCATATTACCGACAATATTGATTTGTGTAAAAATTGCTAAATGACTTAAGACAATCATAGCACCCAATATCAGGCCACCTACTAAGCCTCCAATTGCTGCTACTTTTGAATTTTTTTCTGCTCCACCCATTACAATAGCCATTGAAGCACCTACTGCTGTATTAAATGAAGCATAATTAATACCTGCAACAAACCAATTAGGTAATGTCGAAGGTTTCGCATCTGAAATTGTATTTAATTCAGAAAATGGTACATTTGTAGTTAAGAAACTATAAATCGAAATAATTAATATAAAAATAATTAAAAACGGCGTAATATTGCCAATAACTTTAACTACACCTTCTACCTTTAACATTCCTGCAAGAATGATTAATACAGTCATTAATAATGTACCAACGAGCGATGGTACCCCAAATTGTTGATTTAAGTTTGACCCAGCACCTGCAATCATCACTACACCGACACCAAACAAAGTAAAGATAATGACTAAATCAATAATCCATCCCAATAATTTTCCAAATAATGATTTTCCAGTAATATTATGTATAACGACTTTATGTGAATCTGTATCAAATTTACTCCCTAACCAAACAAGCATCATCCCAACATAAGCAAACAACGCTGTGGTAATGATAGCACCCAAAGTGCCCAAAATACCAAAACTAGTAAAATATTGCAGCACTTCTTGTCCAGAAGCAAATCCAGCACCAACGATGACACCGATAAAAGCACTAGCAATCAGTAATATTCTTTTCATCATGTTACCCCCTTATTGAGTCTACTATATACAACTTAAATAAAATTTCAATTATAATAACTATGATTATTGTATATTTGGCATCTAAACTACTTAAAATTTCTACAGTTACTCAATTTTATCATTTTATCCATAATTTATGTTGAAATACTTAAAAGACTAAGCAATTCATGCAAAATAGCATTTGGAACATAAACCCTAGAAAAATAACATGAAGATGATTTAATTCAGTCCATCTGTGTGATTCATTGTTACTCATCAATACTACGACTTATTTATGTCTAAATTCACATTAAAATATTTTTAAAAATAAGGACCTATATTAACCCAAGTAGTAAATCAATGACCTAACTATAATTAAAATAATATTGAAAAAGGCAATTTCTATATGATTTCAATAGAAATTGCCTTTTTTCACTTGTTCAAGAACTTTATGTTCCAGACTCTATTTCGTAACACACACCCATTTATATGTGTTTTTATGTGATTTTATTATACAAAGATACTTAATATAAAAATAAAAACTAGTCCTGAAACAGAAATAACCGTTTCAAGTAATGACCAAGTTAGAAACGTTTCTTTAACAGTTAAACCAAAATATTCTTTAAACATCCAAAAGCCTGCGTCATTCACATGAGATAAGATAACACTACCTGCGCCAATTGCTAATACTACTAATGCAACATTCACGTCCGATGATTGTAGTAATGGCAATACAATGCCTGTTGATGAAATTGCGGCTACTGTAGATGAGCCTAAAGCAATTCTTAAAACGGCTGCAACTACCCATGCTAGTAATATAGGAGACATTTCAGTACCTTCAAACATTTTAGCTATTGTGTCACCAACACCACCATCTATCAGTACCTGTTTGAAAGTACCACCGCCGCCTATAATTAAAATCATCATTCCAATAGGATAGATTGCGTTTGATACAGAATCCATGATTTCAGCATTTTTTCTACCTTGTCTGACACCCATTGTTATAATTGCAAACAAAACGGCAATTAACATCGCTGTACCAGCAGTACCTATAAAGTAAATGAAGGATTCAAAGCCATTTGTCGCTTCTTCATTACCCGTCACTAACTGAACAATTGTAGAAAGTAACATAAGAATAACTGGTGAAATTGCAGTTAGTAAACTGATACCAAATCCAGGCATTTCAGACTCTGAAAATTCTTTTTGCGCACCTAAAGCTGAGATATCACCTTCGCGTTGATAAGCAGTTGGCGTAATTTTTTGTGCCACTTTATTAAATAATGGCCCTGCAATAATGGTAACAGGTATTGCTATAATTATACCGTAAAGTAACACATGACCTAAATTAGCTTGTAGTTCTTTAGCAATTACTACTGGTCCCGGATGTGGTGGTAAGAATCCATGTGTCACAGATAGTGCTACAACCATAGGAAGTCCAAGTTTTAATTGTGATACATTCGCGCGTTTTGCAATTGTAAATACTAATGGTATTAATAGTACTAATCCTACTTCAAAGAATAACGCTATACCTACAATAAAGGCTGCAATCAACATTGCCCATTGTACGTGTTTGTGTCCAAACTTTTTAATCAATGTATCGGCAATACGTGTAGCACCACCACCATCAGCCAATAGTTTACCTAAAATCGCACCTAAACCAAAAATTAGAGCAATATGTCCTAAAGTACTTCCCATACCATTTTCAATGGTTTCTATAATTTTATCTAACGGCATTCCGAGTAAAATAGCAGTGATAATAGATGTAATAATTAATGATATAAATGTATTTAACTTCAAGAAAATGATTAATGATAATAATACAACGATACCTATAACCACTGTAATTAATGGCCAAATTGTTTCAAACATAATTGTTCTCCCCTTTAACACTTAACATAATCGTTCATAATATCAAAAGGGCTTGCCCTCTCAATGATAACGCTTACTTAAATGTTTAAATTTTTAAATTTTTTAAACTGAATGAAATGATAGCCTTAAATGGAATTTACATATTTTTATTTATAGCTTATCATTCACTCAGTTTGTACCAATAAATCGTATCTACGATTTATCTTCAACCACATGTTCACGCTGAAACGTAGCGATTTCAGCATAGCGTTCTTCTAATGAGCGACTTAAATTGATGAAAATTGAAATAAGTTTTTGATAAACATTCACATTATCTTGATTTGGACGATGCTGATTTGTTGTACCCACCATTTCTTCAATAATAGAAAAATCTTCAATTTCACCAAGTGCCTTCATGCCAAGTACACAAGCGCCTAAACATGAGCTTTCATAACTCTCTGGGACGATTAAATTCGTATCAAAGATATCTGCCATCATTTGACGCCACACTTCACTTTTAGCAAACCCTCCCGTTGCTTTTATCGTGGACGGTGTTTCATTCATTACTTCGACTAATGCTAAATAAACTGTATAAAGGTTATAAAGAACGCCTTCTAACGCTGCTCGAATCATATGTTCTTTCTTGTGAGCTAGCGTTAAGCCAAAGAATGAACCTCGTGCATCTGCATTCCACAATGGTGCACGTTCACCTGCTAAATATGGATGGAATATCAACCCATCTGCGCCCGGTTTCACACGATTAGCAATTTTAGTCAGTACATCATAAGGGTCGACGCCTAAACGTTTTGCTGTTTCCACTTCACTCGCCAATAATTCGTCACGTAGCCATCGTAATACCACGCCTCCATTATTCACTGGTCCTCCAATGACATAATGATCTTCCGTCAAAACATAACAGAAAATTCTACCTTTATAATCTGTTCGTGGTTTATCTATTACTGTTCTTATGGCGCCAGAAGTTCCAATGGTTACAGCAACTTCACCTTTTTTAAACGCATTTACGCCTAAATTTGACAATACGCCATCACTAGCACCTACAACAATTGGCGTATTTTCGTCAATACCCATTAATGTTGCGTAACGACGTTTCATTCCTTTTAATATATGTGTTGTCGGTACAATTTCAGGCAATTGAGATTTACGAATGCCTAACAACGCTAATGCTTCTTGATCCCAATCTAAATTCTCTAAGTTAAACATGCCAGTAGATGAAGCCATCGATTGATCAATCACATAGGTTTCAAATAACTGATAAAAAATATATGTCTTAATGTCTGCAAACATCGCTGTTTGATTATATATTTCTTGTTGTTCGTGTTTCATCCAAAATATTTTAGATAGAGGTGACATTGGATGGATAGGCGTACCTGTTCTACTGTATATCGCGTCACCGTCATATTTGTCTTTAATCATTTCTGCATATTTTGTCGCACGATTATCTGCCCAAGACAAATTCTCAGTTAATCGTTGATGACTTGCATTCATTGCAATCAAACTATGCATTTGAGCACTAAATGAAATTAATTTCAAATCATTTTTATGAACATTGGCTTCCCTCATAACATATTTAATCGTCATCAATACTGCATCAAATAACTCATCTGGATTTTCTTCTGACACCTCCACATTTGGTGTATGCAAAGGATAGCCAATATTATGTTTCATAATAAACTGCCCTTTTCCATCATAAAGCACTGCTTTTGTACTTGTCGTACCTATATCAACACCTATCATGTATTTCATAGTTTTTCCTCCTATTGTACCTCTTGTTTCACAATTACTCTTTCATCCAAAAACTATCTATATCTTCGCCAACATCATCAAAATTCAAATGAAATGCTTCTCTTAGTTTTGTTGCACTTTGCTTTGCAACCGCATCGATAAACACTTCATGATTATGATGAATTCGTTCAAAATCAACCGGATTTTCAGTCATACGTTTGCGCATGGATAACAAGATAAGCGCTTCCATCACTGGCTTCAAATTGTTCCAAAATGTTTTTAGATACTGATGTTTAGAAGCTAATATCGTCACTTCATGAAATTTCATATCGTGTTCTGTAAATGCCTCTGCGTCTTCAAATTTAACAGCAACTCTCATCATTTCTAGTTGTTTCCGCATTTCTTTAACAATTTGCTCATGATTATCTTTTTTTATCTTATTAAAAGCAAATGATTCTAGCATAATTCTTAAATCATACAGTTCTTTTTTTTCATTATCATTAAAAGGTAAAACGTAGGCACCCATTCGTTCTAAATGAATTAACTGATCTTGCTTTAATAATTTAAATGCATCTCTTACTGGAGAACGACTCACATTAAATTCATTGGCAATTTGGTTTTCAGTTAACAATGTGTCTGGTGTAATCATGCCATCAACAATTCTTAAACGTATTTCCGAAGCAATCATTTCACCTTTAGAAACACCTTCAAGCCATTGTTCTGGATAAATATATTCCAAACGACTTCACCTCTCCACTCAATCGATATACTTGTATACAAGTATAGTAATATACATTCCGTATAATTGCAAGCGCTTGCAATTATACGGAGCATCTCCAAATTCCATAAAAAATCGGCATATCAAGTTTTCACTCGACATACCGATTTTTTCATTTTAATGACTTCCTGTTTTTAACGTTGTTACACAATGATGTGTTTGGTAACAATGCGGGCATTGTAATTTTCTAGTTTTAGGTGTATGTGCAGCAAACATCCACGTCGACAATTTAGGTTTAAATATTTGTTGACAATTCGGACATAAATAACTCACACGTTGATATATCGCTTTTGTCATAATGCCAGCATAAATTACTAGAATAGGTAATGTTGATAAAAAAGGCATCCATTTTTTTAATAATACGCTAGCGATGATAGATGTATATTGTATTATGATCGCAGGACTCAGCTTATATAGCAGTGGCATGTATAACGTCATGCCACGCTGATTTTGAATGACATATTTATGTGTGTTAATCAATTTTTCAATAGGTGCTTGCGCATCTTCACTGATACTGCTTTCCAGTTGTTTCATTTGATAAGCAGTAAGTTTCAATTTTTCAATTTCTTCATTAATTTCAGTTTTCTTTTGATGTAACATAACTTTTACTGCTTGTAACTTTTTGTCGTCTGTTAGTAATATTTTTATGTCTTTCAATGAAAAACCTATCGATTTCAATATTAAGATAATTTCTAAATTTACTTTGCTTTGTTCGTCAAATAATCGTCTACCATTACTTGATGATGGCATCGATTGTAAGAGTCCTTTTTTATCATAATACTGAATCGTTCTTACTGTTACATTGCATTGCTTTGCTAGTTCTCCTGTTTGATATAGTGTCATAAAATAACCTCCTTGACGTTAATCATACATGGTGACCTAACGTAACGAGCAAGTGTAACATTCGTTTTTAGTGCATAATATTTGTTTAAGACTCTAATTCTCAAAAATTTCGGAATGAATATTTTGCATTTTACTTTCAACAGTTGTAATTTCATTGGCACATTGTTTTAAAATTTCTCTATAATCCTCTGTATTTTTATTATTTTTGTAACGTATTTTATGTTCTAAACTCGCCCACATATCCATACCTATTGTTCTAATTTGAATTTCTACTGGTACTTTTTCTACAGAATTCGCTAAAAACACCGGTATTGACACTACAATATGCAAACTTCTATAACCGTTATCTTTTGGATTCATAATATAATCTTTTCGTTTTAATAACTGAACATCCGCCTGTTTTAACAATAATTCTTCAATAACATAAATACCATCTATATAATTACAAACAACTCTTATACCTGCAATATCATAAATATATGCTTTCGCTGACGCTGTGTTGATTTGATATCCTTTTCGATCTAACTTTTTAATCAGACTTCTCATTTCCTTAACACGACGTTCCATGTGATGGATCGGATTATGTTTATACAATTGTTGAAAATGATCGTCTAAAATATCAAGTTTAGTGCTAATTTCTTTTAGTGCGGATGAATATAATTGCTCTAAAGCAACAAAATCAATGACCATTTCAAATGCTTCTTCATAATTATTTATATATGATAAACTCTCTTTAAATTCTTCTTTCAAATCATCCATATTCAACGTTGGTTTACGTTCAATGTACATAAATCGTACCTCCAATAATTCATCTCTTTCCAAACATTATAGCTAAATTTAAAGACTACTTGAAACAATACAGTGAATATTTATCAATGAATGGTTCGAGTCAGAGATTACTTGATATGTGAAAGGGCATTTTTCAGTTTCGGCTGTTTGAGCTCATAAAAATCCATAGCATCCTATTGTTTGTTCTAAAGCCAACTACTTCAATTGACATGTTTTGTTTTTTTCACTTATACATACAAAAGTCTCTATTCTACTAAATCAAATACATTTTCAGCTTCGCCTTCACGTTTTTTCACACTATTCGTTCATTTTATGTTCAATAATCTGAGTCCTTCTATTATCTGCAATGTTACGTGCTCGCTTCATAGCATCTGCCTTTTTATCGAAGCTATCCGTAGCTTGTTTCGCACCATCAGACTTTATTTTCCACTCACTATTCTCATAATAGACATGAACATCTTTATGATTTAATTGTGGATTTACAGATTGATCACGTTCATGCACAGTGATTTTTTTATTTTTCAACGCTTTCAATTCATCTTCAGTCGCATTTTTGTACCAATCTTCAGCTTGTTTCGTAGCGATTGGAATCGCATTGTCCTCTTGATATCCATCTTTAAGCATTGCATTTCCAATGTCTATTGCTTTTTTTCTTTCCAAGTTTTCCATATTTTTCCAACTTTGTGGATAATCTTCCATCGTCCAAGGCATGTGATAAAACCTCCATATTCAAACTTATATTAATTCTCTTTTACCTCTTTTTTCCTTTAACAAACTAAATAAATGCATTAAAAATGATATAAATATTTAAGACAACTATGATTTGTTCATTAATTGAAAGGGAATGATGAGTAAGAATCAGTGTTAAATAAAAGGAGGTTTAACTAACATGAATCTATCCATTGGCTTAATCCCTTCTCCTGACATGCCTCATAAATTAATCAACAAAATTTATTCAGAGCTCCCAAAAGATTTCACAAAACATGTAGATAATGGCGTGGAATGGCAATTTGAAATACACGTTGCATCTATGATTGGGACTGCGGAACATATGGATAAAGTTTTGGATATTGCATCCAATATGAAACAACAAAAAAATTGGGATTATACAATTTGTATTACGGATTTACCTAATTTTTCTAAAAATAAAAGTGCATTATGTGATATTGATTTCGATACTAAAACAGCACTTTTATCATTACCAGCGTTGGGAAACTTTAAGTTAAAAGAGAAATTAAGACAGTGCTTAATATTTATTATTGAATATTTACATTCTTCTGGTAGAAACAAAAACACTTTAAACTTTAAGCATTTTAAATTGACTCAATTTAAAGAAGTCATACCTAAGGATAATAATGAAAATTATAGATCCCGTATCATTGCCAAATCTACATTTTTAGGTTGGCTTCATTTGATTTGTGGCATGACTTTTGCCAATGAACCTTGGTCTGCCATTTTTGATTTTAAAAAAATCATATCTGTTTCATTTGCCACAGGAACTTATATAGCAATATTTTCTACACCTTGGGATATCAGTCTTGATTATAGTTATTGGCGGTATATTTTACTGATGTTACTATCTGTATTAGGCATGGTTGGTTGGCTAATTTATTCTTATAAATTATGGGAAAGACCTAGCGCTAATACACAAAAACTTTATCGCTTTATTTATAACATCACGACCTTCACAACCTTATTGACCATCACCTTTTTAAATTTTATAGTACTATATATCTTGTTATCTCTAAGTACAATATTATTTGTACCTCCCGAGTTGTTTTCAAATTGGACATCATTAAACAGTGAGCATCCAACTATTTTAAATTATATTAACTTAATTTGGTTTATTACGTCATTAGGTATACTCGCTGGCGCTATGGGATCCACTGTTGAAAATGCTGAAAAAATTAAACGTGTGACATATTCTTTTAGACAATACTATAGATCTAAATCACTGGAACAAGAAGATGAAGATAGCTCTACCGCATATGCAAAAGCTGATTACTACAAGGGCGAAAAACAATCACATCATGAGGAGGGATTAAATGAACACAACAACGGCTAAAATAGGTATTATTGCTGCACCGGGCGTCACTGAAAAAGTAGCGCGTAATCTTGAAATTGATTTGCCCCACATCCTTAGTGAGCAATATGAGCATTCAGTTAAATGGGAAATCGATACAATTATTGATCCTTTGACTGGTTCAGCAGAAAGCGTCCAACAAATTTTCAGTAAAATTGCTGATTATCAAGAGCATAATCAATGGCATTTTACAATTGGACTCACTGACCTACCGATGATTGAACAACAAAAAGTAGTTGCCATTGATATCAATAGACAAAATGGTGCTAGTTTAATTTCTATCCCTGCTTATGGATGGCGTCCAATCAAAAAAAGAATTCAAAACTCTATATTGGCTATTCTAAAGGCAATAGATGAATTTAAGCATTCTGAAAAAATTAACAATAATCATGACGCTATGTCATTGATGAATGCGCAGTTTCCTTTATCAAATTTACAATCACGAACTGTTTACTTTGAAAATACTACCTCACAACATACGCAATATTACGTATCGTCCAAGTCTAAAGGTATTTTTCGTCTTGTTAGTGGTATGACATTTGCAAACAACCCATTTAACATGTTAAAAAGCTTAAGTAATGTTGTGGCAATCGCCTTCACTACAGGTGCCTTTGGAATCATTTTTACGACAATGTGGAATTTAAGCTTTGTATATTCTGAGTGGCGCTTGTTATTAATGATGCTTGTAGCAATTTTCGGTATGATGATTTGGATGATCATTGCACATAATTTATGGGAATCAAAAAAAGAGAGCACGAATAAGCAAATCACTACCTTATACAACTTAACTACAACGATGACTTTAACTGTTTCAGTTATTATTTATTACTTTATTTTGTTCTCACTCTTTTTGATTGCAAGTTTAATTGTGCTCCCCTCAGATTATTTAGGTCAAGCATTACAATTAAAAACATCTGCAGGTTTAACAACTTACATAAACTTAGCTTGGTTTGCTGCATCAATTTCGACTGTAGCTGGTGCAATAGGTGTTGGTCTAAATAATGAAGCACTCATACTTGAAAGTACTTACGGATATAGACAAAAACAGCGATACAAGCAATTGCATAAAGAACAACAACAACAAGAACAACAACAAAGAAAAGCACAAGAAGATATAAAGGAAAAAAGACAAGAAGAAGAAGAAAAAGCTAGAAAACAACAAGATTCCAACTAGATATCGGAAAGTAGCAATGCTTATTAGAGCATTGTTATTTTTCCATATTTGTAAAGACTTCACAAAACACTTCATTAAATTTTAAATATAAAACAAGCCAATGTCATCGGATATTAACTACCGTAACATTGGCTTGTTTTGCATTATTCATGAGGTGATTTATTTGCTTGTCTTGCATTTTGACAATTATGTTGAATACTCATTAAAGAAGTTCTAATGTGCATGTATTGTGGTAAAGTTGCCATTTCTTGAACATTGATATTAGAACCGATTTCAAAATGTTTAGCAATGTTTTCAAATACTAACAAATACTCTCCCATGGTTTCATCATTAATATGGTAACGTTTTTCATTACTTAATGCCCTCGTCAGCATAAAACTGATTTCTTCTAGTGCATATATACTAGGATAATAGTATTGTATAACCCTTTTATTACTAAATACTTCACCATTCGCACTATTATATATTTGTTTCATATTGTTTAGTTGAACACTTAAATGCAACATTTCTTTTTTATCTCGCTCTCTCGATGAGTATTTGTTGCTTGAAAATAAATAATGGAATAACACTGCTTCATTACGAGCTACTGTAGCAAGCGTGCCTGGTAACATTGAAGAAGCAGTCTTTCTACCTATGATCAGTAGCGAAACAACAGCAATAATAATACCAACAATCACATCAATAATTCGTGGAAGTGCTATTAAAATCGAGAGATGGTTCGATGCTAAACCATTTAATAATATAACTTGAATTGTGATAAATATAACTGCAAATGAATAATTTGCTCCAACGAATATTTCTGTTATACCTGCTGCAACCGCAAGGAGTAATATAGCGATAGGTACAGGTGGTGTAGACAATAGTATTAATGACAGTACAAGTACACCTATAATCGTACCGATACCTCTTGATCCAGCACGTTCAAAACTGTGTAATGTAGTTGAACCTAATAATACTGTATGCGTACTAAGTGGAATCCAATATGCTTTGTCAAAATCAAACATCAATGCGATAAAAATCGCAATTGCCATAATAACGATATAGCGTATAGTATTTCTAAAGACAAATGAATCTATTGTCAAATTCGTAACTAATCGATGACCATAAATAGGTACACGTATATCCACTTCGTGTTCCAGTTGTGCATCATTTGCATTCATTATGGCATCAACTTTGAATATATTATCTACAAGTTTTTGATAAGCTTCATCAATATCAACTTGGCGAGTCCATGTTTTATTTGTCTTACCTTGCGTATATACTAAATTGATTACGTAGTCTACCATCAATTTAATATCTTGAGGTAAAGGCCGTACATTTTTTTCATTTAATTCCAGTAATTCTGAATGTATACCTTGTGCAATATTATGTAGCAATATTAAACGTTGGAATTGTGGTGACTTTTGAGATTTGGCAGAACTTGCAGTGATGAGTTGGTTATCAGTATTTCTAAAAGCAGTCACAGCAAATCGGGATGCTTTTGAAAATGCTTTTGGATCATCAAAATTATAAACTAATTGTTTTATAATATTATAATCATTTTTAATTGATTTAACTTCAGCTGATTCTTTTGAAAGTAAAATCACCACGATTACTACAAATGTTGCTAATAAACCTCCGATAAATACTGAAACACCTCTTATTAATGCTTCATCTGGAGCAACTGGTAAATTAATTGGCAAACTGAATGCCACAATAAAAAAAGTTGATGATGGTCCAGGAATGTTTAATGAACTAAATACATAATATGGTATTACTGCTACAATCAATAATAAAATACCAAATATGATGGGTTGATTGACGGTCAACGTGCCTAACATCATTGATAATGCAAATACTATTGAAGTAAAAAATACTGTACGAAGTTTAGACTTTGCCGTACCGCCAAACACATAAATATGTGCTAACGTACCTGTTGAAATTAATAGACCGATTGAAAAATAATCGACTAAATAACCAATCATTAATGGTAAAAACATTAGTATCGCTTGTCTAATACCTTTAGCAACATCGATTTTCATAGCATTAAATTTTGTGAGTGACTTTAAATATTTAATCAATGGCGATTCACCTCTCCTTTTTATTTTATTTTAACAATGATATTTCATCTGATTTGATGGCAAAACATAAAAAAGACGGGTTAGAAATCTAAAATTTATATTTCGATCTCATAGTCCCGTCCCCGTTAAGGTCATTTTGTTTTGTGAAAAACTTGTTATACATAGCTTTAAATATAAATACTTTGCTTTTATACAATATTAAAGATATTTTAATTTATCCTTCAGCTCACTTTATCAAATACATAAATCTACAACTGGGGAAGTACATTGCAAAATAGTTCATTTCACAAATTTTGGTTGAGAAATCAGATACATTTTAATTAACGATTACTAAACTATTTTAACACTTTTATTGGTTTCTGCTAGGGCATTTCCTACAAATCGTTATAATGAATATGTTTAATCATTACTATATTCTACTTTAACGAGTAATTTTATTCTGATTGTTTGATGTCTTCGTGCACTGTTGAATAATCAATATCAGATTCTAAAAATGTCGCGTTATTTACTGGGAAATGTTGTTCAAGTGTTTCAATATTACTTATTTCTACATCGCCATGATTCATTTCAAAATCCAATACATGTCCACCTATTGTTTTATCTCTATCTACAAAATGTAAATGGAAACCTCCGGCAGCTATGCCATGAAAAAGTGTTGGTGCATAAAAACCAACGATCGTACCTTCAATTTGATCATAATGAAACTCTGGTTGTTGTTTAGCCGATTCAATTAGTTTAGTATACGGTTTTTCTTGTTTTGGCATCATTCTAACATGTACATTTTCAAATTTCCCAGATATTTTAACCGCAAAAAATAAGTTTTCACTGGCAGCGTGGCTTTTAGTTTGATTTAATACATATTCAGAATCAGTAATATGTCTCACTTCAAAACTAACATCCGGTTGAAATGGTGTGACCGTAGAAAAAGGTGTCATTTCACTACCCTCTAGCTGTTTGAAATTACCATGTGCATCAGCATGATAAGCGATGCCGTCTAATATAATAACTTCACCGTCTGATCCTGTTAACGTACCGATACCTAAATCACCATGTTTTAAAATTTCATTCATTTCCATAGTGCCATCTAATAATCCAGCCATCAATGTACCGAGCGTGCCATGTTGATATAGCATGATATTTTCTCTCCTTATATCAGTATCTTTTTTAAAGAATTTCACTATTCACAATAATTCACAACATATTATTATACAATATAATTGTGTTTTCCAATAACTTTGTGCTCACAAAGCATTAATGAAACATGAATATTTCTCGATATCAACCTTATATGCTTTACTTTAAAACTATGATAAAACACACTTTGATTTCATTTATAAATATCGATTCAAGCTATAAATAAACGTCAACTTCGTTTTACCAAGATGGCATCCATCATAGGAAAATGTTCAGTTAATACGCTTCAATATTTCAAAAAATGAAAGCGCCCGTTTCTATTCAATTGAATTTGAAACGGGCGCTTATGCGTTAATCATAGATGTTTATCTTCTATACGCTTATTTTATTAATTATTTAATTGTAGCAACTTCTATTTTAGGCGCTTCAAGTAAATAAGTTTCTATTTCTTTAAAAAATGTTTGAAAATGTTCTGATTGATTATGTGCTTCTAAAGCAGCTTGATCTTTATATTTTTCTATAAAAGCAAAAGTTTGAGGTTCATTTGTATTTTCAAAGTGCGCATAATATAATGCACCTGCTTCTTGATTTGCTGCAATGACTAAGCGTTCAACCTCTGCTAAATAATTTTCTCTATGTTCTGATTTAATCTTCATTACTGCAGTTACTAAAATCATATATAACCTCCTGAGATAATCGCTCTTGCAAAGTTTGTTTACAAGAGTATTAAAGTTCTTCTTTTTCAATGATTAACGGTTGATCCGGTTTAACAAAAAACCACATAATTATTGCAAACACGACTGGGATAATAACTAATTCTAATGTCACTGTCCAACCAACAATATCAACCATCATACCTGCTAATAAAGGACTCAGCAATGCACCGATATTGCCCCATAAATTCATCCAGCCAGATACTGAACCAGAAAAATTACGTCCTAAATCTGTAGCTGCCGCCCAACTCATTCCTGTAGCAATTCCTATTCCGCCTAAACATAATGACAACCACAGCACATTTGCTACTAAATTGTTTGTTTGAATTGACATGAATAATGAGATACAAAATACCACAAAACCGATGATTGCAATGGACGCTCTCGCAACAAATCTTGATTTTCCATTTTGTAATAGCTTATCAGAGATTG
Organism: Staphylococcus sp. GDY8P54P; assembly: GCF_017892645.1. Lineage (NCBI taxonomy): Bacteria > Bacillati > Bacillota > Bacilli > Caryophanales > Staphylococcaceae > Staphylococcus > Staphylococcus sp. GDY8P54P. The sequence goes on along the minus strand of NZ_JAESLN010000008.1, from coordinate 268,241 downwards.
CACCGCCACATAATATTAATAAGAACATAGCAATCCATGGTGCACCTGCTGCCCAAGCCATATCAGGGTCGGTTAATTTGACATTATATTGTTCCGTTAGATATGTAGGTAACCATATTAAGAATAGTGACACAACAAATTGTACAACAAAATATTGTGCAGCCAATGCATAAAAGCTAAATCTTCTTAAGAAGATATTCCACGGCGCGTTACTTTTTTCAGTTTTTATGATATCACGGTTTTCCATAATATATTTTTTTTCTGCTTCATTTACCATTTTATGTTGTTCCGGTAAATCTTTTGAAATAATAATCCATAATAATGCAATGACAATACCAATAGCACCAAAAATATAAAATACAGCTTGCCATCCAAACATATTAACGATAGCAATCGTAACTACAGGTGCAATCACTGGTCCAAAATATGAACCCGCTAACAATGCACTCGAAGCACGTCCTTTTTCACCTTTAGCAAACCAAAATGAGTTAAACACTGCATTCGAAGGATACATAGGTGCCTCACCTATACCAAATAAAAAACGTACAGCATATAATAAACCATGATTTTTAACAACACCAGTTAAAATCGTGAAAGCACTCCACCATACGAGCGCAATTGTTAACATTTTTTTAGAGCCAAATTTTTCTGCCAAAAAACCTGAAGGTACTTGCATCAACGCATACCCTAACGAGAAAAATGATGCTAATAAACCAAACTGTGTTTTCGTCAAATGTAAATCTTCCATCATAGGTCCTGCAATAATGGAAATATTTGATCTATCCATATAAGCAATTACACCTATAATGAAAAACGCAATAGCAAAATACCATCTTATATTTGTTCTTTTTTGTTCCATTTTTTTACCCACACTCTCTCCCTATTTCACTAGTCATCATATGACCTATTGTGTGCCTAGATATTACCACAATATGAAATCGCTTACAACTACTTTTTTCATTTTATGATAATACCTTATTCATTCTTATGAACAGCGTACACAGTTTATGTGACAGGTATTAACACCAGTTCTTTAAAAACCTAAATCTTCACTATAATATTAGTTGAAATAAGTTTTTCTTAAATCCCTCAGTGCATTGAAATTTCAAGGCAACAAATTTATTAATTATCTTTATATTACCTTAAATATGCATTACACATTAATTTAGATTATAATACAGAAGTAATTAAAAAATACCATCATGTTTGATTAAGAAAAGGAGCGACACTTTTCGCCATGGAACAAATACTGACAAACTTTATAAATTCATGGGGTTATACTGCTATTGCAATATTAATCCTATTAGAAAATATATTACCTTTTATTCCATCTGAAATTATTTTGACATTTGCAGGACTGATGACAGTTAAATCTGATTTATCCATACCTTTACTTTTTATCATATCTACCATTTCATCGTTAATCGGTTTAATCATACTTTATTACATCAGTAGTATCGTCTCTGAAGCACGTTTATATCGTTTTGTTGATAAATATGGAAAATGGATCAAACTCAAAGGAAAAGATATTGCTCGCGCTAATGAATGGTTTAAAAAATACGGTGCTATTGCAGTCTTTCTTTGTCGCTTTATTCCTGTTTTACGCGTATTAATCACCATACCAGCAGGCATTAATAGAATGAATATTGTATTATTTACTATTCTTTCGTTAATAGGTACTACAATTTGGAACATTGCACTCATCTTCTTAGGTAGCATGTTGAGCAACAGTTTTGATACGTTAATGAATGGCTTACACACTTATTCATATATTATGTATGTCATCATCGCTATAGCTGTCGTATATCTCTTTATTCGTATCTACAAAAAGAATCGCACACATCAATAAGTGCACGCTTTGCTTTAGTTTAAAACTTTTTACGTCATTTGCTCGTATAACTGATATCTATCTTAGCAATCAGACAAAATCCGTAGGGTTTTTGTCTGATTTTTTTATAAAAAAAGACTAACTTCCCCCTTTGAAGTTAGTCTTTCACGATCTTTAATTTCTCCCTAAAATTTTGAGCAGAAAATTTTCTATTACTTATGTGCGCTTTTAATATTTATATAATCAAAATACTACCCCTTTATCAAACTACTATGATAATGATTACTTATTACCTTTTACTATTTGACGAACTTCTTCTAAATCGCCTTCTACATCAATTTGAGGTTTCTTCGTCATTTTACTAACTAAAATGGTAACAATTAAACTTGTTAAAAATCCTGGAACAATCTCATACAAATTAAAGAAATCATTAATTTCACCTAATGGTTTAACAAACGCAATCCAAACAATTACAACAATTGCACCTGAAATCATTCCGCTGACTGCACCAGTACGACTTAAACCTTTCCAATATAAACTCATTAATACAAGTGGTCCAAATGCAGCACCAAAACCTGCCCAAGCGTTACCTACAAGATTTAAAATTGTATCATTAGGTGACCATGCAATGATAATTGAAACAATTGCAACTAAAACAACTGACATACGTCCCACAAAAACAAATTCCTTTTCATGTTTTTTTGCTGCTTCCTCACCACGGAACAATTTATAAAAATCTTCAGTTAATGAACTTGATGTCACCAATAATTGTGACGAAATCGTACTCATAATCGCTGCTAAAATAGCTGCAAGTAAGAAACCGCCCACAAGTGGATGGAACAATATTTGACCCATTAATATAAACAATGTTTCTGGATCCTCAAGTGTTACACCACCACGATTGACAAATGTAATACCTACAAGACCTACACCAACTGCACCCAGTAAGCTAATTGCCATCCAATCTATACCAAAACGTCTTGCTGTCGGTAATTGTTTCACTGATTTAATAGACATAAAACGCACAATAATATGTGGTTGTCCAAAATAACCTAAGCCCCAAGCAAAGAATGATATAATACCAATAACCGTTGTACCTTTAAATAAATCAAGGTTTGTCGGTTTCAAATCTGCCGCTTGCGATAAAGTATCCAATCCACTTAATTGCATCATCGCTACTATTGGTACCATGACCATAGCAATTAACATGATTACCCCTTGGAAAAAGTCCGTTAACGACACGGCTAAATATCCGCCGAAGAAAGTATACGCAATTACAATAATAGCAACTAATAATAATCCAAAATGGTAGTTTAAACCAAAAGCACTATCAAATAATTTACCACCTGCAACCATTCCAGAATGAGTATACAGTGTAAAGAACACGACAATAATACCACCTGATATAATTTTAATCACATTTGATTGATCATCTAAACGATTTCTAAAGAAATCAGGTAATGTTATTGCATCTCCAGCTTTTTCTGTATACACACGTAATCGTGGGGCTACAACGAGATAATTTATGTATGCACCAATAGTCAGACCGATTGCCAACCATGCAGCTGATAACCCTGTCGTATAAACTTCACCGGGCAATCCCATAATCATCCAACCACTCATATCTGATGCTCCCGCAGATAATGCTGTAACATATGGCCCTATGTTTCTACCACCTAACATATACTCACTAATATTACCTGTCGCTTGCTTATAGCCGTAATATCCAATGACTAATAGCACAACAAAATACGCACCAAGCATAATATATGTCTGCCAGTTTGGATTTACTTGACTCGATAACGATGCTCCCAAAGTAAACATAAAATAAACTCCCTTTGTATAATTTTGTTACATGCACTTATTATACAAAAGTTTAAAAATTTTTAAACCGCTATTTAAAAAATATTTTTTGCAAATACATTCCAAATCACCTTCAATACGCTCAAAACAATTGTTATAAAGCTATTTTTATCGCTTTAAATAATATGTGTATTTTTACAATTATAGGGTTAAATACTTATTTTTCTAATTCAAAAAAATGTATGTTTCCTACAATATTTACATTTATATGAGAATTTGCTTATTTGAGTAACATCGTTATTTTTAACAATTTTACCGCTTTTTTGACAAAAAAATGAAGCCATTCCCATTAATTAAAAGATAGTATAAATAATGTAATCAATACTAGACACTCACCCCAAAAATAATGCTACAATATTACACATACAATGGAAACGTTTTATTAAATAGAATGAGTAACAAAACTACCTAATTGGAGTGACATAAATAATGCATGATGCAACAGAAAAAAGTGTAAAAGAAAAATATTTAGATTTATTATCTCAACAATTTAATAACAGAGAGGAATTAGCAACTGAAATTATAAATCTTGAGTCTATTTTAGAACTTCCAAAAGGCACGGAACATTTCGTCAGCGACCTACATGGAGAATTCCATGCATTTCAACATGTATTAAGAAATGGTTCAGGAAATGTTCGTTCTAAAATCAGTGATATATTTCAAGATACTTTGACACGCCAAGAAATAAATGAATTTTCGGCACTTGTATATTATCCAGAAGAAAAATTAAAATTAATTAAAAATAGTTTCACCTCAAAAGAGCGCTTAGATGAATGGTATATCACAACGATTAATCGTCTTATCAAATTAGTCACTTATGCTTCTTCTAAATATACACGAACAAAATTACGCAAAACTTTACCTAAAAATTATATTTTTATAATAGAAGAGTTGTTATATAAAAGTAATAAATATAATAATAAACATTCATATTATCAGACACTAATGAATCAAATTATTGAACTCGAACAATCAGATGATCTGATTATCGGTCTGTCCTTTACAATTCAACATCTCGTGGTGAACCATTTACACGTTGTAGGTGATATTTATGATCGTGGTCCAGAACCTGATAAAATCATGGACACCTTAATTGACTATCCTTCTGTTGATGTACAATGGGGAAATCATGATGTCTTGTGGATTGGTGCCTATGCTGGTTCTAAAGTGTGCTTAGCAAATTTACTCAGAATTTGTGCGCGTTATGATAACTTAGACATTATTGAAGATGCTTATGGTATTAATTTACGTCCATTATTAACACTTGCTGAAAAATACTATTCAGGTGACAATCCTGCTTTCAAACCTAAAAATGCTGAAGGACTGTCTCAATCCGAAATAGAACAAATCACTAAAATTCACCAAGCAATCGCAATCATCCAATTTAAACTAGAAGCACCTATCATTAAGCGTAGACCTAACTTTGAAATGGAAGAACGATTAGTGTTGGAAAGCATCGACTATGAAAATCATACAGCCACACTTTATGGTAAAACTTATGCTTTAGAACATACTTGTTTCCAAACAATTGATCCAAGCAACCCTAACGCATTAACTGAAGATGAACACGAAGTAATAGAAAAATTATTATTATCAGTGCAACAATCTGAAAAATTAAAACGTCACATGACATTTTTAATGCAAAAAGGGAAACTTTACCTTCCTTATAATGGCAATCTGCTAATTCATGGTTGTATACCTGTGGATGAAAATGGAGAAATGGAATCTATGGTTATTGATGGTGAAAAATGCTATGGCAGAGATTTGCTTGACCATTTCGAATACTTTGTAAGAGAGGCATTTGACCATAAAGACATACATGATGATTTAGCAACTGATCTCGTTTGGTATCTATGGACAGGTAAGTATTCGTCCTTATTTGGAAAAAGAGCAATGACAACATTTGAACGTTATTTTATTAATGATAAATCAGCACATAAAGAAACTAAAAACCCTTATTATTATTTACGTGAAGACGTAAATATGTGCAAAAAAATGTTAAAAGATTTCGGTTTAGATCCAGAAGAAGGACATATAATCAATGGCCATACACCAGTTAAAGAAATTGACGGCGAAAACCCAATCAAAGCAAATGGTAAAATGATTGTCATCGACGGTGGATTTTCAAAAGCCTACCAATCTACAACTGGTATTGCCGGCTATACTTTACTCTATAATTCTTTTGGAATGCAGCTTGTAGCACACCAACACTTTAATTCTAAAAAACATGTCTTGCTCAATGGGGCTGACGAGCTTTCTATAAGACGCGTGGTAGACAAAGAGTTAAAACGTAAAAAAATACGTGATACTAATACTGGTAAAGATATACAAGAAAAAATTGATGTGTTAAAAGTATTGATGCATGACCGATTTGTCAACTAATTTTATCCATGACTTCTTCATAAAATGATAATGAAATGATGCCGTATTCAGTGACTAAAAGTTCAAAAAAACAACGCGGCGAATGCTACGTTGTTTCATAAAAATATAGAAAACGACAATATTTATAAACGCCGTTCTCTTAAATTGTAAACTTAATCAAAGCACCATTTTCTAGGCTGTTAATCCCTAAATTCCATGGGTATGCAGCCTAGTTTTTTTAGGTTTTGCCTTTATGAATATTTTCAATTTGTTTACTCAACCTTAGAGCTGTTCCGTTCTCTCAAAAAATACAAATGTATATATGATATGAACTTTATGATTTATTTCTCATTTCGTTTAAGATAAAATAAATCATTGTGATGTTTATTAAATAAGTATGATTACCATATGTATGGCAAGAAAGGATTCAAATTATATGTCTAGTTTAAAAGAAAGTATCATCGTTGCTTTTGCGTTTGTAGGTGTTGTTGTGGGTGCCGGCTTTGCGACGGGTCAAGAAATTTTCCAATTTTTTACTAGCAATGGTAAATTTAGTGTTTTAGGCGTTATTATCACCGGATTTATCATTACCATAGCTGGTGTATTTGTATTAAATACAGGCTACCGGTTGCGTTCACACAGCCATACTGAGCCCATAAAGTTTTACCTACCTCGAACAATTGCGACAATGTTTGATATGATTTTAACACTGTTTTTACTTGCATTAGCTATGATAATGACAGCTGGTGGCGTTTCAACGATTCATGAAAATTTTGATATACCTTATGCTATTAGCGCTTTGATTTTAGTCATTATTATCTTGGCTACTTTATGCTTAAAATTTGATCGTTTAATCACTGTTTTAGGCATGGTTACACCATTTTTAATTATTATTGTATCAATAATTGCTATTTATTATTTCACTACTGGAAGTTTTGACTTTGATTCAGCGTCGCAATATGCCAATAGTGGCACACGTACAGATAAATGGTGGTGGTTTGATGCAATTAATTATGGCAGTTTGCAAGTTGCAGCTGCGTTTAGTTTTCTTTCTGTAATGGGGGGACGTATAAAATCTGAAAAGGCAACATATTTAGGTGGTATTTTAGGTGGCATGGTCATAACGTTTTTATTATTAATGTTAAACCTTGGTATGGTCACAGAATTTACAAAAATAACAAATGTAGCGTTACCGTCACTATTATTGGCAAAACAAATTTCACCTGTGATTGGTCATTTTATGGCCATTATCATGGTATTAGTGATTTATAATACAGTTGTGGGATTAATGTATGCATTTGCCTCTCGTTTCACAGAACCGTATAAACAAAATTATTATATTTTAATTATAATTATTGCAATTATTACATTTGCTACTACGTTTGTCGGTTTTATTGAGTTAATTGGAAAAGTATTTCCATTGATGGGACTCTTTGGTTTTATTTTGTTAATTCCTATATTAATCAAAGGTATCTTTTATAAATCACATTCATCATAACAAAAACCTCTAGACGAGAGTTTCAATATTATCATCATTCAATCATAATATTGAGTTGGTCTAGAGGTTTTTTATTTTGCTATCGCAGCACTTACATATCATTATTCTAATTAAATTGTTATTTATTCATCTTCTAATAATGATTGGCCCGCAATAATGCCTTCACGTGTCAACTCGTGACTATTCACCCATATTTGTTTAACTGTTGCGCCAGCTTGATTAAAGATATCAATCACATGTTGACTATCCTGAACAGAAACGATAGGGTCATTTTCACCCATTGATAATAATACCTTGGAATTGGATAAATCTTTGTCATTTACTGACTCTAAAGGATATAAAGGTGCGTAAAGTAGTGCTTTGTTAAATGAAATATCTGGGTGTAACATCATGCTTATCGCAATATTAGAACCATTAGAGAAGCCTACTGGTATAGCTTGGGTCAAATCAAAATGATACGTTTCAGCCGCTTCTTTTAAAAATTGTATTAAATTGTTTGTTCTATATTTCAAATCTTCAACATCATATTGTCCTTCACCATATCTCTTGAAGAAACGATTCATACCATTTTCCGAAACTTCTCCTCTTACACTTAGTACATTATAACTTGCATTTAATGCTTGTGCTAAAGGTAAAAGATCATGTTCATCTCCACCTGTGCCATGTAATAAAATAAAAGTTGGACCGTTTAAATCACCTTGTTTAAAAATGTGTTCCATTATTTATCATCTCCTTTTTAATATACTTATATTCGAATAGGTGGTAATAATTTCAATAATGCTTCTCTTTGTTCCTCATATTGTGGCGGTAACATAAGATGTGTACCCAAGTCTTCAAATCGTTCATCTATCGTAAATCCTGGTCCTTCAGTAGCAAACTCAAAAATAATGCCACCACGTTCTTTCATGTAAATAGCATTAAAATAATTGCGATCTTTCACTTCCGTTACATGATAGCCCTTGTCTTTCATTTTCATTTGCCAAGCTTTGTGTTCCTCATCATTAGGTACTGACCAGGCAATATGATGCACGACACCAACACCCCATCGTACACGCACATCGGCAACTTCTTTTTGAACTATCACATGGTGTCGCCATTCTCCTTTAGTTTCAAGGTGAATATGACTCTTATTTTCATCTATTAGCTCTAACCCCATATCCTCATTTAATGTTCGTACTGTTTGATATGGCTCAATTGATAGCATGCTAACACCATGAAAACCTATAATATTTTCTCCACTATCGTACGTATGCACTTCATCAGCTTCCACAAGTGCTAATGGTAACGCATGTGTATCTGAAAATTCGACCGTAGCTTTATTAAATAATTGTGTTCTCGCAGTTTCTATCCCATGTGATTGCAAATGTTTTTCCCAATCTTCTAATGATCCTTTAGGCACTCGAAATGCTATACGTTGAACCTGACCAGAACCGATACGTCCTTTATAATTGTTGGGCCAATTAAAAAATGTCAATATTGTTCCATTATCCACATTGCCATTCGCAAAATATAGATGGTACGTGGAAGGATCATCAAAATTCACTGTTTTCTTAATTAATTTTAAATTGAGTATATCTCTATAAAATTGAATATTCTCTTCTGGATTACCTACAATCGCCGAAATATGATGAATATGACTAATATCTTCCATAAAATAACTACCCTCTCACTTTTTAATATTAAGATTTAAGCAATCTCACAATTTAATGCGAACGTCTTGTATCAAATGGACGCACTTCTGATTCTATATAATCACGTTTTTCTTCTAAAAATGGTGGTAATGCAAGGCTTTCGCCCAATGTTTCATATGGTTCATCTCCCATAAATCCAGGTCCATCTGTAGAAACTTCAATCAAAATATGACCAATACGTGCATATAATGCTTCAAAATAAAATCTATCTACTAAGCCTGAGTTACCAATACCATACTGTTCATATTTTTCTAACCATTTAGATATTGCCTCATGATCTTTTAATCTGAATGAAACATGATGCACTTCACCATAACCTTGTCTTGCTTCTGGTCCAGTTGCATCTTTTCTTAAAAAGACTTGGCCACCATTACCACCTTCACCTACTTCTAATACTGCAACGTTTTCTTCTTCTATAATTGTTGTCATACCAAATATATCTTCTAAAATCTTTTTAAAGTCTTCAAAATAACTAACAGTTATTTCAATCGGTCCTAGACCATAAATCGCTTTATCTGTTGGTACTGGGCCTTCTTTCCATGGTTGACCAGCTGCCACACCTTTATTGTTTTCATCTGAGATTAATTGATAACTTTGTCCATCTGCTTCTTCAAAAGGCAATACTTTTTTACCAAATAATGTTTGAATGCCTTCATGTTTAATATTATATTCATTAAATCTTTGTTCATAATATGCTAACGCTGCATCATCAGGCACACGAAATGACGGACGTGTAATTGAATTTGTACCAGAATGCCCTTGAGGAACATTAGGAAAATCAAAAAATGTCATATCTGTACCTGGAGAACCAACATCATCTGCAAAGAATGTATGATAAGTATATATATCATCTTGGTTTACAGTCTTTTTCACAAGTCTCATTCCTAATACTTCAGTAAAAAATTTATAGTTTCGTTCAGCATCATCTGTGATTGCTGTTACATGGTGTATTCCTAATAATTGAGTGTTTGTCATAATAAAACTCCTTTTTCCATTATATTTATCTCGATTTCGAAGTAATATTGAATAAAATTTTTAAGTGCTACGACTTATTGATAGGTTGAGCACTTAATTTTTTTAAAGCTTGTTGCAATGTTGCTAATTCTTCGTTTGACAATACTGAGAAAGTTGATTCTAACGTAGCTGCATGTTCTGGAAATATATCATTCATTAGTGCATGTCCTTCTTCTGTAATTGAAGCATTCGTTACGCGCTTATCCTGTATATTTCGAATTCTTACTACATATCCTTTTGCTTCTAACTTATCAACGACATATGTGATACTGCTACTCGCAATTAAAACTCTGTCACCAATACGTTGTATCGGCTGATCACCTTTATTATATAATAACTCTAAAACTGAAAACTCCGTTATATTCAAACCATAACGTTGAATATCATTTCTAACGATTTGTTCTAAATGATCTACGGTTCGATTTAAACCAATAAAGGTATTCAATGACTCTTTAGTACGATTCATTGCATCACCAACTTTCAATTTATTTCGATTTCGAGATAAATTATAATACCCTTTTGAACATAAGTCAACACATTAAGTATAAAAAATATACTAACATCCGATTACTTAACAAAACCAAATTTTTATGATTATTTCTCAAACCGTTTCTTCTGCTCAAATAAGTGGTATATATCATAGTGTGGAGGTGTCGTAATGAATAAATTATTTATAAACAACCAATTTGTAGAAAGTGAGTCTAATGACACAATGAATGTCATTAATCCTGCGACAGAAGAAATCATAGACACAATTACATTTGCGACTAAAGACGAAGTAAATTCAGCTGTGGAAAAATCTAAACATGCACAATTAGAATGGGAAAAGGTCCCTCAACCAACACGTGCTGACCATGTAAAAATGCTAATTCCGTTATTAGAAGAACATAAAGAAAAAATTGCAAAATTATATGTTCAAGAACAAGGTAAAACACTCAATTCAGCAATCGGTGAAATAAACAAGGCAATACACTTTATAGATTATATGACAAGTCAAAGTATGAATAGCAAAGGTGAAGTGATTCAAAATAGTCGTGAAAATGAGACGATACAATTAACTAAAAAACCTATTGGTGTGACAGCAGGTATCGTACCATGGAATGCACCCATCATGGTATTAATGAGAAAGGTCATTCCTGCTATAATCTCAGGTTGTTCTGTAATAATAAAACCTAGTGAAGAAACATCATTAGTAACTTTAAAAATTGCAGAATTGTTCCGACAATCAACGATTCCTGCGGGTCTTATTCAAATTGTTCCTGGTAAAGGAGAAACTGTAGGTACGCAATTAGCAGAACATCCAGATATACAATTAATATCAATCACAGGTAGTATGCGCGCGGGTAAGTCCGTTTATGCCAAAAGTGCCCAAACGGTTAAAAAAGTTAATCTTGAACTTGGCGGTAATGCGCCTGTAATAGTGACACCAAATGCCAATTTAAATAAGGCAGTTGATTACATTGTGGCTGCTAGAATTAATAACGCAGGACAAGTATGTACTTGTCCTGAACGCATCTTTGTTCATCATGATATTCACGAAACTTTCATTAACAAACTAAAAGATAAAATGGAGACTTTAAATGTAGGCGATCCATTCGATGATCAAACTGATTTCGGTGCAATTATCAATCAAAAACAATTAGCAAGCATAGATGAAAAAGTTCAAAAGGCAATTCAAAATGGGGCTCAATTAATTACAGGTGGCAGCATCATAAATCGTTCTGGTTATTTTTATGAACCAACGATTTTAGACCAAGTTAATCCAGACGACGAAGCTTTTAAAGAAGAAATTTTCGGCCCTGTACTACCTATAATTAAGTATTCTGATTTTGCAGCAGCTATTGAACACGCCAATCACACAAATGCCGGTTTATCATCTTATATATTTTCAGAAGATTTAAAAGAAGTAATGACAGCAACTGAACGTCTTAAATTTGGTGAGGTTTATGCAAATTGTGAAGCAGAAGAAGTTGTGAATGGATATCATGCTGGTTGGAGAGAGTCAGGTATTGGAGGCGCTGATGGTATTCGCGGGCTTGAAGAATATTATAATACAACAGTATCTTACATCAGATATGATTAAAAATGTTAATTGTTGAAAAATACAAAACATGTTGAAATGACTAAATGTATATTAAAAAACGATGATGGTACTTTCTATCACAAAATCAAAAGAGGTTGGGACAAATTTTTTGTCTCAACCTCTTATCTTTATATTAAAATTACTCATTAAGTGCTTTATTTAATGACTTCATATTTTCTTTCATTAAAGATTGATAAGATATTTGCTTATCCTCTATATCTTCTTTTGATAAGGTTGCCATATTATGAAATTTTAGCGGGGTTGTATTAGATTCTTTTTGAATAACATTTGTAACTTTAGATGTTATATTTTGTTCATATAATACATAAGGTTGTTTAGTTTTATTTATATTTTGAACGATATTCATGAGTTCACGTTGACTAGGTTCTTCATTATTCATGCCACTAACACCTTGCTGTTTAAAATGATAGCGATTTGCAAGATAACCTATAGAGTCATGAGAAATTATGGCTGTATCACGTTTAGGATGTTGTGTGATTCGCTTCATCTCATGATCAATTTTATTCATATCCTTTATCAAATGATTATAATTACGCGTGTAATACGTTTTGTGCTTAGGATCCTTCTCGATCAAATCATTTTTAATCACCTTAGCAAATTTTTTATTTAACACCGGATCTAGCCATACATGTGGATCTTCCCCCCCATGATTATGACTTTCATGTGTTTCATGATGTTCATGTTCGTCATGATCGTCATGTGCTTCATGATTTGAAATTAAATCATGGTGATCAAGGTGTGCAGCAACAGGTAACTTCAAATTATTATTTTTAATTGAACTTGCAATTTTCTTGGCAACGGGATCCATTTCTTCATTCGAATAGATAAACAAGTCACTTTTAGCGATATTAATCATTTCTTTTTGTGTTGGTTCAAATGAGTGCATATCTGCACCAGGTGGATAAATCGAATCAACTTCTACATATTTGCCTCCAATCTGATTAGTGAAACTTTGGAATGCAAAGGCTGTCGTATATATTTTTAATCTATTGTTCGAACTGACGTCTTTTTTCTCAGAATTTATATTTCCGCATGCACTTAACAATACGATGAATATACAGGTCAGAATAAGTAACATAATTTTTTTCAAAAAACGCCCCTCCAAATCGAAATTATTCCGTTAAAACTATAAACTTATTTTCACATTTTTTCAATGGTTTTTTATTATTCTTCAATTTTTACTAACATCATTTATGTTTGAAATATATGCTTAATTTTAAAATTTGTTTAACTTAAGGCAAAATGTGATATTAAATATATATGATGTTAATAACATGGAGGTGTTAGAATGGCGGAAATCAAACAAGGTACAAATAAATTTTATGTAGGCGATAACGAAGATAATCCACAAGCGGAGATTACATTTCAATCTCAAGGTGACAACCATATAATCATTGACCATACAGGTGTACCAGATGAACTTGGTGGTCAAGGTTTAGGTTCACAACTTGTAAAATCAGTAGTTGACTATGCACGTGATAACAATTTAAAAGTCTCCGCGACATGCCCTTTTGCTAAGTCAGTTATTGAGAAAAAACCAGAATTTCAAGATGTATATGCAGATTAATTAGGTGTCTACAACCTTTTCAAAGTCCAAAATAAATTTGGATATAAAACATCTTAAACTAAATCATCATTTTGAATGAGCCTGAGATGAATCAGTAGTCCCCAGGCTCATTTGCTTTGTTTATTCTTTAAACCTACATTCGATTCTAATACATAACGAACGCACTTCCATAATTATAAAATATAGAGCTACCTCAATAGTTCTTTGACTGCACCCCTTTTATTTTGGCTTTTGATTGTTTAGTTTCATTTAAATTTTGTAATAACGTTAATTTCCATACTTCATTGATTTTGTTTAAAAATGGGTAATTTAACCATTTTGTAATGCATACATATTATAATAAATACCATTTTTTTTAATCAGCGTTTCATGTGTACCTTGCTCTACAATTTCTCCGTGATTTAATACAAGTATTTTATCTGCATCCTGAATCGTAGAAAGTCTGTGCGCAATGGCTAAAGTGGTTCTTCCCTTTCTCATTGTATTCAAAGATTGTTGTATTTGTTCCTCTGTTTCAGAATCAATGTTTGCTGTCGCTTCATCTAAAATAAGTATTTTAGGATTTGTAGCAATTGTTCTTGCAAATGCTATCAATTGTCGTTCGCCACTTGAAAATGAGCTTCCTTTTTCAATCACTCTATGTTGATACTGACCTGACAATTTTTCAATAAAATGATGCGCATGTACAAATTCTGCTGCAGCTTTTACTTGTTCAAATGTCATCGTTGGATGATACAGTTTAATATTTGATGCAACCGTACCATAAAATATAAATGCGTCTTGAAGCACTAGCCCTATTTTCTGTTTTAATTCTTGTTTAGGGATTGTTTTTATTGAATGTCCATCCACATTAATGCTCCCTCGTTCAAATTCATAAAAACGCATAAACAAATTTATAATTGAACTCTTCCCAGAACCCGTATGACCAACAAGAGCTACCATTTCACCAGGATTAACGGTAAAATTAATATTTTTTAATACATCTGTCTTTCCGTCATAGCTAAAACTGACTTCTCTAAATTCAATCTTTCCTTCTTCAATTGTGTACGATGGTACAGGTTGTTGTTCAGGTTCGTATGTGTCATCATCAATTAAAGTAAATACCCTACTCGCTGAAACTAAAGCTTGTTGCAAAATATTTAAATTTTGACTCACTTGATTAATTGGTTCAAAAAACCGTTCCATATATTGAACAAATGCAAATACAACGCCAGCCGTAATACCTGTCGTAAAGCTAATGATACCAAAATATCCCAAAATCATAACTACCGCAAAAATAGCTAGAGAACTTATTGCAGGTCTCAATAATAAACTATCAAGTTTCACAGTTTTTAACATATATTGATAATGTTCATCATTAATACGATTGAATTCACTGTTTAATCTTTTTTCTTGGTTAAACGCCTGTATTATCTTCATGCCTTCTATAGACTCTGCTAATTTTGTATTTAAATCGGACAATTTTTGTCTAGATTTTGCAAATAAAACAGCTGAGTATTTACGATAACTCGCAAGAATAAATATAATAACTGGTAAAAATATTAAAGATATTAAAGCCAATCTCATCTCTAAAATAAACATCATTATATAACTAGAAATCATCATAAAAAAGGCTATAAGAAATGTTGAAAATACGCCTATAATCATATCAACAATTGTCTCAGTGTCATTCGTTAACCTAGAGACTATACTACCACCTGATACCTTATCAAAATATTTCATTCCCAATTTACCTAATTTATTAAAAGCGTCAATTCTTAATTGTTGGATCACTTTAAAAGCAAGATATTGAAAAAGATATTGGCTTAAATACATTGTTACTGCACCTATTATTTGAATACTAATAAAGATAATCATCAGCCATATCATTGCTTGTTGGGGAAAAACGCGTGGCGTAAGATAATCATCAATAAATACTTTCACTAAGTAAGGCATCAACATACTTGCAATCGTTGATATTGTTAACGTTAAAAATGCTAAAGCAATAGTTCCTTTATAAGGGGTCGTATACTTAAATAACCTAATCAAAGCCTGAGCTTGATCTTTTGCAGTTAAATTAACTTTCTCAGCCATTGGTATCGTCCCCTTTCGTTAAGTCATCTAAATTACGCGTGAGCTTTTGTTGTAAAGCTTGAGCTCGATATGTTTCGTAATACCATCCTTTTTGATTCATCAAAGTAGAATGTGTGCCCTTTTCCACAATCGTTCCTTTATCCATAACAATAATTTCATCCGCTTGTTTCACAGCACTCATCCGATGCGCAGTAATAATATTAGTTTTTCCTTTTCTTAGTTTTTTTAAATTGCTTAGTATCACTTCTTCGGTTTTGGCATCTACTGCAGAAAGGGAATCATCAAGTATTAATACCTCTGGGTCTATTAATAGCGCTCTCGCAATGGATATTCTTTGTTTTTGTCCTCCTGACAATGATACGCCTCTTTCACCTACCACTGTTTGATATTGATCAGGAAAAGATAATATATCTTCATGAATATCACTTGCTTGACTTGCTGCAAATATTTGGTTATCACCTATTTTTTCATTACTAAATGCAATATTATTACGAATTGAAGTTGAAAATAAAAAGTGTTCCTGTGGTACATATCCAAACTGATTTCTCAAAAGCTGTACATTATAATCTCGAATAGGATGCTCACCATATGTGATTTCATGCATTTCTTTTGTATCATACTCTCTAAGTAGCAATCTAATCAGCGTACTTTTCCCTGAACCAGTTCTTCCAACGATGCCCACAGTAGTACCCTCCCTAACTTCAAAATGTACATTATAGATACCTTCTTTCGAATCACCCGGGAAATTAAATTCCTTAATATTAAACTCAATATTTCCAACGGGTCTAGTGTTAAGTTTATAATCTGTATCTATATCATTAGGGGTATTTTCTATTTCTTCAATTCGTTCATATGATGCCTTTGCCCTTTGAACGATATTAAAAAATAGTCCTAGTGCTAGTAACGGCCAAACGAGCATCCCTAAATATGTCGTGAACGTAATCAGTTGACCAAGTGTGATTGTATTATTAAAAACCAATTTTGCACCAAATACGATTGATAAAAAGTAACTCATTCCTATCACTAATGTGATTGTTGGATCAAATAATGCATCAATTTTCGAAACTTTTAAATTTTTATCAACTACATCATCACTTAAATCTTTAAAATCTTGTTGGTCACTCGCTTCATAACCGAATGTCTTAGTTACTTTGATACCAGCAACACTTTCTTGAGTCTTATCGTTCAATCTACTAAACGCTGCTTGTGCTTTTTTAAATCCTTTACTAAGTAACGATCCATAAAAACTTGTTAACAATACCATAAAAGGTAGTGGTATCATTGCAATCAATGTTAATTTCCAGCTTACTGTTACAGCCATTGTAATCACCACTGTTCCACCAGTTATCAAAGAATCTGCAATCATCAATATTCCAGCACCCGCGGCATTTTGCACTGCTCTTATATCATTAGTTGCATGTGCCATTAAATCACCAGTTCTTCGATTTTGATAAAAGACAGCACTCATAACTGTATACTTTTTATATAAATATGTTCTTAATATTTGCCCCAACTTTTGACTAGTTCCAAATATTGATAATCTCCATATATACCTTAATACATAAGTTAAAATTGCTACCAATACTAATACCAAAAGATAAATCATTAATAGTTTAGGCGTTAATTTTTTTCCCACCATATCGTCAATAGTCTTACCTATAATCTGTGGAGGTAAAATTTCAATTAAAGCAATTAAAAATAATGTACTCAATCCAATAAGATAACTGCCTTTATGTTGTTTGAAAAACCATCCCAATTTCCAAAAAACTTGCATACGCTCACCCCACTCCATCCTCCAAATTGCCCATGTTCACATATTACCATATGTTGTTAAATGTAAATATAGAAGTGATATTAAACTTTATGTAATTCTACGTCATGAGACAATTAAATTGACTTGGTATACTTTTTATATTAATTTGTATCTATAACTCATAACCGAATATAAAGGAGCAAGGCGATGACTTTTCACGATAAATCAGCAATTCAAGTAACAAATATCACCTTAAACATTAAAAATTTACAAACGATGTTGAATTTTTATTCATATATATTAGGACTTAAAGTGGTATCAACAAATGATACTTCTGCAGTTTTGCAAGTAGGTTTGAGCGGCCATACAATTACGTTATGTGAAATACCAGAGGGACGTCAGCCTACTTTAAGTGAAGCAGGACTATTTCACGTAGCATTTCTACTGCCCGACCGCAAAGACTTAGCTAATTTCTTATTTCATATTTCGCAATCAAACATTCCGGTTGGTGGTGGAGATCATCTAGTAAGTGAAGCTTTATACCTTAATGATCCAGAAGGTAATGGCATTGAAGTTTATTATGACAGACCTAAGTCTGTATGGTTGTGGGAAAATGATAAAGTGAAAATGGATACGTTACAAGTAGATACGAATGATTTACTTAATCAAAGAACAAAGATGGGCTGGGATGAAATGCCAAATAATGCGAAGATTGGACATTTGCATTTGAAAACATCCGACTTAACCATCGCTCAACATTTTTACATTGAGCAACTAGGTCTCCAGCATATTTCTAACTTCCCGCAAGCTCTATTTATGTCATCTAAATATTATCATCACCATATTGCAGTAAATACTTGGCAATCACGCTTACCTAGAGTTGAAAATGATACAAGCTATGGATTAGCCCATATCGATATTTATAAACCAAGTATCGATACTGAAGAAACTTTTTTTATAGATGGTTTAAGTATTAGATTACACAATAATATGTCATTAATTGCTGATAAAACTTAAAAACATTGACATCACACGCCATCAGTATAATAATCCAACTCACTTTTAAAGTTCATAAAACAAAGAAAACGTCAATTTCTGTAATGACAACAGAAATTGACGTTTATAATTCAATACATTGTATGAATGAATTGGCTTTCTTTTTTATGAATTTTAAATATTTGAGTCCTCGTAACGCTTATTATTCAACCCACTCTACTACATGTGATTGAGGTTGACGTACTTTTTCTTTTGCTGCGTTTTCTCTATAACCAAATGCAACCATTACAGATGGTGCAAAATGCGTTTCATCCATCAAACCTTCATCGCTTAAAAATTGCGTAACAGCATCTAAATCAAATCCTTCCATAGGGCAAGAATCAATATTTAATAATGCTGCACTCGTCATCATATTACCTAGTGCAATATATGTTTGTTTTTTAGCCCACTCCAACAATGTCTGCGCACTATCATTAATATGGAAACTTGTTTGGAAATTATCAAATTTTTCTTCTGTAGCAGGTATACTGTCTTCGCTATATTGTTTAATGTCTCGAATCATATGTTGTACAAATGGTGATTTAGAAGTTACGTTTTTTCGCGCTAATAAAATTACAAAGTGGCTTGCTGTCTCTAACTGCCCTTTTGCACCCCAACTTATTTCTTTTAACTTATTTCTAATTTCAGAATTTTGTACTACGATAAATTTCCACGGTTCTAATCCTAGAGAACTTGGAGACAATCTACCCGCTTCTAAGATTGTGTTAAATTCACTTTCACTTATCTTTTTATCTGAATCAAACCTTTTTGTTGCATGTCTAAAATTAAACGCATTTATAATTGTCTGTTGCATATCATTCATTTCTTGTTTGCCTTCCTTTCCATTTGTAGCTTATATTTTTTAGTATAAGATAGGTTGTTAGACGGATGAAAGTAATATGTTTAAGCGTAATACTGCCAAAATTTTAAATATTAATTTTTCATTTTAGTACTTTATCTTCAATAATTGATAAAACACCTTGTTTATCATTTGACGGTGCTACATACTTTGCAATTTCGAATAAGGTTTCATCTTCACAATTTTCCATTACATAACTATGTGTTGCTAATTGCAGCATATCTAAATCATTATTTGCATCTCCAAAAGCCATGAGTTCATCTTCCGTTAGTCCCCATTTTTTTAATAATCTTGCTAACGCATTGCCTTTGGTCATACCAGGTAGAATGATATCGATACTATCTCGACCACTCGATACAAGTGATAAATCTTGTGAAAAGCGATTTGACAAATCTTCATCAAGTGTTGGATGTGTTGTTCTATCTATATTTAAGGCTATTTTTACATATGCATCTTCTGGTAAATTTTGCAAGGATGCTATTTCTTTTAATTGTCGGTAATAAAAATGTGCATCTTTTTTAAATGATTGTCCATTATTCTTTAATATGTAAGCACTTTTTACGCCACAAACAATTATTTCATTGATACCACGCGTGATGTTTAAGTAATTAACAATATTATGGAAAACATCTTTTTCAAATGCTTGATAATCATACAACGTATTGTCTTCATAAATAACCGCACCGTTTTCCGCAACAAAAAACATAGCTTTATCTCCAAAAATAGATTTTAATTTTGCGTATTGATTACCACTTGCTGCTATAAATTTAATATTTTCATTTTTTAATTGTTGAAAGATACGATTAAACCTTTCTTGATCATATTGTTTTTTTGAATCCAAAAATGTACCATCCATATCTACTGCGATTGCTTTTATCATACTTATCATCCCCTCGAATACTCTGCTTATATCTGTAATTCATTATATCCATAATTTTCGAGGAATTAAAATGAATCACATATTTTATGCTGTAAATAACATGATTTTCAAAAATTAAAAAAAAAGGCAGAATAGAACGCATATACACAATATGCTTCATTCTACCTGCCTTTAATAGCTTATTCATTTTCTCAAAAATATTTTGAGATAAACAGAAGTAAATTGTTTTATAACAATTCAACGCATCATTTATTATACCTAACTACATAAAACTTTAGACTTCTTGATCGTCTTCTTTCATACGGACAATAGAGACATAATTAGATTTTTCTTTAATATCATAGATGGTTAAACCAGTAATGTCTTTTTGTTTGCCTGGCACAATTATACTTATGATATAAGAGAAAACAAAGGCTACTATAAACGAAATAATTGATACATAGAATGGTGAATTACCGCCACCCATACCATTAAAGATATAAGCAAAAATAATTCCAAAAATTAATCCCATCAGCACACCGAATGTATTCGTACGACGTGTGAATATACCAACCGCAAACACACCAGCCAATGGCACACCCACTAATCCAGTAATTAACAAGAATAGATCCCAAAGGTCATTAGAATCTGCTGCAATTAGATAAATAGACATGCCGAATCCAAATAAACCTGAAAGAATAATCATCCATCTCGCAAATCCTACTTCGCTTTTTTCATTTTTCTTGCCGAAGAATCTGTGCTTAATATCAACAGAAATAC
The DNA here is from genome assembly GCF_017892645.1 of Staphylococcus sp. GDY8P54P. Lineage (NCBI taxonomy): Bacteria > Bacillati > Bacillota > Bacilli > Caryophanales > Staphylococcaceae > Staphylococcus > Staphylococcus sp. GDY8P54P. The sequence goes on along the minus strand of NZ_JAESLN010000008.1, from coordinate 246,956 downwards.
AAGCTGAAATTGAATTTAAACTTGAAGAAATGGTTGATTGTGCCGCTGCAAATATTGCTGCTATCAATAATCCAGCAACAAATGGTGGCATTTCAGTAAGTATAAAGTATGGTACTACAGATGAAGTATTAAAATCTTTAGGCAATGCACTTTCATGACTATAAAATGAGTACATCATTGTTCCCATACCATAGAATAAGGGCGCTGATATTAAAGCTAATAACCCGTTCGTCCATAAAGACTTTTTAGTTTCTGATATAGAATCTGACGCTTGATAACGTTGTACCACATCTTGACTTGCTGTGTATTGATGCAAGTTATTAAAAATGTTTCCTAAAAAGATGATAGGAATTGCTGCCGCGGCAGTATTAAATTTCCAGTTATCAGCACTAATGATTTTATTATGTTCCAGTGCATCACTGACAACGGTGCCCATTCCCCCTTGAATGTGGACGACACCTAAAATAATAATTGCTGCTGCCCCACCTAATAGAATGACACCTTGAATGAAATCACTCCATACTACACCTTCGAAACCTCCAAGAAATGTATAAAGAATACATAAGATACCAACCAAACTTGCCACAACATAAGGGTTCATATCTGACACAGATGTAATCGCTAATGTAGGTAAATAAATGACAATAGCTACTCTCCCAATATGGAATAATACAAATAGTAATGAACCAATAACACGAATACTAGGTCCAAAACGTGCCTCTAAATATTCATACGCAGACGTCACTTTTAATTTTTTAAAAAATGGTACATAAAAGTAAATAAGTAAAGGAATAATTGCTACAATCGCAATATTACCTGCAATATATGACCAGTCTGTTAAAAATGCTTTTTCTGGCGTAGACATAAAAGTAATCGCACTCAAAGTCGTTGCATAGATAGAGAAACCTACTGCCCATGAAGGTAAACGACCACTAGCCGTAAAGAAACTATCTGTACTTTGGCTTGCGCGTTTGGTAAAATATGCTCCGACTAAAAGCATAACTAAAAGGTAAATAACTACTGCTACCCAGTTCCATGTACCAAAACCAACTTGTTCCATTTAATTCATCCCCTTATACGGTAACCTACAAATCGTATTTGTTAATTAATGTTTCTAATTTAGCTCTGTTATTTTCATTGAATGGTTTAAATGGGCGTTTCGGTAAACCTCCGTCAATACCACGTGTCGCTAAAATTTCTTTTAATGTAGAATAAATGCCCATAGACAACACATTTTCAATTATGTCGTTAGTATCATGCTGAATTTGATATGCTTCATCAATTTGACCGCTTTTAGCTTTTTCAAAAATTTGTCTTGCGCGTCTACCATTCACGTTATAAGTAGATCCAATTGCGCCATCCACACCAGAAATAGCTGCTTGCACTAACATTTCATCAAAACCTGAAAGTATTAATTTATCTGGATACGCTTTTCGAATACGTTCTAATAGGAAAAAGTTAGGAGCTGTATATTTTACGCCAACCACTTTTTTATGGTTAAATAATTCACCAAATTGTTCTATAGAAATGTTAACGCCAGTTAAGTCTGGAATTGCATAAATAATTAAATTATTTTGTGTCGCTTCAATTAATTCAAAATAGTAATCTTTGATTTCTTCAAATGAAAATGGATAATAGAACGGTGTAACTGCTGAAATCGCATCATATCCTAATTCAGTTGCATATTTACCTAACTCTATTGCTTCGTTTAAATCTAACGACCCAACTTGAGCAATCAATTTTACATTTTCATTAACCGCCTCTTTCGCAACTTTAAAAACTTGTTTCTTTTGTTCTTTATTTAATAAGAAGTTTTCACCTGAACTGCCGTTAACATAAAGTCCATCTAAGCCTTCAGTTTCAATGGCATTTTGAGCAATTTGCGCCAATCCTTTCTCTTTAACCTGACCATCTTCATCAAATGGTACTAATAATGCTGCATATAAACCTTTTAAATTCTCTTCCATCGTATAACCCTCCATCTATATATTTAAGTTATTATTCAAAATCATTTATATAACTGTATAATGCTTTAAAAAATATCTTTTATTTATTCTATTTACAGTTCAAATTGTAAACGCTATCATAGAGTGTGGCAATAGAATTTTGAAAAAATACATCATTTCGAAACAATATAAGTGAAAACTTTTTTCAACATCGATTTTCTTTTAAAAATTAAGGAGGATTTGTTTATGCATCCATATAAGATTGCTATTGATATTGGAGGGACAGAAATTAAAGCAGCTGTAGTTGATCAATCATTAAATTTTATAGAATATATCAAAACACCTACCCCTAACAACATAGATACATTTATTAAGGATAAAATTTATAACATTGTAATGACGTTTCAAAAATCTTATCAAATATCCCCACTTTATGTCGGCATTTCTAGCGCAGGCGTTATAGACGAACGCCGTGGCATAGTTGAATACGCTGGTCCAACCATACCCAATTACGTAGATACTGACTTCAAGTGTTTGCTTAAACCATTAAATGCTCAGGTGAACGTATTTAACGATGTCAATGCAGCTTTGTTAGGGGAATTGGTTTTCCATGATTACAGCGCACAAAATATTTTTTGCTTAACACTGGGTACAGGAATTGGGGGCGCTTTTTATAATAAATATTCCCAACTATACAACGGGGAACGAAATCGTGCTAATGAAATTGGTTATTTACTTTTTGATAGACAAACAAACAAAACATTTGAACAACGTGCCTCAACAACTGCCTTAAAAACACTCATGTTAGAAAAAGGATTTATTTATCAAGACAATGTACCAAAATTATTTGAACTCGCAGATCAACAAGATAATCTTGCATTATCTATACTCAATCAATGGAGTGATTCAATCGCAGAAGGTATCGCTCAAATACAGATTATTTATGATCCCGGTTTAATTCTGATCGGTGGCGGTGTTTCTTCACAAGGACAAAATTTATTAAAATACATCGTACCTAAAATCGAACATTACTTACCTGAGCAATACGGTCATGCTCATATACAAACAACGCGTACACAGAATCATGCTGCACTTTATGGCGCAGTCTCTAAATTTTAAAACAGCTATTGACGACGTTATGCTGTTATAGCCATGAAAATTACGTCCTTTATGTACCAAAATCATCAAAAATCCTACTATCAAAGAAATATTGATATTAAGCCAATTTTTCGTTTATGCAGGTATTTACTGTTGCACACGAAGAAAGCGGTCATAAATAAACACAATTAAGCGAGCACAGCACTTACTTGTTTCTTCATACTTTGAAATATATCCACCATATTAATGTCCATGGACTACAAAAGCGCCAAATTCTATATAATCTCAATAGAATTTGGCGCTTTTGTTTTAATCAAGGATACTTATATGCCTAACGAACCTCGTAACATTTATTTACGTGTTTACGTTCACAATGACTCTATTCATTTAACACTACTTTTTTCGTATGTTGATATACATTATGCATATATGTATCATCTAATAATAAGTAACTGACAATATCTATTAAAAACAATGTTGCGATTTGAGTATTAATAAATTGTGTGTCTTTATTTCTAGATTGATCAGTTGTTATGAGCACTAAATCTGCACACTCAGTAATTGGACTTCCTTCATAATTCGTTATAACTACGACATAAGCCCCACGTTCATGTGCTACTTTGGCTGCAGCTATAAGCTCTGTAGTTTCACCACTATTTGAAATCGCTACAAATGTATCTGATGCTGATAACAAAGAAGCAAATATTTTCATTTGATGAGCATCTGTAGACACATTCCCTTTCAAACCCATTCTCATCATACGATAGTAAAATTCTGTAGCTGATAATCCAGAACTACCAAGACCTGCATAAATGATTTGTCTACTTCGAATAATTTGGTTAACAAAGCTTTGAATTTTTTCATCAGAAATAAATTCTCCTGTTTGCTGAATAATATTTTGATGATATTTATGAATACGTTGAATTAAAGGACTATTTTCTATTACTCTTTCCGACATTTCTTGCTGTAAATTAAATTTCAAATCTTGAAAGTTCTCATAATCTAATTTATTACTAAATCTTGTAATCGTTGCAGGCGAAGTACCAATCGCATATGCTAATGAATTAATTGTTGAAAATGTGTCGTCAAAGTCATTGTTTTGAATATACGCTACGATTTGTTTATCTGTTTTAGTAAATAAATGATGGTAACGTTGCACGCGATTTTCAAATTTCATATTATCTATCCTCCCATCCCGATCATAGCTATAGTATAAATGAAAATGTTTTTCATAACAACGAAATATATTGATTATTATTTTCTTGGTGTTATATTAAAAATATAAATCTATTAGATAATAAAGTATTTTATTAAATCTACTAAAGTTACGGAGTGTATTATTATGTTACCACAAGGATTAATTGTCTCATGTCAAGCCTTGGAAAATGAGCCGTTACATTCATCTTTTATCATGTCAAAAATGGCTTTAGCTGCATATGAAGGTGGTGCTGTTGGCATTAGAGCAAACTCTAAAGAAGACATTATAGCGATAAAACAAGAGGTGAATTTACCTATCATCGGTATTGTCAAAAGAGACTATGCAAATTCCGATGTTTTTATAACCGCAACACGTAAAGAAGTCGATGAATTACTAGAAAGTAAATGTGAAGTTATTGCCTTAGATGCTACAAAGCAGGAACGTCCTGAAGAATCATTACAAGAACTTGTTTCTTATATACGTCAGCAAGCACCAAATATAGAAATTATGGCTGATATCTCTACACTTGAAGAAGCACAATATGCTGATAAATTAGGTTTTGATTACATAGGAACGACCCTTCGAGGCTATACTGCTTATACTAAAGGACATATATTGTATGAAGATAACTTCAAATTTTTAAAAGATGTGATTTCACATGTTCATGCAAAAGTTATAGCTGAAGGAAATGTCATCACACCTGAAATGTTTAAACAAGTTACAGCCTTAAATGTTCATTGTACAGTCGTCGGAGGTGCGATTACACGTCCTAAAGAAATCACCAAAAGATTTATTCAAGCAATTGAAAATTAACATTTAAAAAAGCCCGTATTCAAACTCATGTTTTACTTGGTTAATGAATACGGACTTTTTATATGACTTTTATTTAGCGGTGCATGTTATAGTGCTTCGGCAATAAATATTTTTCTATCTTCCCACTCACCTGTTTGTTCATTGTAATTATCACATGTAATTAATGTTAGTTGCTTCTTATTCGATGCTTGTTCGTCCAACACTTCAACTTCATCTGGTTTTACATCATAAATTTTAGTAATCTGATACGTTCTTCGATCATCTCCAACTTTAAAATAAACTTTGCTTCCCTTTTTCGTTTCAGGCAACCTAGAAAATTGATAATCCGAATGACCCGTTAATGTATGACCTGCAATTGCGATATTTTGATCCTCTAATGATTCGTTTGATTCCACAAAACTTACGCCTCTATCTAATTGTTTCGGCGTGGCCGGACCGGGATAAACAGGTGTTTTAATATCTGCATCAGGAATTGATAAATAACCTGCCATCTTTGTCTTATCTTTAGGTATTTCTACTTTCTTTTTTTCAGAATTTTTAGATTGTTGGTCATAATGTTCTATTTTATTTTCATTGTCTTTTTGAGTAAAATAATTATCAATCTTTGGTTTCATAAATAAATAAATTGCTATTATAATGAGTGCCACACCAATTAATGTTACAAGTCTACTTCCCCATTTTTTCATGTCACGCATGCTCCTTTGTCCAAATCAAAACATTCATTATAAGTATAGCACAACTCATTATCTAACAAAGCATATTTTTTTTGCATTAATCCTTTTATAGTTTTAAAAATTAATAATGTGGTAGATACTAAAGTATTCAATATATATAAAGGAAGTGTTTGTATGTCAGTATTTTCTAATGATGAGCGTGTAAAGATATTGTCTGACATTGTTGAAATTCAATCTGTGAACGAAAAAGAACTTGATGTCGCACATTATTTACAAGATTTATTTAATAAATTCGGAATTCAAACCAAAATCGAAAAACTGGAAGGCGAAAACACAAGAGCTAACTTAGTTGCAGAAATTGGTAACGGAAAACCTGTGGTTGGTATTTCAGGGCATATGGACGTTGTCACTACAGGTGATGAAAATTTATGGAATTATGATCCATTTAAGCTTACAGAAGATAATCAAGGAAGATTACACGGACGTGGTTCTGCAGATATGAAATCAGGGCTAGCCGCTTTAGCAATTAGTTTAATAGAAATTAAAGAAGCAGGTACATTAAATCAAGGTACTATCAGATTTATGGCGACTGCAGGAGAAGAAGTAACGAGTGACGGCGCTGCTTTATTACATGAAAAAGGCTATATGGATGACGTCGAAGCCCTATTAATCGCAGAGCCTTCACAAGATGGCATTGTTTATACACATAAAGGTACCATGGATATTCAAGTGATATCCAAAGGTAAATCTTCACACAGCTCAATGCCTGAATTAGGTTATAATGCGATTAATCCATTGGTCGATTTTATTCATTATTTAAATAAAGCGTATAACAAAGTTGATATTAAAAGTGAGTTGCTCGGTACGCCAACAATGAATTCAACAATCATATCCGGTGGCGACCAAGTCAATTCTATACCAGCCTATGCTGAGTCACTGTTTAACATGCGTACCATACCAGATTATGATAATAATAAATTTGAGGCGTTATTTAACAGTATAAAAGATCAAGTTAACCAAGAAAGTAACGCCGATATAACTGTTAACCCTTATGTAAACCGCGATCCCGTATATACTAAGGGGGATAATACGTTCTTAAAATTAGCTAAATCTTTAGGTGATTCCTATTTTGATAGAAATCTGGATGTGACTTCTTCTACTGCAACTACAGATGCATCATATTTAATGAAAGATAAAGATGAAAGTTTCTCATTTGTAATGTATGGCCCAGGTGAGACTGGACAAGCACATCAAGTTGATGAATATGTTTATAAAGATGCTTATCTAACTTTTATAGATTTATATAGCCAGTTATTACCACAATATTTAAATACGGCTAAATAAAATCACTAAGCACGTGATATAACACGCTTACGATCACTAAACAAAGCTTAATACAGAAACTGCGTACTCTATAAATGGCTAATCCACTTCGTATGGATTAGCCATTTTGTATTTAACATTTTCAATTTTACCATCATATATTTGACTAGAGTAAATTGTATAAACATTCAAAACTAACATCCATTTTTTTCATTCAAATTACTATGATGATTTTTCACTTTTAATGACTGTAAATACTCTCTGGACAATCTTAAATGTTTATTTATTCATCTCTAACCAATTAATTAATTCATTTAAATTATTAACTGTTATTGTAGGATTTTGTCCATTATAATCAAAATGTCCATTTTGTCTATTCACCCAAGCTGTATCAAAACCGAAATTGGTTGCTCCCGTTACATCCCAAGAATTAGAAGAAACAAATAATATCTCTTCTCTTTTCAGATGATGATATTTCAAAATCAATGCATAACTTGCAGGGCTGGGTTTATATTGTTTAATTTCATTAACGCTCATAACTGTATTAATATTTTCACCTAACTCAGAATTATCAATCAAAGGTCTAAGCATATTATCATTTCCATTAGATAGTATACCAACATCGATATTCATATTATTAAGTTGCGCAAGTATTTTAGGTACTTCGTAAAAATACTCTAAATTTAAAAAAGCATCAAACAACCTATTTATATCTTCACGATCATATTTTATTTTGTGTTCATCCATTGTATAACGTAAAGCTTCTTTCGTTAACTCATCAAAGGAAATATATCTTTGCATAATTTGTTTTAAAAACATGTGATTTAATTGCGTTTTTCTCCACAGCTTTGAAATTGATGTTGCTTGTTCATCATCAAATTGCGTCATACTTTTTTTAAAGAGGACATGTCAAAAAGTGTTCCATAAACATCAAAAATAATTGCTTTATACATTTTAAACCTCCTATTCAAAACACACATTTACTTATTCTTTATCACATTTCAACAAAGTCAAACAGTTTATTCTCATTTTTATTTTTATGTAAATTGATAAGGACAATTGTAAAGATATTCACTCTATCGTTTGTTAATTTTTTGTAAATTTCTTTAAATATAGCTTTATTACACTACAAATCGGTTATAGAACAGTAAGAAGGGAGGCTGGTTGTTATGAGAAGGATGTTTCTATTAGATTTACTAAACCTCTTTTTTATCGCCGTAGGTTACATGTTGATGATTACTTTGATTTTACTTTCTTTTGACTTCTTACAAATAAAAACAACCGGTTCAGTATTTTTAGAATCATTAAGTTCAGTTACTATTTTCCAATTTTTCAGCAATCCTATTTTTAACGGATTATTCACTTTATTTTTAATTGTATCTTCCCTAATATTTCTGTACAAAGCATTTGAACTTTATCAAAAAAATAAGTAATTATCATTGCTCTTCAATTAATTCAAAGCTTAATTTTATATCACTACAAATAAGCACCTATTTTTTATTTATAACGCATATCATTTATTTATTTTAATTTTTTTGAATTTTATATTGTAACAATACATTTTAAGATATATAATATTCTAAGAGAATGTTTCGTGCTATATCTCTAGGCTTTTATTGCCATCTATCATCATAGTTATATTCCATTCCCAGAATTAAACTTTATGCACCCATTAACACTAATGGTATCGCACTGCATTCTCAACAAATGTGCTAAAGTTGCTCATTTGAAAAGAGATCTAAAATCACTTTCAGGCAGTGATTTTAGATCTTCTTATAATACTATTACTTTAATTTCCCATTAGGATAAACCATAACTTTTAATGATCCGCTTTTATTGGTTCTTGCTCTTTCCATTGCTTCTTGTGCATCTTCCAAATCATATGAATCGGTAAACATTGTATTTAAATTAGCTGCAGTTGAAGATAACATCTCAAGGCCCATTGGATAAGTATTGGCATATCTAAAGATACCTACGACATTAATTTCATGGTTAGCGATAAAAGGTATATTTAACTCAATATTTTCTTGTTGTGGCAAGCCAACTATTGCTAAAGTTCCGCCATTGTTCAAGACCGCTAGTGCATTTTGTAAGGCTGTTGGATTACCTGCAGTTTCAAAAGCATAATCTACACCGTTATGATTTGTTATTTCATTGATACGGGTAATAACATCTTCTTCTTTAATATTTATAACATGTGTTGCACCAAGTTCTAATGCCTCATCCAATCTTATTTGTTCAAGATCTGACACTATAATTCTTGTAGCACCAAAAGCTTTTGCTGCTACAACAGCCATCAAACCAACTGGGCCCATACCCATTATTACTACCGTGGAACCTGGTTGAACGTTTGCACGTTTACATGCTTGTACGCCAACTGAAAATGGTTCATTTAATGTTGCTCCTTCATATGATAGTGCATCAGGAATATGGAATAAAAATCCTTCAGGATGACTTATATATTGACTAAAAGCACCATCAATAGGAGGCGTAGCTAAAAACTTAACATCAGGACATAAGTTATATTTACCAGCTTTACAGTATTCGCACTCTCCACAGGGAACTCCAGGTTCAATAGCAACTCTATCCCCGGGTTTAAAATGTGTTACTTTTGAGCCGATATCAGCAACGATCCCTGAACATTCATGTCCTAAAATCAATGGTTTTTCAACAACAAATTCCCCTACACGACCGTGTTCATAATAATGAACATCCGATCCACAAACACCTACCGCCATCACTTTTACTAAAACATCTGTAGGTCCTAATTTAGGAATGTCTACTTCTTTAAGTTCCATCTCAAATGGTTTATTTAATAATGAAATGTTCATAGTTTCTGGAATATTATTATTCATTTTAAATTCCTCCTAATAGTTAATTAATATTTAATAAGTTTTCTGTTATCGTTTTTGTCTGAGCGTATATATTCTTATAAATTTCAAAATACTGTTTATATTTTTTATGATTTTCTATATTTGGTTTATATGTCTCTCCTAGCGCTATAAATGTTTCAGCACATGCTTGCATTGTATTAAACCAACCTAATCCATATGCAGCTAACATGGCTGCTCCTACACCTGGACCTTCTTCATATTTCAATGCAGTGACTTGAGTATTGAAAATATCTGCTTGCATTTGTAACCAAAAACTACTTCTAGCGCCACCACCAATCGAAATAATTTCATCAATATGCCTACCGTTTTCTCTCATATATACAATGGATTCATATAGTGAATAAGTAATGCCTTCCACTGTAGCTCGTGCAAAATCCGCTTCTTCTGTATTACTATTTATCCCAATGAAACTTCCTCTAATATATGCATCACCATGTGGTGTTCGCTCACCTTGAATGTATGGTGAAAACAACAAACCATTTGCTCCAATAGTAGATTTCTCAGCAAAATTCAAGATTTCATCAAATGAATATGCTTTAAAAAGCTTTTCTTTGAGCCAATTTAAACTATGACCTGCACTTAATGTGACACCCATTGCATACGACATATTAGGCATGGCATGTTTAAAGAAGTGAATGTTATGTCCATAATCTACTTGATTATTTGTAGTACACGATAAAATCACACCTGAAGTTCCTATACTACATAACGTTTGACCTTCATTAATAACACCTGAACCTAAAGCGCCACATGCATTATCTGCACCACCAGCAAAAACAGCAATATCTTCTTTAATGTTTAGTTCTTTTTTAACTATTTCTGTAACATTACCTACATAACTATGCGACTGTACTAACGGTGGGTATATATCACCAAGTTCCAACTTGTCCCCAATTTCTTTTTCCCAGTCATTTGTTTTTGGATTGAAAAGAAGCGTACCTGCTGCATCACTATATTCCATAGCAATATGACCTGTTAGTCGATAGCGTACATAATCTTTAGGTAACAAAAATACTTCTAATTGTTGCCAATAATTTGGTTCGTTCTGTTTCATCCATAAAAGTTTAGGTAATGTAAAACCTTCAAGTATAGGATTATTTAAAAGTGTCTTCCCAAATTTGTTTTCTAATTCCTCGCATTGTTTAGTAGTTCTAGTGTCATTCCATAGTATTGCATTTCTAATAGGTTGGTATGTTTTATCCAGTGGTACTAAACCATGCATTTGTCCAGAAAACGAAAGGGCGCTAATACGTTTATTTGTCATTGTCTCTGTATTTATTAACTTTTTTATACCTTCTTTTACTGCCTCCACCCATGATTCAGGATCTTGTTCACTGTAGCCAATATATGGCTGACTCAATTTCAAAGGAATACTTGATTGTTCAATAACATGACCGCTTTTATTCACAGCAATAATTTTAACTGAACTCGTACCTATGTCTATACCAAGTACAACCTGTTCCAATTTACATCTTCCTTTCTTAATAATTTTCAATTTGTGCATTTAATGCTTCAACTTTATCGTCCCCAATGCCTGGTTGATGAACTTTAATATAATAAGTGATTGCTGCACCTACGAAATAACAAATAGCAAAAGCCCATACGACGCCAACTTCGTTGAATAAAGGTAATATAAGCGTGGCAATTAATGGTGCAATAAAATTACTCAATCCAGCAGCAAGATTATGTGAAGAAAGTGTAGCACCAATATGATCAGGCTCTAAAGCTGTAAAAATTGCAAAAATAGGTACAAATGCTGATTGTGTAATACCGAATAATACTGCACATAAAATTGCAATTGCAAACACATCACCACTAAGTATTGGTAAATAATAAAATAATAATGTCGTGATGCCACAACCGATACAACCAAATAACATCACTTGACGTTTCCAACCAATTTTATCAGCAATAATACCCCAAACTACATCACCAACGATACACGTCACATGCATTGTTCCCCATGTCCATAACCATTGTTGCATTGAAAATCCAATAGTTTCCGTGAATAATACTGGAAAGATAATAACTAGCCCAAACAAAGACAATTGATTAATGATGCGTACGATAAAGACTTTAATAATTTCTGGATTCTTATAAACTACGCCGATATCTTTTAATACTTTAGTATATCTTTGTTTAACCGAAAGCGTTATATTCGGCTTTACATCCCGTTTTCCTACAACGATAAATGCAATTAAACCTCCTATAAAAATCCATATTAATGACATCCATAGTGTTCCATTAAAACCTATAAATGGAATAGTGAAACTAGGTAAATAAGTACCAATTACCCCCATTCCAACTGAGAACATTGCCCAAAACCAACCAATTGCTGTGGCTAATCTTGCTTTATCAGTGATATAGGTTACCCATACTAAGAAACCATATAAAAACAAAGGATAACCTAATCCTCTAATACCATATAACACTAACATCATAGGCAAATTTTCCATTCCTATTCCAAACACTAAAAAAAGCACGTGGAAAATTAACCATATTATTGTTCCTAAAGCCATTATTTTCCTAGGACCGTAAACATCAGATAAAACAGCCGCTAACCAAGAACCCACAACTACCATCACGCCATAGACTGTAAACACTAAGGAAGCTTGACCACCAGAAAAACCGATATCAACAATATTTTTTGATAAAAATGCCTGTTCGATCCCATCTCCTGTCATAAAAATAAATATAGCTATAAGTGCAATAAAAATAATTTTCGGGATTCCCATCCATGTTTTTGGACTATCTTTAGAAATTGTAATGTTATTCAAAATATTTCCCCCTTATTTAAAAATATAACTAAAATAAACTTAAACGTTTAAGTTTTAGCGATTAAGTTAACGGGATTAAAATCAAATGATTTCAAAAACCCGTCTTGTTTAAACAATTCATAATACAATATCTACTCCAATGTATATAATCATAACAACAATCAACAAGTATCAGACTTGGAATACATTTTAGTTTTTATCATAATGACTTATCTTTTATAAATGAACAAGATTCACGTATGATTAGTTTTGTATTTAGTTCAATCGAAGAGACATTTTCCCCTTGAATTAGATGATTGATCATTTCGCCTGCGACACGACCTATCTCTTTTGTAGGTTGTGAAATGACAGATAATTTTGGAGTATAAATTTCATTCCAGTAACTATCATCAAAACCAATGATAATCATATCTTGAGAAATTTTTTTGCCACTTTCTTTTATTGCTTGTAAAGCACCTAATAACAATAAATGATTAGTTGCCACAACAGCTTGAACCTGTTTGTTAATTAATGATTTAGTCGCATGATACCCACTGTCAATTTGTGCATCCGTACCCAATTGCTGATTGCTATAATAAATGAGTTGCTCATCTAACTTAATATTATTTTTTTTCAACGCTTGTTCATATCCAGATTTCCGTTCTGACGTTGTGCTTATATCAGGATTCGCTAACAGTAACCCTATATTTTTACAGGTACTATCAATAATTCTCTGAGTTGCATCAAACGCTGCTTTCTTGTTATCCACGCTTATAGAAGGTAAATATGTACCATCTACTTTCCTATCTATAGTCAAGATAGGTGTTTGGCTCCACTCTTTCTTAAATTTTAATTTAGACTTCACTGGAACTAATATAATAGCGCTTACATTTTGCGCGATAAATGTTTCTATCAACGCTTGTTGTCTTAACTCGTTTTCCTCAGACGACACAACAGCTACATGCAATTGATGTTTTTGACATTCGTTGTTTAATTCTGTCAGTATCTCAGTAAAAAAAGGATTTTGATCAGGTACAATAAAAACAATTAAATTAGACTGCCCTGTTTTTAAACTTCTTGCAAATTGATTCGGTTCATAATGCAATTTATCAATTGCATCTAATACTTTCTGCCTCGTCTTTTTACCTAATTCAGTACTTTTGTTATTCAATACATTGGAAACGGTCGCAATTGATACCCCAGCAACTTTTGCTACATCATGAAGTGTAGGTTTATTTTTTTCCATGCCACTCACCTTAAACGTTTAAGTTATTTGCTTCGACTTATTCATGTCAGCTAGATTCATTATATATATTCACCACAATAAATGCAAGCGCTACCATAAATATTGAGATTTTTTCATTTTCAAGTAAATTAAATAGAAACCTATCATTTTATTATTTCAAAAGGCATTTTATTTTCCAAAATAGTGATTTTTCTATCTATACTCATATCCAAAATACGAATTATTAATTCTTAATATCATTTTAACAAACTTTATTTGTAACCTAACTATTTTGTCTGTGTCGGTTGTACAATAACGTTAATCATTTAATTGTGAGTGTAACAAAATAAAGTAAAGGTGATCTTTGTGATAAGCTCTCTATCAATAAAAAATCATTATATGACTGAGTTGGCAAGATGCATAAATGAAATTATTATTTTAATTCCTATAAATAAATCATGTAAAATAAATTTAAATGGATCGATGATAACTATTGATCACGCTTGTATAATCAATAATGCAGACCTTTATCAATATATCGATATTGATAATTTAATAGAACTTAAGATTCCATTACCTTTATTTATAGAAAAAGATAAATCCATCGCTAATGCTTTGTTTGATATCAAACAAATTAAATATATAGAGCAATTTCGAAATTTAGTTTTGCAAAAATTACAGAATCATACTCAAAATAGAAAATGTATGCATCTTTATATATCTAATATTATTGAGTTTTTACTTAAAGAAGCAAAAGTTGATTTAGACGATCAATATCTACCTATTTTGTATACTAAACACCCTCTGGTTCAACGTTTGACTCAATACATACATAAACACATCAATGAACCTTTAACTACAAAACAAGTATCTAATGCTTTTTATATATCACAATCATATATATCTATTTTATTTTCCAAAATATTAAATATGAACTTCAAACAATATACAAGTTCTCTTAAAATTGCATTATCTTTATTTGATTTATTAGAGAAAGAACAAAGCATTTACGACGTCGCATTAAAATATAGTTTCACTAATGTTAGTACATATTCTAAAAATTTCAAATTCTATATAAAGATGCCGCCAAAATTCTATATTCATCAATTCAGAAAAAATGATTTAAATTCACTATACCAAGTTTCGTTAAGCACTCCCAACTTAAGCAAGACTATCAACAAATTATATAATTTTTCTCATAATCAACATATTTCGTCTAATCAAATCGTCTTGAATAAACTGAAGTATACTCAGAAATTTAATATGACACGTACTTTTATCACGTTTAATGATTTACATAAGTTAATCTCATTTAATCAATCTACTTTTTCAATTAATATGCTATCGCTAATTTCAAAACCAAATTTAATTTTACTTCACACTAATTTCGATGATTTAAACAAATTAGACCATCACAATGTATTTGCAGCAATCAAACAATTGCTTATCAAAGGTTTTGAAATAACTTTGAAAGTTGATAATCCATCCTTTTCACAATCAATTGATTACCAAATTATAAAACTATTGACTTCATTAACGCTGCTTAATGAACATATTTCAAATGTTAGTTTACTTATTGAAACAAACCATAAAACATTTAAAAATGATCAAAGATTAATTGATAACTTTAAACAACAGTTCCCCACTATAAAATGTGCGGTTAATGTTGGACATATCTTGGAAAACAGTGGCAACTTTTCAAGATTTCAAAAAAATATTAGTTCATTAAATGCTGATTTTTATTTCATTGATACAGATTGGTATTTACTAAAAAACATTATATCAAGAAACTGGTTCAACGCTGATAATGCTTTTGATACCCATCAGACCATTATGTTATTTTTAAACCAATTACATCCAACTATTGCCAAAAAAGTGGTTTTTAATAATCTCACACATTCCAATTTAAAACATTATTATAAAGATATGTCCATTTCGCCACATATCTTACTGATGCATTTGCTAATTGATTTTCAAACATTAATTGGTGGCTTTGCATTTCCATATTTTTCTGAAGATGATGAACAATTTATGCTGATTAATCATAATTGTAGTACCATGCCAATCGTTCACGTTTTCAGTTTATTAAAACCTTTTTTAAATTTGCAAATTGCTAAATTCCCTTATGGTTTAATTGGTAAATCTAAACATCATTTTCACATGCTATTATTTAATAGTTTAAACTATTCAACACCAACATCTGACCTAATTGCAAATATTGTTCATAATTACATCACTGATTTTCCAGTTTACACACGAGTGCTTAACGAAAATCATGGTATCATTTCACATTTGATCCCAAATAACCTGGACTTAAGCGCTATTGATTCCAAAATTCTCGAACAAATCAACAAGGCTAATACTCCACTTTCTAAGTTAACGATGCATAGTTATCATAATTTACTAACTATTACAGTTACAAAATCAGAAATAAAATATATCATGTTTCCGATTAATTCTTGATTTATCAAAAATACATTAAAAACATAACAAACGAGATAGATATCAATAATATCTATCTCGTTTAATTATTTACATCTTGTATTTTTCAAATGATATTAAAAAATGATTGTAAATATTCAATTGTATCGTTGTTAATTTCATATTGCTTTTTTACTTTTCCTTTTTCTAAATGAAGCACTTCATCTGCACAAGCGAGTAACATTTCATAATCATGAGTTATAACTAATACTGTGTGTCCTTCATTTGCCAATTGGTTAATAATTGTACTCATTTCCCGCATATGGTGACCATCTAAACCGCTAGAAGGTTCATCAAAAATCAATATATCCCTTTTCGTTTCTACTGCACTAGCAATAGCTAAACGCTGCTTCTCACCTCCAGACAGTGACAAAGGATGTCTGTCTAGATGTTCAGAAATACTATAGTTTTGCAAACACCGCTTAATTGTCTCATCATTTAAAGTTGGATTACTTAACCTCAGTTCTTCTTCCACACTTTCAGCAAATAATTGATTGTTAACATCTTGAAATACCAAATAAGCTTCTGCAAGACTTTGTTGTGGTGTTACCCACTTTTCTCCAGTATTAATAGTCCCTTTAAATTTTTTCTCGACTCCAGTTAGACAGCGCGCAAATGTTGATTTACCTGAACCATTATGGCCAATAATCGCTGTCACTTTTCCCTTACTGATACTGATATCATCTATATCTAAAGCTAATTTTTGCCTTCTCTTATATCTAAAATAGTAATTTTGTAAACTTAAGTAACCCACTTTATTATTCACTTTAGTTTTTACTTGCAATTGTTCTAAATGAATAGCTCTTAATCCTAGCTTTGCTAATTGTTTATTTGATAACTTATTAAATTGTTCATTTTCATAAATTGCACTTATTTTTCCGTCATCCATTATCATAAAACGGTCAGCTATTTTAGTTAAATAGTGTAATCGATGTTCAGCAATAATAATTGTTTTACCTTCCGCTTTCCAAGTTTCGATCATTTGTTGTAACTTTAACATTGTATTAAAATCTAAATTTGACGATGGCTCGTCCAAAATAATCAATTCGTGACCATATACTTGAATAGCACTGCAAGCTAGCAATTGCTTTTCACCGCCAGACAAATTAAATATATCCCTATCTAAAAGGTGTTTAAAATTAAACTGTTCAGCGGTTTCTTTGATTCGTGTCATAATCCGACTAGCTGATACACCATAATTTTCAAGTTCAAATGCCAGTTCACTTGTCGTATTCAAACAAAAAAATTGTGATCTTGGATTTTGGAAAACTGAACCACTTTGCTGTGTTAACTCATAAACATCTTGTTGCTGTGCATCTTTATGATTTATTAAAATTTGACCTTCTATCTGTCCTTTATAAAAATTAGGAATAATACCATTTAGCAACCTTGTTAAAGTTGTTTTTCCACAACCTGAAGTTCCTGTTAAACAAATAACCTCACCATCATCAATAGTAAGGTTAATATTATTTAATATTTTACTTTTGCTTTCATCGTATTTAAAAGATACGTCTTTAAATTGAATCATATCCTACCCTCACATTACATAATAAATGATACAAAGGAACAGTATTAACACTAACAACAACCAATCTAACCAACGTATTTTAAGCGAAATGATTGATGTACGTCTATGCGTTAAATTCAACCCACGTGTAATTGAAGCAATAGTTAATTCGTTACCAATTTTCACAACACTGTTTAGTAATGGAACAACTCGATATTCAACATATTGTATTGGATGTATAAAAGCAATTTTCAAAGATATACCTCTCATCTTCATAGCATCCTTTATAGCAGCCGATTCTTCTCTAATTGTCGGTAAAAACCTAAACATAACGGCAATTGGAATCGTGATTTTTCTAGACAATTTCATTCGTTCTAAACCTGTTATTAGCACTTCAATTTGTGTGGTTTTAAATATATAATAGCCCATTGCGAGGGATGGTAAAAAACGTGTTATGATGCCTGCCGGTACAAAAATTAACAATGTAGCAACTTGGTTACCATCAATCGTTACAAACGCTTCTCCATACCACGCCATCACAGTTAATATCAAGATGACTAGCCCTATAGTATATTTTTTAATACATAATAATAATAATGCTGGCACAAGTATGATTACTGCCCTTAAATACACTTCAACACCTGTAACGCCGCCTGTTAATGCAACGAGTGATATCATCAAGATAAGCGCAATTTTAATTCTAGGATCTAAATTTAGTAAGTGGCTTTGTGGGATCGTTTGACTATACATGTTAAATCATACCTGTACGTTTGAAATGTTTTTTTAAAATTAATTTTGCTATATAAACGCCGATCCATGCACCAATGATTGTAGTAATAATAATAACTGGTATCATTTCTACAGAAAATAAAGTGGCGACCGTTTGCTCATATTCAATACCGTATTTATCTTGAATAAAGGATAAATATGAATTTCTCATAAAGTAAAATGGTATAAATGTACCAATGGGCCAAAAGGAAAAGAGAATGTACCCTAAACAATTGTGTTTCCAACTTTTATAACGTTTCATAGCCATTAAGCCATCAGCTAATAATATCACAGGAATACTAAATACCAACGCAATCCATGGATGTCCCATAATAGCTAAAATAAGACTTACAATCGTTCCGCATATTGTCAATGCACCAAATTTTTGAACTTTTGATATTAGTAATATAATAGGTATGCCACCTACTAAACCAACCATTGCAGGAAGCAATAACATG
This sequence comes from Staphylococcus sp. GDY8P54P, assembly GCF_017892645.1. Taxonomy (NCBI): domain Bacteria; kingdom Bacillati; phylum Bacillota; class Bacilli; order Caryophanales; family Staphylococcaceae; genus Staphylococcus; species Staphylococcus sp. GDY8P54P. The sequence goes on along the minus strand of NZ_JAESLN010000008.1, from coordinate 227,815 downwards.
AATATAGGTATAATACCTAAAATGCCAGGAGGTGCTATAAAAATAAAATATATAGCCGTAAAGAGTCCTATATTTATTAAATCTTTAACTTCTATCTTACTATTGTTCATCTAAAACTCCCTCTTTACATATAACGATAAATATTATTAATACAAGTAAACATGACTATGCTATAACATTAGTGTAGACTCAAGATACTATAATTGAAAACAATTATCAATTACATCGAATTGTATCGCTCATATCATTTATATTATAAACGAAAAACTTCTCAAAACCTAACTATCCATTTCATAGTTTTATATATTTCATCTTCCCTATGTTTTGCCCAATTATCAATACATCATTTCTCTAAAATTTTAATAAATGTATATTTTGTCTTCATACAATGCATTACGCAAGATTATATGTGTCATATTACAAATTTTAAGTGTTATTCAACTTTAAATTTTCAGAATATATTTACAATTCCGAATTTTCTTAGTATATTCATACGTATCACCATTTCATTATATTTAAGAATATTAATGAAATTATATAAAACATATTTAATAACACCTCACTCTTTAAAAAACGGGATATGAAGTTAAAGGTGCGAATTGAATTTGTATAACTTTTAAACCAATTTATATTGAGTAATACATGGGAGGAATGATATTTATGGACAGAATGGAAAAAGCCACTCAATTAATCAATGAAGATAGTCAGTATTTTGCTAAACCAGGACGAATAAAATATTATCCATTAGCTATTTCTCATGGTTATGGTGCAACACTTGTTGATATGGACGGCAATACATATATCGATTTACTTGCTAGTGCTAGCTCACAAAATGTAGGGCATGCACCCCAACCAGTGTCAGATGCTATTAAATCACAAGTAGATAAATTCATACACTATACGCCTGCTTATATGTATCATGAGCCTTTAGTTAAACTTGCTAAGAAACTCTGTGAAATCGCACCAGGAAACTACGAAAAACGTGTTCTTTTCGGACTTTCTGGTTCAGATGCAAATGACGGTATCGTAAAACTTGCAAGAGCATATACAGGAAGACCTTATATCATCAGTTTCGTGAATGCTTACCACGGATCAACTTATGGGTCATTATCGATGTCCGCAATAAGCCTAAACATGAGAAAAAAATATGGTCCAATGTTGCCAGGCTTTTATCATATTCCATTCCCTGATAGCTACAGAGGCATGTTTGGTAGTCCAAACGCTAACACCGTTGATGAATACCTCGCGCCACTTAAAGAAATGTTTGAAAAGTATGTACCTGCTGATGAAGTAGCTTGTATCGTTATTGAAACAATACAAGGTGACGGGGGATTATTAGAGCCAATAGATGGCTACTTTGAAGCTTTACAAGATTTATGCAAGACATATGGCATTTTATTAGCAGTGGATGATATCCAACAAGGTCTTGGTCGAACTGGCGAATGGAGTTCAGTTTCACATTATCATATTGAACCGGATTTGATTACCTTTGGAAAATCATTAGCAGGTGGACTACCTATGTCTGCAATTATAGGACGTGCTGAAATCATGGACACATTAGAAGCGCCAGCACATTTGTTTACAACAGGAGCTAACCCAGTAAGCTGTGAAGCGGCCTTGGCTACAATTGGTATGATTGAGGATGAGCATTTACTTCAAGCGAGTACAGAAAAAGGTGAATATGTACGCAAACGCATGGATACGTGGATCGAACGATTCGAAGCAGTTGGGGACGTCAGAGGCAAAGGATTGTCGATAGGTATTGATATCGTTGCTGATAAAGATAGTAAAACACGTGATGCGGAAGCGGCATTAAAAGTTTGTAATCGCTGTTTTGATAATGGCGTTGTGATTATTGCAGTAGCTGGAAACGTACTGCGTTTCCAACCTCCATTAGTCATAACGTATAACCAACTTGATACGGCATTAAATGTCTTAGAATCTGCAATTGAAGATTTAGCATCTGGAAAATTAGATAATTACGACATTGCTGGTCAAGGTTGGTAAAATTGGGGGAATCAATGATGCAACAACAAATTAAACTCACAAATATTATAAAACTTAGCGGTGCTTACATCGCTTATCTCATAGGATCTGGTTTTGCAACAGGACAAGAAGTGATGCAATTTTTTGCTTCCTTTGGCATATATGGTATATTCGGAGCTTTAGTTAGCGCATTATTGTTCTGTTTACTTGGTTCAACTTTAATGATGAAGGGATTTGATCTTCAATTAAAACAACCTGGCAGAATATTTAAGTATTATTGTGGCAATATCCTGGGAACAATGATTGAATACTTTACAATTATTTTTATTTTTAGCATTGTTGTCATCATGATTGCTGGTACAGGAGCTGTAGTTGCAGAGCAATTCCATCTTCCCAATCTAGTTGGTGTACTAGGTATGGGCATTATTGCAATGATTACAGTGATTTTAGGTTTAAAAAAATTGGTTGATATTATTGGTACTGTAGGTCCGATTATCGTCATCTTGACAATAGGTATTTGTCTAATTGTCTTTTTCTCAAATATCGGTAATTTATCTAATATGCTCTATTTACCAGAAAGCGCTAAAAATTTACAACCAACAACACATTGGTGGCAAGCTGGCGGTTTATTTTTCTGTTATAACATCTTAGCAGGAAGTATTTTCTTTTCACAGCTTGGTCAACAATCTAATAGTAGAAAAGAAGCAGGCATTACAGGTATTGTTGGTGGCTCTGTGTTGATGCTAACTGTGGTTGTAATGATTATTGCACTATTAGTGCATTCTGATCATGTATTTGAATTAGAGGTTCCTGTACTTTATTTAGGTAATACGATTGCGCCATTGATAGCATTTATATTTTCAGTATGTATTTTATTGGGTATTTATTCTACAACTGCCCCAATGTATTGGTTAGTTAAAAATGAATTTATGAAAATTTTTCCAGCAAAACTTAGCGTGCCTGTTACAGTTGTGTTAGGTGTTATTTTTATTATTTGTGGTACTTTACCTTTTGGAGAATTAGTTTCCATTATATACCCATTTGTAGGTTACATAGGTGCAATTGTTGTAGTTATTATCTTTGCGCGTACGTTATATAATAATTTCTCAAATAAGCACAGTACATGAATGATAGAAATTAAAACTCAATAAAAAAGTCCAAGACATCATTTGATGCCTTGGACTTTTTTTATACATTTTTTAAAAAAATCTACCTGTTACCCACATCATGACCGATTTCTACTGTTTTATCATTTTTATTATATAGTGCAGCTTGTACACTACCAAAGTTAGGGTCATTACGTTTTTCTTCAATTTCAAATCCTAAACTTTTGAAAATGTCTATATCTTGCTGATCTGTGGCATTTTCGTAAAAGATTTTTCCTCCATCGTTATAAAAACGTGGTTTATCAATAGAATCTTGTAGTGTGCCATCGCTACGTAAGTAATCAATAATAACCTCATTGAGCGTAGTCGGAATTTTGTTACCACCTGGCGTTCCTATACCCATGTAATAATCAGGTCCAACTACGATGCTCGGTGAAGTAAATGAGCGTGGTTGCTTATGCTTAGCACCATAATTTGGACTAGATGGATTAGAAGAGAAGTTACTTAATGAATTATTCATATAGAATCCTTCTTTTACATACTCCCCTGAACCAAAGAAGCTTGCTAACGTATTCGTTGTACTTGTCAACTGTCCATCTTTATCAACAACCACAAAGTGTGTTGTGCTCGTATTATCGATGTTATTTGTATTGAAATTACTTTCAAAATTAATTTCATTTAATCTACCTAACAGGTAATCTTGGGAAAGATATTCATCATAGTCTTCATCTTGCCCATTTACAATATCCCTATTTCGATACATCAAGTCTCTAGATTTTAAAATACCCGTGATATAATCCAAACGATCACCTTGAGCTGCTTGATTATTAGTAGCTTCATCAATTTCTAAACCTTGTAGCATCAGTGACCCTCCTAAAGGATTAGATGCAGCATAAACTTTATTATTTAAATAGTCTGTACTTACTGGCTCTTTTTTCTCTGTTTTATAACTTTGGAAATCTTTTTCGGTCAGTTTGTCATCCGTTTGCTTAGTGATACTTTTACCAACTTTATCGTAGAAATAATTAGGCCCGTTATCTCTAATCCCTTTTAATGTTTTAGCTAAAGCTGGTTGCTTAATGACATCACCTTCTCTTTTGGTTTGCTCTCCTTCAAAGAAAGGTGAATCTCTATCTACATCTGAACCATATAGTTTCAAACTTCTTTCTAATTCTGAATCAACTTCAAAGCCTTCTTCAGCTAAAGGAATAACATAGTTCATGATTTTCTTTCTATCCATTTTTCCTGCCTCTTTATGAGCGTCTTCAAGACCTCGAACGAAACCTGGAACACCAATTTTATCTTTTTGCTTGTAATTAAAAGAAGAAATATCTTTATACTGCCATTGTTTTGGTGCAACATTTTCTTGACCATCGTAAGCCAGCATCGCACCTCCGCCGCCTAGGCCAGAAGAGTGTGGTTCAGTGACAGCAAGGGCATATGACACTCCGATTGACGCGTCAACTGCGTTACCACCATCTTTCAATATTTTTTCTCCAACACGTGTAGCAATCGGATTATTTGAAGCTACACCGTAATTTTTATCCGATATGTCTTGTTGATGATCCGCAATTTTATTTTCATATAAATCATCTTTATCATAATTATCCTTTTTTGTAATCATATAAAATGCAAAGGATATGATAATAGTAAGGAGTAATATTACGATGAGCGTTTTTTTATTATAAATACTCATAGCTAAGCTCCTTTAGATAAATATTGATGGTGTGAAGATTTAAGTTCATTTTGTTCATAACGGTCTAAACCTTCGTTCGCTCTAGCGAATACAATTAGCAAGAATATTATCAACACAACTGCAATTATTGTAATACTTACCCAATGATCTTTAATGTTCATACGTATAACCTCCATTCTCTTTTTTAAGATTTATATTGTCACCTTTAATATTATTTAATAATTTTGTTTCTTCAATTTTGTTAGGTGTAGATTTAGTCAATTTACCGCCCACTGATTTGATAGGTGTAATCATGAATTTAGAATTTTTACCGTTCCAATTCTGTTGGACAGCTAAACCTTGTTTATTTTTTGATAAAAAACCTTCTGAAGTTACATTACCTAAACTATAAAAAATGCTGGCATCTTTATAATTTTCAATTTCCTGAACAACTGTGTTATGTCCGACGATGACATCAGCACCTGCATCTACGAGTGAGTGTGCATACTGTTTTTGCCTTGTTGTTACTGACCTTTCATCGGTTATACCCCAGTCCACATTAACGACTACATAATCATTTTTTTCTTTCAATTTTTTTATTAATGGAACATAAATATTAGGTTCCAAGCTAATGGATGTAGTGTTTTTTAAAGGATCTGTGTAATCAGACTCAACGTCTGTAAAGGAAACATTAGCTACTTTTTTACCTTTTACTGTTTGTTGTACTGTTTTACTGTTGATAGGATTAGAACCATTACCAGTTAAAAAATTATATCCATTTTGTGCCTCAACAGCTTTACTAAAATCTCTTGCTGTAATGTTATCAGTAACTTGATTTATAATATTTAAACTTTTAATATTTAAGCTTTTTAAAAACATTACATTTTCTAAATTTTTATTAATATTTGTTTTTCTATCATCTGAAAACTTGGTTAAATTCAAGCTTGCTGTAGAATAATCACTATCTTTCAACATGTTTTCGACAGCACTAAAAGTATCATTAATATTGTTTTTTCTTGTATGATTGTTTAATTCCACATTACCTAGATATGTTAGCTTAATTTCATCTTTTCCTTTATTCATAGCTTTAACAGGTTCAAAATCCTGTTGCTTTAATACAAATACTAACAAAATGATCGCTATAATTAATATCAAGCCGGTATATATGGAATTCCTTCTTTTATGGCGCTTTGTCCACTTCAAAACACGCTCATCGATAGAAAATCGTTTAGATTGCTTCATATATCTGCTCCTTACTAATTAATAAAGCTATAAAAGAATAAGACAATGTATGTAATACATGTTAATAACATACACGTAGATAAAGTTATTACGACACCTTGTTTTTGTATAGTATTTGCGATGATACCTGGTATTACAACACCAATACCGGACATTTCTACCATCTCAAATGGCGTTAATGGATAAATTAAATCAAATATAAATTTTAAAACCATTCCAGTTAATATCATTGCAGCAAATTTCCTACGCCCATAAAGAATAACAAAGCGGCTAATACCATGGTTCACAATAAAATATGTAATGCAACTAATGATTAGTACAGATAGCAGCATGATTGGTTGATCGAAAATCAGCGCTAGATATCCTGGAACAACTAATCCAGCAGGACTAATGCCGAATTTTTCGGCAAATATGAGGCTTAAAACAATCCCCACGAATAATGAAAAATATAACTCTGAACCTATCATATTAATGTATCCCTTCTATATATTGTGCGATTTCTTTTCCTGGTCCATGAATATTACCAACACAGAATATCAAAGCATTATGTGATTCTGCATAAAGCGCACGTTCAACTTCACTTATATTTTTACCTTCAAAATTCAAATATTTTTTATCGGGTAATTCTCTCATCACTTCCGATACCATTTGGGTACTTTTTCCAGTACAAATTAATGTATCGAACGGTACATCTTTTATGAAATTTTCTACAAATTGTCGGGTTCTATCTACCCTATCTGAGCGACAATTTAAAATTATAACAATTCTTTGATATGGGTAATTATATGATTCTACTTTATTTAAAATTGCTTTAGTAGATTGTGGCTCATTTGCTGCAAAGGCATTCACATAGACATTCGTTGTATTGTTTGCATTAAAGTATTTAACTTCAACAGCACCTACATCTGGTGGTGCGTTTAACATACCTCTTAAGGCAGTGTCTCTGTCGATGCCTAATGCTTCAGCAACTCCCATTGCAATTGCTACATTATCCGGAAAGACAATATATCCAAATTCTCGTAAATATGATTCTGGTACTTCTTCTTTATCGACTACAATTAATTTTGTTTTACGCCGTTTAGCTACTTTAGCAAAAAATTTAGTATAGTCGTCCTTCATTACCACGAGATGTCCTTTATATGGAATCGTTGCTGTAAATGCTTGAGCAACTTCGTCTAAAGTTGGCCCTAACACATCCATATGGTCTTCCATCACATTAACAATGACACCAATGTTCGCTTTCACTAAATCTTTTTGGAATGTAATTTGATAGTCTGGATTAACTGCCATACACTCATTGACTAATGCGTTAGCTCTTTGTTTCACAACTTTTCTGACGATATCTCGTTGTTCGCCGATATTTGCACCCTGAGGTTTCCTATATACTGGATATTCTCTTGGTGTAAACCAGTACATCATACGTGCATCTGTACCAGTTGTTTTACCAATCACGCGGTATTTATCTTCCCGCAAAATACTGTAAATCAAGCGTGTAATCGTTGATTTACCTCTAATACCATTTATATTAATACGTATAGGAATCTTTTCTAATCTGTCAGAATGTCTTCGTTTCTCGACAATTCCTAACCATAGAATAACGCCTACACAAATTATGATTAGTAGCAAACTCTGTCCCTCTTTTCATCAGCGTATTTATTAATTACATGCTAAAATCATTAATTTAGCCAAAAACCATTACAAAAATGACCTTAAATTTATAATCTAATCATTATACCTTTCAATAATGACATGCTACCACGTAGTTGTTGATTTTATATAAAGTCTATAAATTAACTGTTAATTGAATGTAAATACACATTTACATTTAATGTAAAATTATATTAAAGATTATATTAAATACTTTCATATCAACGATAATGCTTTTTCTTCAGTTAAAAATTTTAAGCAAAAAATAATATAAAAATTTTTCATCAATTACTAATTAAAGTTAAAAATACGAAATATAATATTTACTTGAAATTTACACATTATTAAAATTCGAATGTTATCTTAAGGGTGAAAGGAATTAAAGATATTCTAGGAGGATGGACATGAGCAAACCTGTAAAGTTAACTGTTTCACTCTATCTCATTATTGTTGCGCTTATAACTTGTGGTTATTTAATCATGATTTTAGTAGGCAGTTTCCAAGGCAATGATATGCGTGGTGCAGTACTTGATACAGATAATACGAGACATATTGAAAATGTAGATGAGACTAACAACACCACAAAATCTTCCGAACCATCTACTTCATCTACACAAGAAAATCGTTCTACCCCTAAACATTTGCAATCTAAACACATAGGTCAACCAACAATCAACCAATATAAAACGATAAAAACATGGTCTTTAGATAATGACGCATCTAAAAACCATGTTTAATTTTTGTAACTTATTTTTGACAATTTGTTCAAATTCTCATTATTATGCCTTTTTACGGAGGGGTTTAATTTCAAACAGTCTGAATTTTCAGATATAATTATGGTGTTAGTTTTCTTATTATATCTGAAATGGGGTTTTTATTATGAGTAAGTTTACTGATCAAGAGAAAATTCAAATCTTAGAAGACTTGATTAGCATTAAATCCGTTAATAACAATGAAATCGAAGTTTGTGAATATCTGCAAAAGTTATTAGCAGAACATGACATAAATTCCGACATCATTAAAATTAACGACAGTCGTGCAAACTTAGTGGCTGAAATCGGTAAAGATGGCCCAATATTGGGCATTTCTGGTCATATGGATGTTGTTTCTGCTGGTGATGAAAGTAAATGGACATATGATCCATTCAAACTTACTGAAGTTGATGGCAAACTGTATGGTCGTGGTTCAGCTGATATGAAATCAGGTTTAGCAGCATTAGTCATCAGTATGATAGATATTCATGATCAAAACTTATTACAACATGGGAAAATTCGTTTATTGGCAACTGCTGGTGAAGAAATTGTAGGTGAAGGTGCAAAAACTTTTCAAGATAAAGGATACATGAATGATGTCGATGCACTTGTGATTGCTGAGCCTTCTCAAGATCGAATTATCTATGCACACAAAGGCTCTATGGACATTCGTGTCACTTCCCGTGGTAAAGCTTCACATAGTTCTATGCCACAGCTAGGTTTCAATGCAATTTCACCATTAGTAAAATTTGTTTATAAAGCTGATGAGGGCTTTGAAAAATTCACTAAAAGCAATGATTTGTTAGGCAATGCAATTATGAATGCCACAATTTTCAACGGTGGTAACCAAGTAAATTCAATTCCAGAACATGCTGAATCTGAATTTAATATTCGTACAATCCCTGAACATGATAACGAACAATTCATCTCATATTTCAATGAAATCTTAAAGCAAGTCGAAACTGAACAAACGGATATTGATATTGACACATACATGTCTAGACCACCTGTTTATACTACAGGAGAAAATAAATTGACTGAACTTGCTGTTGAAATGGGAGAAAAATATTTAAATACTACATTACCAACTGAAGCTTCACCTGGTGTTACCGACGCGTCTGATTTACTGGTAGACAAAGATGAAAACTTTTCATTTATTATGTTTGGTCCCGGTGCTGTTAACCAAGCACACCAAGTAGATGAGCATGTGGAAAAAGATGTATATCTAACATTTGTTGATTTATTTACAGATTTCTTCTCTACTTATTTAAATAACTCAAAATAAGCATGATTATAAATCGGCCATCATTACGCTTTTGATATAATCTTATAAAAACATAATAGAATTTGGTACATAAATCCTAGAAAAAAACACGCAAATGATTTAAATCAATTCATCTGCGTGCTTTTTTGTTACTCAATACTTCGGATTGTTGGCTCGCTCTTTTATGGGGACAGCTTCAGCCTGTCGTCTTCAACTTATCCTGTTCCCTCAAGCATCTCGCCAAAATACAACGCATCCATATGTAATTTTACATTAAAACACTTAAAAACAAGTCACTTTGATAATTTAATTAACACTAACTATACTAAATTACCAAGGTAACTTATGTATAATGGTTATAATATGGCTCAACATACACTACCAATGGAAACTTCAGTACTTATTCCTACAAATAATATATCAAAGACATGTGAATGAAATTGTTGAAAAACCTCTAAATATATATTCAATGAATTCAAACCTCATCGTGGTGTTTTATCATATCAACCCAAAATGTTTACCGTGTTAATATGTGATTATGTTAGTCTATAATCTTTTTTAACTTTTTGATAAATTGTGCTCTTTCAGGGATTGGGAAAATAGGATGAATATGAAATAGTTGGTATCCTGGGATAAAGTTATGGTGAATACCTTGAGCATTTAACATTCGCGATAGCTTAACAGCATCTGGATAAAGTGTTTCTTTGGTACCTATTGAAATAGTCATTCTTCCTAATCCATTGAATGTTCCATATATTGGCGATACTCTCCAATCCGTTAATGACAGTTTGTCAGCCCATAAGCTAATTAAATATTTGCTTCCTGCAACACCTAACATAGGATCAATTTTTTCATAGCTATGAATTTCTGGATGACTAAATGTACAATCCAGCACAGGTGAAATCATCACAATATCACTTGGCTGTGGTAAGTCCAACGTTCTCAAATATTGTGCGAAAGATAATGCTATTTGACCTCCAGCCGAATCGCCCATAATAACAATACGCTCAGAACTCATCTTTTGATCTAATTCATATCTATAAATTTCTTCTAGTAATTCGAAAGTTTCCTTATAAGTTGCGTGTGGAATTTTTGGATATATTGGCATGATTACTTTTGCGTCAAATGCTGTTGCCAACATATCTATATATTCGAAATGATATGGCAGCGGATCTTGGAACCATGCACCACCATGAATGTATATCACTACTTTTTGTTGATGATCTTCTCTATCATTCACAACATAATTGGTTATATCGTGCAATTTTTTAGTATAAACGGCATTGTCAAAGTTATAATCCGTGCCTGCATACTCGCCTTGCGTTTGTGCTTTTACAGACGCAAGCGCCTTTTGTGCGTTTATTTTCTTTTCAAATGGCTGTTTCATCTTTGTCGCTCTAATCATTATTTCATACAAAAAGCTTTGATAACTACGTTTTTCTATAAGCTTGGCAAATAAGTATGAAGCTATCACGCTAACACTTGCAAAGGTTAATATTTTTTTTAGCATCTTATACTACCTCCAATAAACGATTGATTTATGACTAGAAGGTTAAGCTCAATTATTAGATAGGTCACTCAAAATATTAATATGTATTGATAACTTATATTAAGTTAACGTTCGAGTATAGCTGAATCTATTGAAAATGATTGATTTATCATCATTGACATATATAGTTCATCATAAAAATGATGATCCATATAAATAGATTCATGTTTAATACCTTCAATTTTAAAGCCTAATTTTTCATAAAATTTAACTGCCGGAGTATTGGTTGTAATGACCGTTAATTCAAGTCTTCTTAACCCTTTCCGCTCTGCCCACTTTATTGTTTCTTGAAACATCTTTGTAGCTAATCCTTGATGATGTTGTTCATTTAACACGCCTGTCACGATGTAACCGATATGTTTAATTTTAGCTAACCTACTAATATGTACAGATAAATATCCTAAGATATCATTTTCATCTGTTTTAACACCAATATAAAAATTATGTTTAATATCATCAACCAGGCTATCTTTATTAAAACTTCTTTCATCAGGTAAATAAAGCATGTATTGTGTCTCTTGATCAATCTTTTTCATGCAAGTATACAGCGCTTCAGCTTCATTCGGACATATTCTTTCTATGCGCATAAATACTCCTCCTCAATTCAATAGATTAATCTTATCATACATTATTTTTATTATATATGATACTTGTGTTTTAATTTACCTCTTTTTTTATTTTAGGCAATTTATTTTTAAATATAATCCTTTTAAATTGAAACATCCTATTATTAGTATTACTTTTATGTTAATACACTAACAACAGGATGTCTAAGCACTTATAATATACAATTTTTATCTATTTCACTTTCACTTATGATTTTAAACTTTCATGCATCATGGATAATTGGTGTTCTAACTGTTGCATATCAATAAATCTGCCTTGGCGATGCATTTCTTTACCGTTGAGAAAGATTAAATCAACTGGTACCGTAAATATTGATAATTCACCAGCAATTGATTCTACATTACTTTGATTAATCACGCCTAACGGTATGTCTGGAAATTCGCGCATCAAGTCTTCAATTTGTGGCAATACCGCGTGACAAACACTACAATTTTCTCTCATTACGTGAACGACTACGAGCGGATATTTGTTAATAAATGAATGATATTCATCCATAGAAGTTAATGTTTGCGTCATTTAGAACACCCTCCTTAATTATAAAGTGTTTAATATTATGCACTATATACAGTCTTTTTAGCAATTTATTTGCTTTAGACTACAAAAAGTTATCATAATCCTCAATCTCAATTTATTATAAATTATTATCGAAATGTGGCAGCAATTGTTGAATACGTGTTCTTGTTTCTTCTGTATAACCTTGTAAACCACCCGTATGAATAAACAAAATTGCTTGTTGATCATCATATTTTCCTGCTTGAATTTCTTTAACCATACCTCTAAAAGCTTTCCCTGTATAAGTTGGGTCTAATACAATACCTTCTAGTTGTGCAATGTCAATATAAAATGCTAATTCTTCATCTGTTGCTTGCGCATAACCTAATCCAATATAACAGTCGTTAATGGTGATTGTATCGAATTTGTCTATGCTTTCATCTAAATGATTAATGATTGTTTGCACTTTATTTTTAAAGGTCGCCGCACTTTCATTGACTGCATAGCCAATTATCTTAGTATCAATTTTATTACTGTGCTTACCAAACCATAAACCTGCATATGTGCCACCTGAACCTACGGCGACATTAATAGAGTCAAAATGACAACCTAATTCGGCTTCTTGTCTTAAAATTTCTTCAAAGGCATTGATATAACCATGCGTGCCTATCCAATCTGATGCACCCGTTGGTATCATAAAAGGTGTTTTATTTTTGCCTTCTAGTGTATGTCTCAATTGAGTCATCGCTATTTCTCTAGACTGATTGTCGTCGATCACATGTATATGTGCGCCAAACATAGCGTCTAAAAATAAATTACCTTCAAAAGCTTTCATGGTGCCTTTTAGTACGAGATGACATTCAATTTGATACTTTGCACATAGTGCTGCTGTTGCTCTAGCATGATTAGATGTGATTGCACCGGTTGTAATAATCGTATCGTATCCATGATCAATTACATATTGTATCGTATACTCTAACTTTCTTACTTTATTCCCTGATATTTCTGTGCCAGTATAATCATCTCTTTTAATATAAATTTCTTTGCCTAAACGTTGACTTAAGTGCTCTAACTTATGAATAGGTGTGGGTAAGTTGGCGACATCTAATTTTTTGCTTATCATTACTTTTGACCTCCTGTGTCAATATTTCTTACACGTCTGGAATAAATACGCTTGCCTCGCTATCTTTAGGATAGTAATAACCATTTGGTATTGTTTGTAATTCAATCAAACTTCCCCAGGGTGTTTTCACATATACAGTACGATTACCATCTGTATCTTCATATTTTGTATTACTATGAGGTTCAGAGATAGGTCGTCCCCCAGCTTGTTTAATTTTATTAAGCGATGTTTCAAAGTCATCCACGTAAAACGAAATATGTGTATAACCAATATCTTGTAAATTTACGGCGCTTTTTTGGTTGGCTTGTACAAATTCAAACATCTCTATATTAGGGCCATCATTAAACACCATCATTCTTTTTTTTACAATTTCAGCGCCATTCTCCAATCCTAATACATGTTCAACAAATTGACCTCCTCTAGGTTCATCCATTTTAGTTTGGCTATCATAAGCAATACGACCACCTAAACCTTCCTTGAAGAAAGCTGTTGCTATTTCAATATCAGGTACAGTTAAACCAATATGATTAATGCCTCTAGCCATCAAGTCCGTAACCCCCTTTTTATCATCTTTTTGTCAGCGTATTGCCAAAGTAAATATGGGTCATTTCAATAATTTAACAATTGCTTGAGTATTGGATACACCAGATACAATTAAGCATGCTTGATATAGACAATCAATCTTACGTTTAATTATTTTCTGCCAAATCATAATGATCTCTTAATAAAATATAGCGATTCATATCTTGAAAATTTTCACCATCATTCATGTCTTGAACGTCAGTTGCGACAAAATGAAAACCTGCATTTTCAGCAACTTTATTGCTAGCAATATTTCGCACATCAGCAATAATCGTGAGTTTATTCAGTCCTAAAATTTTAAATGCATAGCCACATATAAATGCAACACTTTCTGTCGCAATTCGTTTACCTGTATAGCCTTTCGCCAGCCAGTAACCTATTTCTGCTTTGCTGTTTTTTAAATCTATTTTATGTAAATCTATTGTGCCAATCAATTTATCTTCGTAATAGATTAGAAATAATTGACCTTTACTTTCAGCTTGATGTTGTATCATCATTTTTAAATATGATTTTTCTGCATCTACAGTGAGATCCTCTGTAATAAAATCTAAAAATCGAGATAAATGCGCGAAATTTTCTTGAATGGTTTCAAATAATGCCTCGGCCATTTTAAGATCTGGCGGTCTCAATGTAACTTTTGGCTGTATTTCTATAAATGGTCTATATTGCATTGCCTCACCTTCTTTACTAGTGTCTTATCTCATATCTTATTTGTAATTTCTGAATATTTCAACATTTTAATAATTAATAATATAAAAATAGGCGTATATCCAATATTCAATTCATACTTTAATATCAGATACTACGCCTAACAACATAAATTTCAACTTAATTGTATAACTTAATCCATATTGATTAATAACCTATCATCAGGGCTATTGACATACCAATGCAACATATAATGACCCACACTAAAATTAATTTCCAAGCAAATTTAAGCCACTGTGTATAGGATATCTTTCCGACAGCTAAAGCACCCATTAAAATTGCAGAAGTTGGAAATAAGACGTTACTGATTGAATCACCATATTGGAATGCAAGTACAGTAATTTGTCTATTGATATGTAACAAGTCGGAAATTGGCACCATGAGTGGCATAGTAGTTAATGCTTGTCCAGAACCTGATGGTATAAAGAAATTTAAAAAGAATTGTAAGATAAACATCGCGATAATTACTGCCGACGAAGGGACATCTGTAAGCAAGGTAGTCATACCATGGACGATAGTATCTATTACCTGCCCATCTTCTAAAATAACAATAATACCTTTAGCAAAACCAACAATCATTGCGCCAAATAAAATATCTTTCATACCTTCTATCATAGCTTCAAAAGTCCCATTGATGCCCAATCCACCAATGACACCTGCAAGTAAACCTGCTAATAAGAAATTAGCACTCATTTCGTTAAAGGACCAACCATAATTAAAAATACCAAACACATTTAATATAATCGCTGCAACAATGAGTAATAAACCTACTTTTTGTCGCTTTGTAAAGCGTGGTGTATCCATCGTTGCCGTTGACTGTCCTTCAGCTTGTTCCAGTTCGTAAACAATACTTTTCGACATATCTTGTTTCACTTTACGCGCATATATCATTACTGTTGTTATAGCTGCCAATAAAATAAAAATATAAATAATCGAACGCAGTCCCCATCCTGAAAATAGTGGCAACTCCGCTACAGATTGCGCGACACCAACAGTAAATGGATTTAACATACCACCAATAAAACCACTTGCTGCTCCAAGTATAACCATTGCCGCTCCTGTCAACGCATCATATCCTAATGTTCTCGCTATAATAATCCCAATAGGAACAAAGATAATTGTTTCTTCTGCTAATCCAATTGAAAATCCTAATATAGAAAATATCGTCATAGTCAAAGGAATCATCAATACTTTATAAGAACCTAGTGTGCTCATAGCTTTATTCACACCATTTTCAAAGGCTCCTGTTTTATGGACAATACCGAATGCGCCACCTACTAAGAAAATGTAAAATACAATTTCTCCTCCACTCAATAACCCTTCCGGAATCGCCCGAAATATATCAAAAAACGAAACGCCATGTTGTGATACTTCTTGATATGAACCTGATATAACCAATGTTTGTCCGTCTTTTTTTTCACGTGCATATTCCCCTGCTGGTATTAAATATGTGAGGAGACTTGCTACAACAATGATAAATAACAACAATGCATATGTATGCGGCGTTTTAAATGTTATCCTTTTGAAAATTGATTTGAACATTTTAAATATCCCCCATTAAATTGTTTTTAATTGAAAAATACTGTGACTTAAAACTGACCTGATAAATCAATTTAATAAATAACTATTATAATAATACACTTTATAGATATTATGCTGAATTTTCAATCTATTTTTAAATATCTTAAATTAAATCATCAAATCATCTTTTTGAAAAAGTTTTAAAAAGTGTATGATTAATCTCTTGATAATTAAAATATTGTGATTTTGTCCGTGCATGCTTGCCTGGGAATATGATTCGAGCCTGTAGTCTCTCACTTATATCTTTTCCCTAGGCGTCAGCACGCTACAAAATCACTTTGTATTTATAAGTACAAAAGAGTACTTTTACTTAAAACAATATTCACAAATAAATTTAATATGAGCTGGTTTAAAATTATTTAAAACGTAATGTAATCTATAAAAATATTAATTTTTTCATTTTTACTAAATGATAAACTTAACTTGTAACGAACGTTATATACTACTTTTATTCTTAAAATATTGTGATTTTGTCCGTGCATGCTTGCCTGGGAATATGATTCGAGCCTGTAGTCTCTCACTCATATCTTTTCCCTAGGCGTCAGCACGCTACAAAATCACTTTGTATTTATTAGAATCCGGCTGCAACTTGATACAAAACTTTACAAAGCAAAAAACGCCAATTCCTATCATATTTCAATAGGAATTGGCGTTTAATCTTAGTCTGAGAAATTAAAGTCTCTGAATCTTTTATTTATAATGATTTAGAAGAAACGTTTGACAGCTGTTGACATTGGTGGAATTTCATCTAAATCTAATTTTTTATCTTCTGTAATAGATCTGTATGCCCATTTACCATAGTTAATAGCTTCATCTTTTACAATTTTACCAGGTAATGGTGCAGCATTTGGATCAACATAAACATTGACAATTGTTGGTCTATCTTGAGCCATTGCTTCTTCTACGACTTCATCAATTCTATTTGGATCTTTAAGTGTATAACCAACACCACCACAACTTTCAGCAAATTGCGCTAAGTCTATGTCAGTGAAGTTAATTGCATATTCTAACTCTCCAGCAGCTTGTTGTTCATATTTAATAAATGATAATTCTTGGTTGTTTAAAACAAATATAGTCATTGGTAAATCATATTGAACTGCTGTTGCAAAGTCTTGCATTACCATTTCAAATGCACCGTCGCCTGCTATACCAACTACTTGACGATTAGGATAAGCACGTTTTGCTGCCAATGCACCTGGTAGCGCACAGCCCATCGTACCTAACCAACTAGAAACGATAAACTTATTATTCACTGTTAGATCTAAATAACGTGTTGACCAAACAGTAGATGTACCGACATCGATTGAGAAAATCGCGTCATCTGTTTTTACTTGGTTGATTGCATCCATTAGACGTTCTGGACGAATTGGTGAACTTTCATCTGCTTTATCTTTATCCATCCAAGAATCCCAAGTCGCTTTTCTTTCTAATGTTTTATTTAAGAAGTCACGATTTTTCACATGTTTAGCACTATCCGTTAATTGTTGCAATGCTAATTTACTATCACCAATAATACCAGCATTTACGTCAAAACGATGTCCAATATTTTCTGGATTTGTATCGATTTGAATTGCTTTGATATTTTTCTTAGGTAAATAGTCAACATAAGGATAGTTTGTACCTACCATTATTAGTAAATCAGCATCTTGAATCGTTTGATAAGATACTTTAGTACCAATTTTACCTAAGTTACCTAAATTATATGGGTGTGCATCAGCTAAGATACCTTTTGCTGGTAAAGTAATGATTGAAGGAATTTTAACCGCTTCAATAAATTCTTTCACTTCATCTTTAGCATGTTTAGCACCAGTACCAATAATCATAACTGGACGTTTACTTTTGTTGATCAACTTAGTAGCTTTTTTGATGCTACGTGGTTTTGGTGCAATACGTGCTGGTGGCGCAGTGTCCACTGGTGTATTTGTTGTATCTTTCACTTTGTTTGTCAATAGGTTATTTGGCAGAATTAAAACTGCAACACCTTTTTTCTCATAAGCTGTACGAATAGCTTCATTAACAATACCAAATATATCTTTATCATTTTCAGAGATTTGACGATTATAGACTGCCACATCGTCTACCATTTTACTGATATCTGTTTCTTGGAATGCTTTTGTTCCTAGTGCTGTACTATCTGTTTGTCCTGCTAAAATAAGTTGAGGCACATTGTCCATTTTGGCATCATACATACCATTAAGTAAATGAACGACACCTGGTCCACCGATACTTAATGCAACACCAATTTTACCAGTTAATTTTGTATGACTGGCAGCTGCTAAACTTGCTACTTCTTCATGACGCACATGAACAAATTCAATATTATCTCTTTCAGTTCTTAAACTATCTACTACTGCATCTATAGAATCTCCTGGAATACCATATAAATGATCTATTTCCCATGCTTGTAATGCTTTTACTAATGCTTCATTTGCTTTAATTTTTGCCATTGTAAAAATTGCTCCTTCCAAATTTTAACGATTTATTTATTATCCCTTAAAATAGTTAATACTGTGCTTTAACACGATTGCTTAATATAAAAAGATTATGAGTATCGGGAGAACGATTGAACTTAATAATGCAGTCAAAATCATTCCAATTGAACTAAACGCGCCTGCTTCTAAATCAATATCAAGTGCTTGAGCTGTACCAAAAGCATGTGATGCATTACCAAAAGTTAGGCCTTTTGCAATAGAAGTTTTAAATCTTCCGAACTTAATCAAATATGCACCTAAAATGCTTCCGATTAAACCAGTTGCAACGATAAATAACACTGCTATGGCATCAACACCACCCATTTGGTGAGATACCTGAATACCTACTGCAGCTGTAATTGATCTTGGCAACATCGTAACAATAACTTCTTTTGAATAACCAAACATTTTTAATATGACATAAACAAATGCAAAGTTCAAAATTACTGCTGTAATTACACTGCTAAATATAATTTTACCATTAGCTAATATTTTATGACGATTTTGATATAGTGGATATGCTAATGTTACAACTGTACAATTTAATAGTTGGTGTATCCACTTACCACCGACCATGTACTGTTGATAATCTAAGTTAAATAATAATAATACAACGATAATTCCAATCGATGATATAAGGGCAGGGTTTAAAAATGGGCTCCGGTATTGAAATTGTAATTTTTTTGCTCCAACGTACATACAAACTGTCAATAGTATCATTAACAATGCTTTTAGAAGTACCATCTAATCTTGACCATTCCCGTATTGTTCAGCTTTAACCATTTTTTCAGCAATAAAACCTGAAATTAAAGCAACACAACATGTGCCTAGAACAATCATGATAAAGAATAAAACAAAATTAATATTAATCATACTAGCGACATCCATAATACCTACGACAGATGGAACAAAGAAAAATACCATGGTAGCTAAGAAAAATTTAGAGCCTTCTTCTACCCATTTTGTCGGAATAATTTTAAATTGCAGTAATAAGAAAAATAAAATTAATCCAACAATACTGCCTGCAATCGGAATATCAAAAATCATTTGAATTTTATTACCAATAAAAGTAATACCCATAATAATTAATGCTTGAAACATAATTTTGACAATCTTTAGCGCTACCTGCAATACTCATCACCCTTTTTAATACTTTTGAACTGCTGACTTTTAACTACTTTGTTGATTACATGACTAAGTATAACGCGCCATTAAATATAATAAAAATATTGTTTTTTCATAATACCTATTACTATTTTCTATGAAAGCGATTTTACATATTCCAAATAGCTATAACCTATTAATTTGATCGACTATTTTTCGATGTATCTTTTCAAATGACTTTTTAAGTATCGGTTTTTACAGCTAAAAAATAGCGGGAATAGGTTTGAAAACAAAACATTCTTTTGATTCCCAAACTACTCCCACAAATAGTACGTAGCGCCTATCTACTTCTTTTATAAACGTTGTTTCATAAAATCTATCCACTGCCTGGTTGCATAACTTAAATATTTATCTCGTTTCCATATCACACCTAATTCCCAACTCATGCCTGGATCTTCAAGTGTTATATTTTTAAAGTCACTGTCTAATAAACCTACGATATTTTCCGGTAAAATACTGACACCTAGATGAGCATTTAACAGATTTTCAATAAAGTTCCATTGTGAAATCTTAGATATTGTATTAGGTATATAACCGGCATTCTTTGCTGCTTCAATAATTTTATCATTCAAGTAAAAATCTTCATTAAAAAGGATAAAGTCTTCGTCTTTTAACATGCTCATTTTCACTTGTTGATATTGCGCAAGACGATGTTCTTTATTCAAAACTAATTTCAACTCTTCTTGATATAACGGCAACGAATGGAAAATAGACTGGTCTACTGGTAAAGTTGTAATACCGATGTCAATTTCATCATTAATTAATTGATGTTCAATCATTTTGCCACCATTTTCCACTAAATTATAAGTTACATTAGGATATTGTTGATGGAATTCACCTAAAATATGTATAAATTTATTCATATTCATGACTGCAGACAAACCAATACTAATATGACCTGTTTCTAAACCTAGTAGACTATTAATTTCTTTAGGTAAATCTTTGTATAAAGATAGGATTTCTTTACTTTTATGATAAAAAACTGAGCCAGCATCTGTTAGTACAAGTTGGCGTTTGCTTCGATCAAACAGTGGCATATCCAATTCTTTTTCAATGTCTTTAATCGCTTTACTTATTGTTGGTTGGGCGATATATAATGATTTAGATGCATTTGTCATACCATGTTGATTTACGACTTCCACAAAATACTTCATATGTTTAATATCCATATATATGCTCCTCTATATTAAACTTCAATTTGTATATCCTAGTATACGGTTAAATATCTTTTTTTCAATCTTTTAAATCAATTCATCATTTGGAACATTAGCATGATTAACACGTTGACAAGCTAAAGTGACTCGAGTGATCAAATTTTTGTGCTAAATTTCACTATAAAAGGAGAAAACAAGTGAGTGTCACTTGTTTTCTCCTCTGTTTAGATTAAATGGTTAATTTTTATAAAATTCAAAAAATTAAGCTAAGTTAGTATTATCTGTATGCACCTTATCTGAATCTTTTAATTTAATTATTTTAAAACCAATGTAGCCAAAAATGACTGAAATTATAGGCACAGTGTAATTCACAATA
Organism: Staphylococcus sp. GDY8P54P; assembly: GCF_017892645.1. NCBI lineage: Bacteria > Bacillati > Bacillota > Bacilli > Caryophanales > Staphylococcaceae > Staphylococcus > Staphylococcus sp. GDY8P54P. The sequence goes on along the minus strand of NZ_JAESLN010000008.1, from coordinate 206,316 downwards.
GCAAATGGTGCATATTCCATTACCGATACGCCTAGCGTTGATGCAATAAATACGCCACACGTGTTCCAAGGAACGAATACTGACGTCAACGTTCCACCATCTTCTAATGCCCTAGATAAGTTTTTAGGATGTAAACCCTTGTCTTTAAAAGCACTCGCATACATTCTAGAAGGTACAATGATAGATATGTATTGTTCTGAACATGTAAAATTAGTACCAATACAAGAAACAATAACTGATGCAATCAATGAACCAGTTGTTCTCGCTACTTTTAAAATCACTGAAATCAATGCAGATAACATGCCTGAGTATTCCAACACACCACCAAAAGTCATCGCTACTAACGTCAATGAAATCGTATAAAACATTGATTCTAATCCGCCTCGATTAAATAATTCATCTACAAGTTTATTACCTGATTCAATCGTATATCCTGTTTGCAAAGCTGTCAGCGCTTCTGTTATTGTTCCACCTTGCACAAAAATTTGAGCAAAAAAACCAAATATAATACCGACGCAAATGGCTGGTATCGCTGGGACTTTGAACGTGACCAATACAATAACTACTAAAGGTACTAACAACAACCATGGTGAAATTACAAAATTATCTTGCATAGTGCTAAGAATTGCATCGATGCGTTTCGTATCAAAATTTTTATTGCCATACTGCATACCAATAAAGAAAAATGCAATTAATGCAATAATTACTGCCGGAATAGTTGTATAGAACATATGCTTAATATGTTCAAATAATTCAACGCCAGATAAGCCTGAAGCAAGATTTGTTGTATCCGATAATGGGCTCATCTTATCCCCAAAATAAGCACCACAAATGACTGCACCAGCAACCATACCAGGAGAAATCCCCATACTAACTCCAATCCCCATTGAAGCTACACCAACAGTCGCCATTGTAGACCAACTACTTCCAATCGCTAACGCTACGACACCACATAATATAACTACAACTGCTAAAAAATACCGCGGATCTATTAATTGTAGTCCATAATATATCATCGTTGCTACAACACCACTACCAATCCATGAACCAATAACTAAACCTACAAGTATAATAATAACAATCGCTGGCAATGCATGCCGTATACCCTTGTACATCATTTCTTCTACTTCACTAAATTCATAACCATGTAGCATTGTCACAATAATCGCTACCGCAGTACCTATCATTAATGGTATATGAGGTTCTTTTTCTAATACCGCCACAGTTATTAACATAGTAATAATCATAATTGACAATGTAACAACTGCCGACGTAACTCCTAATGGCTTCTTTAAATCCTGTTTTTCATCGTTATGCTTATCTTTTGACTTTAAAATAGCAAACACCTACCTTTGTTAATTTATATCATACTTAAAAATGTATGCGCTTTCAATAGTGTATTTATAAATTTTTAATGAATTTTATCTCAATTAATTTATTGTTATACTTAAAATTAACAAAACACCTCGCCGTACGATCGTGTTTATAAACTTCAATTAACAATTTAAATGCTATGATTTCTACATAATTAATATATAAATACTACTAACAAAGGTAGTGTATACTGAAAAAGCCTGGGACGACGTTGATTCGTCCCAGACTTTCATATTGTCAGTCATTAAGTTAGTAGGAGTTAAACATGTACTTTAGCTCAGTTAATCACTTTATGCTTTGTTTAATGCTTGTCATGCTTGTTGTTCTTGTCGCGATGAGATGACAAAACCTTTTTAAGAAATTGAGATTCCTGTCCCACTCAATGACTTAAAACGCTTTTTTTATCCTACTTTAATGAAACTGGTAGCTATGATGACCTTTTGCAAATCCCTTTGCTGTATAAATCCAAGAACCGCCACCTTGTTCAATATCATTGGCACAAATCACTAATTGATCCGTACCTGGAATAAATGCAGGATGTGTTGAACGAAGCATATGCCCTTGATCGCGTCCTGGTATTAAAATTTGTCCAATAGGATAACCTTTTTTATTAAACACTAACACACTGCCTTGTCCGTACATTGCAACATATAAATTATCATCACTGTCTATACAACATGAATCTGGCCCTTCATGGCCAGTAAAATGATAAGGTATAGAAGCGCCAAATGGTGCAATGGTCACGCCATCTTCTAGTAAATCAATGCGATGTAATCGATTCGCATTTGTTTCAGTTACCCATAGTGTTTTTTCGTCAGTACTTAAAGCTATGCCATTAGCAACTGCTAAATTTTGAATCACAGGCGTTATGGATTTATAATCTGGCGCAACATAATATACACCACCTTTAGGATTTGTAGAGTATCCTCTAAAATCAGTGAAATAAAATCCACCTTTACTATCAAACACTAAATCGTCCACACAGTATTCTGTATCAATGTCTGACACAATCGTTTCTTCTGCTTTTCCTTCAGCATTAACCGCAAACACGCCACCCGAACGTTCGAAATCACCCAAATAACAAATAAATAGTCTTCCATCTTTATGGATTTTAACAGCTGCAGGATTTTCTTTATGTGATTTAAAAAGCTGAGTGACTTTTTTGTCTGGTAAAGTCACGTGAAAGATAGTTCCACCAAATACTTCACAAAGTGTTAAATCTCCATTTCTATTAAAGCATAACCCTTCTAATTGTAATCCTTCATCTGAAATTTCCAGCCACGGTTCTGCAGTAATTGTTTGTAGGCTTTGTTCCGATGCTAAAAGTGGCACCACAGAATGATTCGTGTGATCATATGATAATGCCGGTATATTATTGCCCATCATATTCCCTCATTTCTTTTAATCTTTTCATTTATATTATATTGAACTCAAATCCCAAAATAAAATATTTATAGTTTAATTCACAATGATTGATTGTACAAAAAGACGGAGTAATGAAAACAATGTATCATCACTCCGCCTTTCATATAAAATGTTTTAAAGACACGATTACACCTATTATAAAAACATCATTTAATTACTAATGTGCTTCTCTCATTTGATTGAGAATTTGTTCTGCCATAGCCGCATTTGCGCTCGGCTTTTCTTTTAACAATTCAGCGACTTTCGTAATTTCGTCACCTTGAGCACCTACGACAATTGCTAATGATTTATATTGTAAACTCATATGACCTTTTTGAATACCTTCTGAAACAAGTGCACGACATGCAGCGAAGTTCTGAGCTAAACCAACTGCAGCTACAACATGACCAAGTTCTTGTGCCGAGTCAACTTTCATTAAATCTAAGGCAGCACGTGCAATAGGTAATACACGTGTCCCTCCACCAACTGTTGCCAATGTCATTGGAACCTCAATCGTACCAACTAATTTTTGACGTGATGCATCATATTGCCAAGTAGCTATGCCTCGATACTGTCCATCTTTACTCGCATAAGCATGAGCACTGGCTTCGGCGCCGCGTGTATCATTACCTGTAGCTAAGACAACTGCGTGAATACCATTCATAACACCTTTGTTATGTGTTGCTGCACGATGAATATCTACTTGCGCTAACACAGATGCCCTTTCCATTCTATGTGCTACTTTGGCCCCGTCACGTCCATCTTTCGATAGTGATTGGACATCTATCTCGCCTTGTACTTTAACCACAGAAGCAGTGGCATGGTTAGAAAGAATACTCATCAATATATCTACATCTTCAATTTCTGTTTTTAAATATGCAGAAATCCCCTCTAATATTGTATTTAACATGTTAGCGCCCATTGCATCTTTCGTATCTACAAATACTTTGAGTGATACGAACTGTGCTTCAGGAAAAGTATCTATTTCAACTCGACGATAACCGCCACCTCTTTTAATAATACTGGGATAAGACTCATCTGCAATTTGCTTAATTTTTGGTTCAAGATTTTTAATATTTTGAGATAAGCGTTGGGTATCCTTTACGTTATCAAAAACAATTTGTCCAATCATTAACCGCTCACTAGCGATGACATGAAAACCTCCTGTTTCATTAACTAATTTTGCACCATAGCTTGCAGCTGCAACAACAGAAGGTTCTTCAACCATCATTGGAACAACATATGATTTGTCATCTACAATAATTTCAGGTAGTAATCCGACAGGTAATGCACCTTGACCGATCACATTTTCAATTAAACTGTTAGCTATTTCTTCTGGAATTAAAGGATGTGTTAATAACATATCCTGATTTTCTTTATTCAACCAACCATATTCGACTAGACAGTTTAACTTTTCTTCACGTGATAAATGACGAAAATCTTTGCCTAATGGTAACATCATGCATCCCCCTTTTCTACATATAATGCAATACCTAAACCGCCACCAATACATGCAGTTGCAATACCATTTTGTTTATTTTCTTGCGATAAGATATTCACTAAAGTTGTCACCAACCGCGTTCCACTCGCACCTATAGGATGACCTATAGCAATAGCACCACCGTATAAGTTAAGCTTATCAGGATGTATCCCCAAATTATTTTTAACCGGTATACTTTGAGCAGCAAATGCTTCTGTCATTTCTACAACTTCAATATCATTTATATCTTTCTTAGCTTTTGCTAATAATTCCGTCACTGCATGGTACGGTGCGTACCCCATATAGGCAGGATCACAGCCAATTTCCGCGTGTTCACCTAATGTTGCAATAATTTCAAATCCTTCTTGTTTTGCATAATCTACATCCATCAAAATAATTGTTGATGCGCCATCGTTGATACTTGAAGCATTCCCTCCTGTGACAGTACCATCTTCTTTAAATATTGTTTTTAATGTGCTTAATTTTTCAACACTGCTATTTCCACGAATACCTTCATCTGCTGTCATTAATTGGCCTTCACTATCTGTTAAGGGAACAATTTCATTATCAAATTTACCTGAGCTGGAAGCTTGTGCCGCTTTATGTTGCGAGTCATTCGCAAATTCATCTTGTTGTGCTCGTGTAACATTATATTTTTCTGCTATTTTCTCTGCAGTAATGCCCATTGGTACATTTAGAAATGCATCAGTTAAACCGTCATGCATAAAACTTTCTACTGGCGCTACATCTTCATTAAGTAATATTTGGGGAGCATTGGTCATACTTTCAATGCCGCCTACTGCTACTACTTTTGCTTCACCTAATTGAATTTGTTGTTTGCCTAATATAATCGATTTCAATCCTGAACCACAGACTTCATTAATAGTCATCGCAGGTGTAGTATTAGGTACACCTGCGTTGATACTAACTTGTCGCGCAGGATTTTGACCATTTCCAGCTTGAAGTACATTGCCATAAATGACCTGCTCTATCATTTCAGGTTTGAGATTAATTGCTGACATTGCAGCTTCTAACGATTTTGTACCTAATTCTACTGCAGTATAATTACTTAATTTTCCTCTGAATTTTCCTATAGGTGTCCGCTTGGCACTTACGATTGCTATTTTTTTCATTATTATTCTCCTTCTGAACATGTGGTAAATCATTGTATTTTATACATGTGATTTGATATGATACAATTGCTTATTTATTAAAGAAAGGTGTCGATACACTTTATGACAGTTGGTATTGATCAAATCAATTTTTATGTTCCAAATTTTTATGTAGACATGGCTAAACTTGCCGAATCTCGTCAAGTTGACCCAAATAAATTTCTTATTGGTATTGGGCAAAATGAAATGGCAGTCAGCCCAATGAGTCAAGATATTGTATCTATGGGTGCCAATGCTGCCAAAGAAATCATCTCTGAAGATGATAAAAAACAAATTAGCATGGTTATTGTTGCAACTGAATCTGCTATAGATTCTGCTAAAGCATCTGCAGTTCAAATACATAATCTTTTAGGTATTCAACCATTCGCACGTTGTATTGAAATGAAAGAAGCTTGCTACGCTGCCACGCCTGCAATTCAATTAGCGAAAGATTATATCGCTAGCCGTCCCAATGAAAAAGTTTTAGTTATTGCTAGTGACACTGCGCGCTACGGCCTAGAATCTGGCGGTGAGCCAACGCAAGGTGCAGGTGCAGTTGCTATGATGATAACACAAAACCCACGTATTCTTGAACTAAATGATGACGCAGTTGCATTTACAGAAGATGTATACGATTTTTGGCGTCCAAGTGGACAACCGTATCCACTTGTGGATGGTGCATTATCAAAAGATGCATATATCCACTCATTTCAAGAAAGTTGGAATGAATATGCACGTAGATATAATACTACACTAGATACATTTAAATCATTATGTTTCCACGTGCCATTTACTAAAATGGGTAAAAAAGCACTTGATTCTATCTTAACTGAAGATATCAACACAGAAACTAAAGAACGATTAACTTCTGGATATGACGCGGCAACTTATTACAACCGTTATGTAGGTAATATTTATACTGGGTCATTGTACTTAAGCTTGATTTCATTATTAGAAACACATACCGAATTAAACGCTGGTGATACAATTGGTCTATTCAGCTATGGTTCAGGCTCTGTTGGTGAATTCTTTAGCGGTAAATTAGTGGAAGGTTATCAAGATGCGCTTGATATAGAAAAACATAAAAATCTATTAAATCATCGTACAGAAATCTCTGTTGACACATATGAAACATTTTTCAAACGTTTCGACAACCTTGAATTTGACCATGATGTTGAGCTAGCAAATGAAACAAAAGGTATTTTCTATCTCGAAAGTATCAATGATCATATTCGTAATTATAATACATTAAATTAAGTTTCAATTCACTTAATCTTATCTCACTTTATTCAGAATGATTAATGACATAAAAATGTCTATATCTGAATAACTTTATCTAACATCAAAGATTATTTATAAACCCGTAAATGAATTTTTAATATTCACTTACGGGTCTTTTTATATAAAAGAAAGAGGATACCTTTTACTTCACTTACATAAAGGCATCCTCTTTTATCATATTAAAGTCACTATGTTGAAATTTCCTATAAGAATTAATCACGATTTGTTTCGTTTAAATCTTGTGTTTCAATCTCTCTTTTGGGTTGTAACGATAACCCTAAATATTTACGCTCTTCATTTCCATCTTTATATAAGGAAATCATCATTAATATAACGACAAAACTAAACGGTAAAGCAGAAATAATTGCCGCTGATTGTAATGCATCTAGTCCAGTATCACCACCAGCTAATAATAATACGTAAGCGATAGCTGCTAATGCAAGTCCCCATACAATTTTGATAAATCCTGAAGGATTCAAAGTACCATATGCAGTTTGCATACCTAGAACAAAGGTTGCAGAGTCTGCAGAAGTGATAAAGAATGAAGCAATTAATGCTAACGCAATAATTGATAATACAAAACCAAATGGTAACTCATTAAAAATACCGAACAATTGCGTTTCTGGTGGCATTTTAAATATCTCGCTATGAGCTTGTCCAACATCTATGCCAGTTACACCAAAAGCACTAAACCAAATAATACTAATCACAACGGGTACGCCTAATACGGCAATTACAAATTCGCGAATACTACGACCTTTTGAGATTCTCGCAATAAATATACCCACGAATGGACTCCAACTCATCCACCAGCCCCAATAATAAATCGTCCAACTTTTCAACCACTCAGCTTTTTGTTCATTTAATGGTGCTACATCTAAACTATTAAAAATCAGTGAATTAAGGTAATCACCAGTACCGCTTGTCATCATATTTAATATCAATACGGTTGGTCCTACAATAAAGATAACAATAAGCAACAATGCTGCTAAAAACATATTTAAATTACTTAAATATTGGATACCTTTACTCAAGCCACTCCATGCACTATATAAAAATAATACGGTAACTACAGCAATAATAATTCCTTGAACAACAGAGTTATTCGGCACACCAAATAAATAATTTAAACCACCGTTTATCTGTATTGCCCCTACACCTAAAGAAACCGCAACACCAATAATAGTTGCAAATACCGCTAAAACATCAACAATGACACCAATTGGGCCATCTACTCTATCGCCCAACACTGGTCTTAGCGTTCTAGAAATTAAGCCATTTTCTCCTTTACGAAATTGAGAATATGCCAAACCTAATGCCACTACGCCATAAACTGCCCAAGGATGAAATCCATAATCAATAAATGAAGACCTAAAGGCTTGTGCCATCGCTTCTTTCGTTTCAGGATCTGCTGTTGGCGGTGCTAAATAATGTGATATCGGTTCTGAAGAACCATAAAACACTAAACCTATGCCCATACCTGCACTGAATAACATCGCTAACCAAGATACTGTATGAAATTCCGGTTTATCTGTCGGTTTGCCTAATTTCAATTTTCCAATAGGACTGAATACTAAAAATACACAAAAACCTAAAATTACTGTATACAGTAACATATAATACCAACCAAACGTTTTCGTCACCCAAGAAGAAATAACACCAGTAATTTCTCCAAATTTAGCTGGAAAAATAGCTCCAATAACTACTAATAAGCCTACGACTAGTGCTGAATAAATAAACACACTAGAAAACGACTTTTTTGTATTATCCAAATTTTCCACCCCTCTAATAATAATAAAAAAGACGTTTTATAGGATAACACACTGAGCAAGAGAAACAACTTTATATTTTCAGAAAATTTTATTGATAAAAAATACAAAATGTATAAAATAATAATATTTACTTACAATAACTTTCAGTCAGGAGCAAATTTACGCTTAAGGTTTCGTACTATATTTTGGTCTGTAAAGCGGTTGCATATCTACTTTTTCCAATTTCAACAACTCTATTTTTGTATCAATGCCACCACCTTATCCAGTAAGACTGCCGTTTTTTCCAACGACTCTATGACATGGAATTATAATAGAAATCGGATTTGTACCAACCGCACCACCAACTGCTTGTGAAGACATATTTGGCTTATTTCTTTTAATACCTATTTCTTTAGCAATTTCACCATAAGTAACAGTCTCTCCATATGGTATTTTCAATAAAACATCCCAAACTTGCTCTCTAAATTCGGTTCCTATAGGTTTCAGTGCAAAATCAATTTTCGGGTTATTTCCTGAAAAATATTTATCGAGCCAACTAATAACTTTTTCAAAAACTGGTAATTCCGCTTCTGTTAATGCCTCGTCATAATTTGATTCGAAATCATCGTGTTTCGGTAACCACAAGCCTGTAATTGCTTCACCATCTGACGTAAGTGCAATCCGACCAATCGGTGACTCATAATATGTTTTATAGTGCATCATACCACTTCTTTCTAGTATATTTTGTGATTATCATAATCCTTTTATATTTTAATGTAAAATAGATACAGTTGATACAAGTCATGATAGAAAAACACGGTAATCGCGCTTTAAGTCATTGTGTAGCAACAAGATTAGGTATACTTATTAACAACATTTTGTCATGATATATATTCCTCATCATCACTCCATTTCACATGTTTAGTAAAAAAAGGCGTGGAACGAATCATAATATCAGACTCAACCTAGCGATTAATAAACGAAATACCCTTCACTGACTCACTTTCCGTGTTGGTATAACAAGTGCACTTGCTAATACACCACATAATACTAAACAAGTCCCCATGATAAAACCTACACCCGCTGCAATGTGTATGCTATGACCACTTTGAATTATACCAGTAAAAATAGAAGTCATAATTGCTATACCGAATGCACCGCCTAATGTAGATCCCATTTTAAAAATCCCTGAAGCAACACCTACTTTTTCCGGTGGAGTCGTAGAAACCGCCGTACTTAAAGCTGGTGTCGCAAATAATCCTGTACCGCCACCAAAACATATAGCACCAATTAGCGCTACAACAACATAAAGCGTAGTATCAAAAAATGTCAAACTGAACATTAATACACCTAAGCCAGTAAATATTGGGCCAATAATCATTGCGCGTTTTGCACCAAATCTTTTAATACTCTTCTCACCTAAGCGAATGACTAGCAATAATGAAATTAAATAAGGTAAAGTTAACAATCCTGCTTGGAAAGCTGTTAATTTCAAGCCGGATTGTACGTACATATTTAATAAAGCAATCACACCTACACCGGTATTCAATAAAAAGTTAGCTAAAACGGCACCAATATAAGGCCTATTTTTAAATAAATCTAAATCGATAAACGGCACCTTTTTGACACGTTCTACTTTGAAAAATATGTATATACAAATTAAAAATATGACAAATAAGATTACTGTTACAGCATTTAACCAACCTATTTTATAGCCTTGCGTGATGACAAAACTAATGCTACCAATCATAATAATAAAAATGATTAAACCGATATAATCAAACGGGCTCGTTTCTGCTTTATTAATACGACTTTCTGGTAATTTGCGCAGTAAAACTAAAGCTACAATTGATAATATGATCGATAATATAAAAATAGACTGCCAAAAAATAAATGTAGCCAGTGCTCCTGCAAAAAAGGAAGATAACCCAGTACCACCAAATGCACCGATTGACCAAAAACTGAGTGCCTTTTGTCTATCATCACCATCAAAAAAATCGTTCACTATAGAAATTGTGGCTGGCATGATAATCGCTGCAGAAAGTCCCTGTACAATACGACCAAGTAGTAGCATTACAACATTTCCTGAAGCAATCAACATCAAAGAACCAACAATACTTAACACTAAAGCAATTCTCGTCAATTTCACTTTACCAAATTTATCTGATATATTCCCAGCTACTACCATAAATACACCTGTTACAAATGAGGTTAGACTCACTGAAATATTTACGATATCCGGACTCGCATCAAAAGTAGTTTGTATTTTAGGTCCAATATTTAAAAATGCTTGGGCAAATAACCAGTATGTTAATATAGATAAAACAATGCCAGTTAATAACTTACTACCTGAAACTTTTTCTATTTTCACTGTCATAAAAACATCCCCTATTTCAATGTTAATAACGATATATTCATTCATGTATTTTACAAATCTGAAAATTGCAATCAGTGATAATACAATTTATAAAAATACATATAACTAAAATATTACCATTGTTTTATTGAAAAGGGGGATATTGACCGCAGATTATTATGAATTTTCTGATAATTTAAACTAAATACTTAATTTTTTCTTAAAATTGACAATATCAAAATAATTTCTTAATTGCTTTAGCAAAATAGCTTTTAAAATACAATACATTGTGTTTACCGTTCCTATTAGTAGTATAATAAAACATTGCTTTGTCAGAAAACAGTAATTCACTTAATATATCTACAGCGAATTCTGTTCGAACAAACATCTCTTGTTTCATGCTAAATTGTTGTTGTCCTTCGAGCGCTCCGACATACCAATAAATTTGTTTGTCATCTTTAATAACGGTTTGTTGTTTCATAAACTGTACAAATCCTGGGTACCATACAGAAGGTGATATTAATATGTAGCTGCCAAAATTTTCTGGACTTTTAAATAATGTATACAAAGCAAGTAATCCACCTAGTGAAGCGCCAGCTATACAGATATCTTCGTTTCTTTGTGATATATTAAAACATTTTCTTAAATAAGGAAGCAAATGCTTAGTCATCCATAAAATATAAGCATCCGCTTCCCCTTTATAATGAACCCCATCTACAACCGTTTCCCATGGGCTATAATCCTGATTTCTATTGTTGGACAGTACTCCAACCAATATCATATCTCGCTCAATATCTTTAAATAACTCGTCTCCATCTTGCACTAATATAAGTGAATAACCACTTTCTTTTGCTTCATCGTATGCTTTGGGCAATTTCACAAAAATATCATGTTGTTGAAAATGAATTTTAAATGTTCCAATATTCATTTTAATCACCACTTTCTCAGCAGTTCAAATACACATAGATTTTAACTAAGAAAAATTAAATAAGTTTATTTTATTTTTCTTAGCATATTCTAATGCTAAAATTTCTAAAATATTGATAAAAGCTAAATTATCTTTAACCTTAATGTATTGAAACTTTAAATTTTTTTCACTTGCCTTAATATTTTTCATTTCTGCTTCATCTAAACCATGATGCGCTAAATACGCTTTTCTAAATTTTGCAGTACCAGCGTCTGAAGCTGAATTAAATTGGCCTAATTTGTCAGATAAATCTTTTTGTGTAAATTTAAAGCCAGTCATAAATCCACCAGCTTGCCCAACAAATATTGGTTTTTTATTTTCAAAAATTACAAAAACACCTTTTTGTTCTGCGACTTTACTTCTACTTTCATTATCAAAACTCAGTGCGTTTGCTTTATCATACTTAAATAATTTCTTTAATTGCTTTTGATAATCTTCTAACAGGGCGTTTATTTTTTTCTCGCCATTCAATGTAATCATTCCTTTCTTTTTTTCAATTTACATATACACTAAATGACCTAATATTAAACCTTTTGTTATCATGATCAATTTTTAATTAGCGAAAAACCTCATTAGTTATTTAATGTAATTTTATTTTTGTCCTATATCAACGTGTGATTTATACAACAAAAAAACAGGTGTATACGTATGGTTTATCAAGTAATAAACCTCGTATGCGCCCGTTTTTTAATCATAAATATTAATTAGGTTTATCATACTAATCAATATTCTACTATCGTAAATCATGCATTCTACGGCAATAGAAATGTATGGTAGCTTTCATAAGTAATTGTATTATTTAAGATAATTTAATACTGTTAATCCTACTGCTTCTGCAGAAACTCGCATTGAACTTTCACTGATATTAAATTTAGGATGATGGTGGGGATGGATTTCACCATTTTCTGGTGCAGCACCAGCATAAATAAATGTGCCTGGAATTGTTTTTGCATAGTAAGCAAAATCTTCTGAAGGCGGTTGTGGTTCACATCTTTCAACATTTTTAATGGCATCAGTATCCGCTTCTTTTATTGTGTCTACAACAAATTTTGTAAACTCAGGATCATTGTACAATGCTGGGTAATCATCATGGTAGTCTAATTCACATTTGACACCAAACATCGCTTCCAATCCATCTGACAAACGCGTCACTTCTTTTTTAATTGTGTTTTTAGTATCATCTGTTAACGCACGTACGTCACCTTCTATTTCAACACTATCTTTAATCACATTGAATTGTCCTTTACCATCAAATGAACCTATGGTAACAACACCTGTTTCAAATGGATTTAAGCGTCTGGAAACAACGGTCTGTAAAGCATTTACAAAATATGCACCTGCTACAATACTATCATTTGCTGTATGTGGCGAAGAGCCATGTCCGCCTTGACCATTGACTTTAAGCTTAAAGAAGTCACGCCCAGTTTGTACATTTCCTTCTCGATAATAGATATTACCTGCAGGCATATGACTCATGACGTGAACACCTAGTACGTGATCAACACCATCTAAAATACCATCTTTAATCATTGACTGAGCACCACCAGGAGGTACTTCTTCGGCAGGTTGATGTATAACAACCACTTTACCATTAAATTGGTCTTTCATTTCAATAAGTGTCTCTGCAAGAATCAACATATATGCAGTATGTGCATCATGCCCACATGCGTGCATCACACCATCATTTTTAGAAGAAAATGCTAGACCCGTATCTTCTTGAATTGGTAAAGCATCGAAGTCAGCACGAATTGCGATTGTCTTACCTGGTTTACCGCTATCTATAATAACTTTCAAACCATTTGGTCCTACATTCGTTTCAACCTTACAATCTTTACCTTCATAAAACGACTCTATATACTTAGGTGTTTCTTTTTCACAAAATGATAGTTCTGGGTGTTGATGTAAGTATCGACGTATCTCAATCATACGTGCTTCTTTTTCTTTCAATTTTTCAATCAGTTGTTTCATGATAATCATTCCTCCAATGAAATATACGATACCTTAATGTCATTATATACTTTTCAAATGACAACGTTGTAATATTGAATTATGCTTTATTTTGTTTCTTAAATGATGGTACAGCTAAAAGAATAATAACGAAGGAAAGCAATGCCATTAATACATTTAGCCATAAACCAGCCATCGCTCCAAATTTCACATTTGTAGCTTCTGTAACAACGCCATATAATGCTCCTGATAAAGCTATACCAAACGCACCACCTAATGAGGAAGCCATTTTATAAATACCCGAAGCTACACCAACTTTATCTTCAGGAGAATTAGATATCGCCATATCTGTAGAAGGTGTCGCATAAAAACCTAAACCTAATCCATATAGTAAATAACCTATGATACATACTACGACATATAGTGCGCTTGGCAAAAATGTAAATGATATTAAAATAATACCAACCATATTAAATGTTGTACCTAACAACATCGGTTTTTTAGCACCCACTTTTTGTAAAACTTTTTCACCGACTCTAATCATCAACAATACAGTAACCAAATATGTAATCGATAAAAGTCCTGTTTGGAATGCGTTGAAACCTATACCTTTTTGAACGAATGTATTGGCTACCAGCAAGGCACCTGCAACACCATTAAGTAAGAAATTGGATAATGTCGCGCCTGTATAAGCTTTATTTTTAAATAATTTAAAATCAATTAATGGATTATGCTTTTTGTTTTCAACTATGACAAAAGCTATAGTTGTGATAATAAATACAATAAGCAATCCTATTATTATAGGTGAAAGCATGCCAAATGTACCACTTTGCGTAATCACGACATTAATACTTAACATCATAACTACAAAAAGAATTAGCCCAGTAAAGTCAAATTTCAAGTTTGTTGTACTATCAGATTTCGTTTCCGGTGTCCCTTTTATTAATAACATTGCAATTAGTGCAACAATGATAGATAAAATAAAAATCCATCTCCAACCAATAAAAGTTGAAACCATACCACCGAATAAGGATGCTAAACCTGAGCCACCCCATGAACCAATCGACCAATAACTCAGTGCACGCTGTCTATCTTTACCTTCAAAATATGTCTTCATAATTGCTAAAGTTGAAGGCATGATTGCTGCTGCCGATAAACCTTGAATTACCCTTCCTATGATAAGTAGTATTGGTAGATTACTAATTATAATCAATAAAGAACCAATGATACTTAACCATAAACCAAAATATGTTATTCTCACACGTCCTACTTTATCCGCTAGACTTCCTGCACCAACAACAAACATCCCTGAGAATAATGCTGTAATACTAACAGCAATACTGATTGTTCCAATATTACTATCAAATGATTGTTGTAACGTAGGAACTACGTTTAATAAAGATTGCGCAAATAACCAAAAAGTGACAACCCCTAATACAATACCTAATATTAATTTGTTGTCACCTTGATAACTCTTCGTATTTCCCTGTTGCGTCATTTGTTCATCCTCCTAAAATATTTTTAAAATGACAAATAGGGAAGATTAGCTTAGTTGGAAAATGTACTTATCTCTCGACATTTTCAATAAATCAATAAATGATACTTGCTATCCTCTCTATAAAATATAGTAGTCGGATATATTTTGCTAAAATATATAATAATTGTGGTTTTAGTATCGATTATTTTCTAAATAGCATTTGTGGTTTTAAATGACAAAAATGGACTATGCTATTTTTGTCATTTTGCATTTAACATTAAACAAATTTGATGACCATTTTATCGTCAGACATACTACTCAGCGAATCATATTGTATTTTTTCTCTATAAATATAATTAAAAGTATTTTTTAAATTCAATTATCTGTATGGCGTTGGTTTGTAATTTCAAATGATAAGATATCGTATCTACGACATCAACTTCACTGACATCTAATTTAGGATAAGAGATTCTATTCACATAATTAATTGTTTCTATATCCATACCATGTTGTGTATTGTACTGTTGCCAAACTTGATAAAGCGCACCATTATTTTTATCTAGTGTTAAATGCTTTATTTTATATGATCCAGTAGTAGCATTTAATATATTGAGCTGATACTCTTTATGACTTAAATAATCTGTTTGTTCATTCGTCATATAATATGGATTGTAATGTTCTGCATCCCATATTACGATTTGAAAATGATCACTCTGTCCTACAACCATACAGTCTTCATTTTTAAAAAGTACTTGATTAAATAATTTTTTAAAAAACATACTTGTAAAAAATGCAGGTCTTTTTCCATCAAACTGATGATATAAATCAATACCATTTAATTCAGAAGTAACCTCATTTGAATTATATTGATGGTGTAATTCGTGATTGAGCCAATAGCCAATTGCGTTAATTTGATGATTCATATCAATCAATTGCTCAAATATGATACCTGCTCTAAAATATTCACCATTTGTAAGGCTTGTATTACCTGTTAAAGTGTTCCAATTAAGTAGGACAATTGAAACATCTTTTCCTTTTATATTAAATCGTTCAGTGATCTTATTATACTGTTCTATGATATGTCTTTTAGCTAAATCATACTGTTGACTTTCAATTGATTTGAAATTAATAATATCATTTTGGTTTGCGCTAAACGCTATACTATCAACATCTTCACTGGAACTATCCAAGATTTGTTGGGCAGTTGTCACTTCATTAATATCAGTGATATCCGTATTAAGTATAATCTGAGTATGTTCAAAGTATTGCTTAAATAACATTATTATTTTTAATAGCATATTGGCTTTTTTGCCCTTCAAGTAAATGACTAATTTGAATTGTTGTCTATTCGGCACAGTATTATAAATATGCTCTAATAAAAATCTTAATTCTTTTGTATATTCCGCAAATTGGGATGGTAATGTTGGAGGATCAATTTCAATTCCTAAACCTATGTGATGTTCAAATAAAAAACTTAAGCATTCATCTACTTTCATATAAGGATGCATAGTAGGAATAAGTTCATCACTTTCAATAACTTTATGATCAATGTAGCCTTTTAAAATAGGATCTTTGATCAAAACATGATCCAAGCCTAAAAATTGTTGAACTTCTAACAGTTGTTTTCTGTATCTTTGAAGGCGCAATGTATCAAAACTACCAATTTGAATCACATGGTTATAATCTGATAAATCGTGTGTTTGATCGTAATTCAATGTAATATCAATAACTTTTTGATTATAGGGGGATTGGATCATAGTACCTAGCGTTTGTTGTATATAAGAATTTAAATAGTATAGATACATTTGATAGTTTTCTGACTCAGTGGGTTTATTGGCGGTGCTCACTATATCTTCTACCTGATATTTTTTTCTATATTGCGAAGGCGTTAATGCTGTGTCTAATTTAAAATATTTCAACAGCATATTAGAGTTACTAAAGCCATTTTTAAAAGCAATTTGAGTGATAGCATCATCTGTTTGTATTAAGTCATTTTTACAATGTTCAATTCTAATATGGTTGACATAGTGATTGAAACCGATACCCATATGTTTTGTAAATAATTTAGACAAATATGTGTGACTTAAATGCACCTTTTCAGCTACTTCACTTAATGTGATTGGTTTGGTGAAATTTCTTTCAATATATTTACATACAAATGCTAAACGATGATCATTGACATGATGTTCATGATTTATATTTTCATAAGCTGGTAAATATCTTACAATCATAAACATTAAGTCAATTAACAGTTGTTCCATATATAATCTATAAAATTTACCTTTTCGAATATAGACGACACCTATCTTAGCCACAACATTCAGAATTTGTTGATAAATGACGTTTTGCAATGTCTGGGAATTTAAAATATATACTTTATCATTATAATCACTGATATATTGTTTTAAATACGATGCTTTCAAATGAATAGCGGTATATAAAGTGTCATCCTCCTCAATCAGTCGATAACGCTCTCGATGATTGATAATAAAAACATCACCTGCTTGAAATTTATGAATACTAGTCCCACTGACAAATTTTAATTTATTTTTTAATACGAGAACGATACGTACACCATCATTAAAATTAAATACTGAATTATTGCTTGGATTAAATTCGATATCATAAAATTTTTCCATAACACACCTCTTTATTAAAATATATTTTAATAAAATAAGTGCGTATTTGCTATTTTGATTTTAATTTGTCGTTAATTGGACAAAAATCTACCTATCTTCAAATAAAGTCTCTGATTTTGTTGACGGTCATTTATGTGCTTAATATATCTTGCTAATTTATGGATATGCTAAAACGATGTTAAAGTGTGTTAAACTGGTATGCTTTAACACTTCAAGTGAAGTAGATACAGAATCGAACGATACTCCAACAGACTTTTAAAAAAACTTTAGCTCTAGGAATATTATAAATAAAAAAAATACTAATCCGTACACAACGGATTAGTATTTTTCTGAGAACAGTGTTAATTCCCGGAATTTTTACTTTTTATTAATTGTTTTTTCAATTAGTTCATTTAAATGTCGAATGTTTTCACTTTGTTGTGCTAATAGCTTAACAATTTCATCATCTTCACGGCCACGCGTACTTTCGTTTTTATTCTCTACGTGTGTAGCGAAGGATGTTGATTGTTCACTATCATTTTGCAACTGTGTTAAATCTTCTTTATATGATTTTAAAGCTTCATATAAGAATGCTTGTTGTGTTGTTTGTTGTGCAATTTCGTTATATAGTCTTTTTGTTTTTTGATCTACAGATATCGTATTAGTTTCTCCATTGTACGCGTTTTGTTGTTTGCGAATGCTAAATGTACGATCATAACTATCATTACCAGAAGACTGATTGATACGTGAATAATTAGATGCAGGCATCTCGCCTTGTAAAGCATGCCCTTCAATATCTACGTGAGGTAATATTCTATTTAACCATGCAGGCATATACCAAGATGCTTTGCCAAATAATTGTGTCAACGCAGGAATCAATAATAAACGTACGATAAATGCATCAAACAATATACCAAATGCAAGTGATAATCCCATAGATTTAATCATTACATCATCTTGGAAGACGAATGCAATAAACACACTGAACATAATAAGTGCTGCCGCAACAACGACTGGACCACTTTCTTTAATACCTACTTTAATCGCGTGCTCATTATTACCTGTTTTACTGTACTCTTCATGAATACGAGACATAAGAAATACTTCGTAATCCATCGCCAGACCAAAGAGCAAGCCAATTGTAATAACCGGTAAGAAAGCTAGTAATGGTCCCGTTGTATCTACGCCAAACAGTTCAGACATAAATCCTTCTTGCATTATTAAAGTCGTAAAGCCTAATGTTGCCACTAAAGAAAGGACGAAACCTAGAACTGCTTTTAGTGGAATAATGATAGAACGGAAGACAACCATTAATAGTACGAACGCTAATGCTACGATTACGCCAGCAAATAATGGGATAGCTTCATTTAGTTTTTGCGACATATCTATATTAATTACACTTTGTCCAGATACTTCAGTTTTGAAATTATATTTGTCTCTCGCATCATCATTATAATCTCTCAAATCATGAACTAAATCATTGGTAGATTTAGCATTTGGACCTTTATCAGGAATTACCGCTACTAATGCATAATCTTTATTTTTGCTTAATTGGGGCGGTGCAACCATTTTCACATTATCCATATCTTTAATATCTTTGCTCAAGCTTTGTAAGTCTTTTTGCAACGCTTCAGGATCATCATTTTGATCTTTCACATTGACAAGCATTGCAATTTGACCATTATATCCTTCTCCAAACTTATCAGATACAATATCATATGCTTTTTTCTGAGTTGTATCCGCTGGTTTCATACCATCATCAGGTATACCTAAACGCATATCATTAATCGGTATAGCAGCTACAACTAAGATAATAAGTCCAATAAGCACTGCTGCAAGTGGTTTTCCAACTACAAATTTGGACCATTTCGTATCTACATCTCCCTCAAACTCAGTTTTCGTTTGTTTAGGATGAATTTGCTTATGGAAAATGCTAATCAATGCTGGTAATAAAGTTAATGCACTAATCACTGCGACAAATACACTAATTGCAGAAGCGAAGCCCATTACGGCTAGGAAATCTATACCAACAAGTGATAATCCACAAACAGCAATAATAACTGTAACACCTGCAAAGATGACTGCACTGCCTGCAGTTCCTACAGCTAAACCTATTGCTTTAATGTGATTTGGTTCGCTTTTAACAATTTGACGATATCTAAATAAAATAAATAATGCATAATCGATACCTACTGCTAAACCAATCATAACCGCTAATGTTAAAGTAACATTTGGAATATCAAATGCATACGTCAATAACGATATGATACCTACACCCGTGCCTAAACCAAGTAAAGCACTAATGATTGGCATACCTGCTGCAATAAACGATCCAAACGTAATTAGAAGTACAACAAATGCGACAATCACTCCGATTAATTCAGAAGAACCGCCAATTTCAGTCGATTCCATACCTGTACCCATCAGTTCTACTTGTACATTATGCTCATCTTCTAATTTTTCAACTTGGTCTTTCACTTTATCTTTTGAATCTTCTTTTAATGACGTTGCAGACACATCATAATTAATATCAGCGATGGCTGTCGATTTATCCTCACTGATTTGTTTATTGTCATAAGGGTCTGAGATATTTTTAATATCTCCATCATCATCTTTAATATCTTTCAATGTATCTTTGATATCTTTAGTCATATCTTGCTTCACTATGCCATTATCTGAATCACTTTTAAAGACTGCTCTAATTTGAGCTTTCTCACTGTCTTGCCCAAATTCGTCTTCTATTTTGTCATTCGTATCTAATGACTGTAAGCCATTCATAGTTATATCATTATCAAACTTAGGTGAACTTATTGTAAGCGGTATAATAATTGCTGCAAGAATAATCACCCAAGCAACAACACTCCACCATTTGTGCTTTGCAACAAATGAACCTAATTTGTATAAAAATTTCGCCAAACTATTGCCTCCTTAATTAATCAACGTTATAGTTTATACATATACTGTAGATTATTTCTATTGACATCTTATAATGATTTACCCTATTTAAAAAAGAACTAAATATCCAATTCCGTATATTTAAACTACAGATTAGGAGAATTGTAGAATGAATGAAAAAGATTTGCGTGTAATCAAAACAAAACGGGCATTATCTCAAAGCTTATATGTACTATTAGAAAAATATACGTTTTCAACTATTTCTGTTAATCAAATTTGCAATGAAGCGTTAGTTCATCGTACAACCTTCTATAAGCATTTCTATGATAAATACGATTTACTTATTTATTTAATGACTTACTTAACTCAAGATTACTTTTCCACAGATATTAAAGATCGTATCAATAACCCTTTTACGAGCATGGAACAATCCGTCACACACATTGACGATTTTAGTAAAATAAAGCATAAACAAGAAGACGATAAAGAATTTGAACGTACAGTTGAAAATCATTTTATCCGTATACTGCAAAATGATATTAAAGCAAACGAACATCGGATAACGGTTGACCAAAGCGTTCCAATAGATTTAGTATTTTATGTTTACGGTGCGACTTTATACGGTTTTATGGAATGGATGCGTGAACATAATAGTAATATGTCGTATGAAGCCATTGATGCACTTTTTCATAAAATGATTAATATTCAAGTTAATGATGAATAAAAAGAAGCACTCAGATGAATTGAATAAATCATCTGAGTGCTATTTTTCTGGGATTTATCCCAGAATCTTTATTTTACTAGAAATGTTATCCTAGCCGATTGTTAACAATTAAAACATTTCTGAAACAACTTTTTGTTCTAAGAAATGTAATAGATAATCTGGGCTACCTGTTTTTGCATCTGTACCAGACATTTTGAAACCACCAAAAGGATGATAACCAACAACCGCTGCAGTACAACCACGGTTTAGGTATAAGTTACCAACGTCATATTCTTTAACAGCTTCAATCCAGTTTTCGCGATTATTAGTAATAACTGCACCTGTTAATCCATAATCTGTGTCATTAGCGATTTCTAATAACTCATTAAAATCTTTTCCTTTTACAAAACCAACAACAGGCCCAAAGATTTCTTCTTGCATGATTTGATCGCTTGATTTAAGTCCAGAGAAAATCGTAGGTTCAACAAAGTAACCAGTAGCACCATCTGTACCGCCACCTTGTTCTAACTTACCTTCTTTTTTACCAATTTCGATATAATTTTTAATTTTATCAAATTGTTTTTGGTTAATAACTGGTCCCATTGAAGTGTTATTTTCTGTATTTCCTAAAGTTAAATCTTGTGTAAGTTTAACTGCTTTTTCTAATACTTCATCATATACATCTTGATGAACGATCGCACGTGAACAAGCAGAACATTTTTGACCTGAGAAGCCAAACGCTGATGAAACAATAGATTCTGCTGCCAAGTCTGTATCGATCTCTTTATCAACAACAATCGCATCTTTACCGCCCATCTCAGCGATAACACGTTTTAAAAATTGTTGTCCTTCTTGAACTTTTGCAGCTCTTTCAAAGATTCGTGTACCTGTTGCGCGTGAACCTGTAAACGTAACAAAGTGCGTATGAACACTATCAACAAGATAATCGCCAATTTCTTTTGGATCACCTGGTACAAAATTCACAACACCTTTTGGTAAACCTGCTTCTTCTAATACTTCCATTAATTTATACGCTGTTAACGGGGTATCTTCTGCAGGTTTTAAAAGAACTGTATTACCAGCAACAACTGGCGCTAAAGTAGTACCCGCCATAATTGCAAATGGGAAGTTCCATGGTGGGATTGTTACCCCAGTACCAATTGGTTTATAAAAATATTTATTGTGTTCGCCTTCTCTATCTAATACTGGTTTACCGTCTGCTAATTCCATCATTGATCTAGCATAATATTCGATAAAATCAATACCTTCAGCTGCGTCACCAACTGCTTCATCCCATGGTTTACCAGCTTCATACACCATCACTGCTGATATTTCTTCTTTGCGTCGTCTAATAATAGCTGCAACTCTAATTAAAAATTCAGCACGATCTCTGTGCGTCCAACGTTTCCAAGATTTATAAGCTTCATTAGCTGCATCAAAAGCTTTATCTACTTCTTTTGTTGTAGCTTTTGATACTTCAGCAATAACTTCAGAAGTGTTCGCAGGATTGATAGACTGAAATGTATCCTTAGTAAAAATTTTCTCCCCATTAATCACTAACGGAAGTTTTTGATTTAATTCACCTTTAACTTTCTTTAATGCTTCTTTGAATGATTCGACATTGCTATTATCAGTAAAGTCAATGCCTGGTTCATTTGTATAGTTGACAACCATTTTTTCTACCCCCATGTAAGTTTGTAAATAGAAAACTAAAATGGAAAAATTCCATTCTTATTTTCATTGTATAGGTATCACACAACAAATGCAATCGCTTACAATAACTTTTATAAAAATAAATCGTATTTTATGTCTAACTTTTACTTTTAAAAACTGTATTGCGCTTGATTTATATCGTTCAAGTGACTTCAAAAAACACTTTCTTTAAATTTTTTACATTTAT
Organism: Staphylococcus sp. GDY8P54P; assembly: GCF_017892645.1. NCBI lineage: Bacteria > Bacillati > Bacillota > Bacilli > Caryophanales > Staphylococcaceae > Staphylococcus > Staphylococcus sp. GDY8P54P. The sequence continues at coordinate 183,012 of NZ_JAESLN010000008.1, read as the reverse complement.
GAACTTAAAGAAAGTGTTTAATTCGTATAATGTCACATTAAAATTGTTACAACGTCCATTCAATTCAACCATCGTTGAATAATGACATTTATCAAGTCAACAAACAATATTTAATTTTTATGTACTTTTTGACTTTTATTATGTTTATGTGGTTTTTTAACTAACAGTATGATGCCTGCAATTAGCCATAACAATGCTGTAAATATATTTAATGTAAACACACAGACAATTGCAAGTAATATAAATACAACACCTGCAGTTTTTGGTATCTTCTTGATTAATAAAACAAATATTAATGCTAAGATTGTCGTTACAATAACTAAGCCTAAAGCAACGATAAATAATTGACTAATACTATCTAATAATTGTGATGTTTCTGTTTGAGTTAAATTATCGCTAATAGCATCTTGATTTTTAAAAGAACCCATTAACGAACGTTTAAAACTCCGATCGTTTAAAAATGGTGCAGCAATAGCCATTAAAAAAATCAGTACAAATTGTATGAAAATTCCTAGCCAAATTAGTACTTTTTCCAAAGTACGTTTCATATGCAACCTCCTTTGCAATTTATAATTTTTCATATGTTCTATACCCACAAAAATATGAATCATGCAACGTCATCCATATTATAATATTCGCTAGCATTTTCAATGAATAGTGTCATTGTATTAGGGTAATTTCTTAATATAAATGAAAACAAAGGGATGATTTAACACTATTATGAGTGACAAAAATGCACACGACAGAAAGAAGAAACATAGAAATCTTGTTTATATGATATCTGTTGCAATTATTGTACTTATAACATTAATTGCAGGTATTTTCCCTAAAAGTTTTGGTAATCACGCACAACAAGTCTACGATTATATAGCAAATAGTTTTGGATGGCTGTTTTTAGTAATTATTTTTATTTTAGATATATTTTTAATTGCGTTAGCCATTTCACGTTATGGTCGCTTTAAATTGGGTGATGATAATGAAGCTCCTGAATTTTCTATGATGTCTTGGATTGGGATGCTCTTTTCTGCAGGTTTGGGTGTCGGCATTGTATTTTGGGGTGTAGCAGAACCATTAACGCATTATTTACATTCTCCATTTCCTGGAAAAACGCCAGACGCTTCATCAGAATCAGCGCGTGTTGCTATGGGCTATACTTTTTTTCATTGGGGTATTTCTCAATGGTCTATCTTCGCAATTGCCGGTTTAACAGTGGCGTACTTCCAATTTAGAAAAAAACGTGATGGTCTCATTTCAACGGCGATGGAACCTGTATTTGGTGAATCTTATAAACGACCATATCGAAATGTGATAGATGTATTAGCCATTATAGCTACAGTAATGGGGATTGCCACATCTATTGGTTTAGGTATTATGCAAATTAGTGGTGGGCTACAACATGTCTTTAACGTTCCTAACAATAATGTTACCAAAATATCAATCACTATTTTAATGGTAGGTATTTTTTTAACATCAGCGATTACTGGTTTAAATAGAGGTGTAAAATGGTTAAGTAATATCAATATTGGCTTAGGCGCAATATTACTTATCTTCATGTTTATTTTTGGTGATTTTAAATTTATTTTAGAATCTTATACATTAGCAATCGGTGATTATCTACGTCATTTCATTGAATATAGTTTACGCATCAGCCCATATACAGGCGATAACAGTTGGATACAACAATGGACTGTTTTCTATTGGGCATGGGTTATATCTTGGTCACCATTTATTGGTGGTTTCGTAGCTCGTGTCTCTCGCGGTAGAACGATTAGAGAATTTGTTATTGGTGTATTAATTATCCCACCTTTAATTTCATTTACTTGGATAGCTGGATTTGGTGGTACAGCTGTTAAAATAGCATTGAATGGTAACGACAATATCGCTAATATTGTCGACAAGGATTATACTGTTGCTCTTTTTGAATTATTATCCAAATTTCCTATCGCTGACATCACAAGTGCATTAGCAATCGCACTTATCTTTATATTTATCATTACAAGTGCTGATTCTACTACACATATTGTTGCGGGTATGGCAACTGGTGGTATTGCTAATCCTAAAATCAAACATAAAATTATTTGGGGCATATTAATTGGTGCTATATCTGTTTCTATGACAATTGCAGGTGGTTTAACGAGTTTACAAACTGCCTCAGTTGTAACAGGTCTACCATTTTCAATTATTTTATTACTCATGATTTTTTCTCTAATGCGTGCATTGAGAAGAGAACCAACGGAACACTTTAAAATGACCTACATCAATGATGATAAAGATTATTCTATACCACTAGAAGAACGCGAAACAAATCATTTAGAAACCGATGAGGATTCCCCGATAGAAGAAAATGAACCAAGTAATCATAACGATAATGGCAAAAACCATGATAAAGATACCAAAAACAAAGATAATTAATCTATCATACTGTTTAAACTCATCCAGCTGACCCAATAAATTACCATTGTTTAATTGAGTATTAAATATCACAAACGGACATCGTATTGAAATCCAAATGTACTTTAATTTCAATACGATGTCTATTTATATTTTCCAAAAGATTCTGAACATTTTATACAACTTATATGCTACTTTTTGCTAAAATGTAGCTAAGACGTTAAATTTAAGGGGATGAACACTTAATGAATTTACAAAACCAACACCCAAGTATATTAAGAAAAATGATTAGTAAAAATGAACTTACAGGTCATACAAGCGGAATGGCTAAAGGTTATGTCCAAGCTAATGTAGTCATATTACCCTCTATTTATGCATATGATTTTTTAAAATTCTGTTTCAGAAATCCAAAAACATGCCCACTTTTAGATGTTTCAGAAATTGGTTCAACCTCTTTTCCTACTTATGGTAAAGAAGCTAACATCACAAATGAAGTAGCACAATATAAAGTATACCGTTATGGCGAATTAGTAGAATCTCCTACTGACATATCTCATTTATTTAATGATGACATGGTCAGTTTTTTGATTGGCTGCAGCTTCACTTTTGAGCATGCTTTGTTAGAGGCGGGTCTACCAATACGTCACATTGAAGAAGAACATAATGTTCCAATGTACATAACAAATATTCCAGCCTCACCAAGTGGCCATTTCTCAGGAAATATCACTGTTAGTATGAGACCGATGACTATGCAACAAGCTATAAAAGCAACAGAAATTACGACACACTTTAAAAATGTTCATGGTACGCCAATACATATAGGAAATCCATCAGCAATTGGCATCGAAAACATAACAAATCCTGATTTTGGCGAACCTGTCACGATTAAAGAAAATGAAGTACCAGTATTTTGGGGCTGTGGTGTTACGCCTCAATCTGTTGCGTTAGATGCTAAACCAGAATTGATGATTACACATGCACCAGGACATATGTTTATCACTGACGTCCCAGATAGTCAGTTAAGCGATTAATTTCACTTGATACACATTTTTACACACTAATTTTAATGATGGAAATTTAAAAAGCAGCATGATAGCATCCACAAATACTAAGTGGCTGCTATATGCTGCTTTTCATTTTTATAATGGTTTTTATGATCAGTATGAAACAAGGTTGACTATTTTAAGATTAACATTTACATCATTTACTTATAACGTAGCATTATCGTGCTTCTAACTCTTCTTTCGAAACGACTGGATAATTTTTAAACCAAACTGAACATACATATCCTACGATTAAACCTATAACACCTACAATGGCGCCATAAATAATTATTTTTATCGGGTTATTGAAACCGAACATAACAAGAAAACCTGCGAGCGGGGTAGCTGTACCTGTCGCATCATTAATCATACCTGATGATGCTATCACCGCACCTGCTAAAGCACCACCAATAAAGTTAGCGGTATAGACGGGTACTGGATTGGCTGACACAACATCTGCTTGTGATAATGGTTCAATACAAACTGCAATTCTAGATTTACGATCTCCTAGTTTAAGTTTATTAAACATCGTACCGTTAATGAAAGATGATGCAAATGAAACCATGGCTGCAATTGCCATTGGCATCCCAGTTAAACCTAATAACGCAGTCAATGCCATGGAACTTAATGGTGCCGTTCCAACAACTGTAATGACGCCACCAAGTATAAGACCCATAATAATCGGGTTAATTTCTGTGGAACTTTGAATAATATCCCCAATTTTCAATAATGAATTATTTACTAATGGCGTAATTACAGTAGCTACTAATCTTGCTAGTGGCGCTATAATCAAAATACCCACTATTAAATCTACGCCGTCCGGCACTTTATGTTCTGCAAACTTCATTAAATAACCAATTGCATAACCAGCAACAAATCCTGGTATTAAATCTAAACCGCCACAAGCTGCTGCAATCACTAAAGCATACACAGGCGAAACCCCGATTGCTAAAGCTACCAAACCTGCAGCTGCCACACCGCCAAGTCCACCAGCAGCATCACCAAGATCTCCTAAAAATTTAATACCAAACAGATCTCCACCAACATACTTATGAAAAGCTTCCACTAAAAATGTTGCTATCGCTGCATTAGCTAATGCTCCCATTGCACGCATGCCATTAGGAGCACGATATGTAAATAATGTAAATAACACTAGTACAACGATTAAAAACAAGGTCCCTATTAAAATATCCATGAATCATTCTCCTCTTTCTTTGAACTGCTCACACAATAAATTTGTGCAATAAATCGTTCAATCCTTTCTAAATATGGATGGCAAAGCTACTTGCAAAAAATAAATATTAAAATATTTGAAAATCACAAAATATAAACTTTTCAATTTCCATATTTATATATTCTAACATAATTTTTTATTATATTCTGAACAATTTTATTAATTTCTAATTAAGCTCCGCGGAACATTTTTTAAAACAAATTTAATTTATTTTAAAATTTCACGCAATAATATTTTATTTATCCTGTTGAAAAATAAAAAAGAGTCGTAACATGATCCGTTGCAAACGTTGAATCATGTCACTAACTCCTATCGAAAAAGTTCAATATTTAATATCATCATGTCGATGCGTTGTTTTCAATCGTTTTTATTGGTTTTGCCGGAGAACCAACTGCAACTACATTCTCAGGAATATCCTTAGATACAACACTTCCCGCACCAATTACAGAGCCATTACCTATTGTTACTCCAGGTAAGACTATGACATTTGCGCCAATCCATACGTTATCTCCTATATGTATCGGTAACGCTTGTTCCAATCCTTGATTTCTATCTTGATATGCTAATGGATGTATCGCAGTGTAAAATCCACATTTTGGTCCAATAAACACATGATTGCCCACAAAAATTTTACCACCATCCATAAAATAACAATCATGATTGATAAACACCTGTTCACCTAAAAAAAGGTTATAACCATAATCGACATAAAATGGACTTAATAATTCCAAATTATTTGGTTCAGCATGTAACAATGCCTTCAAAATAGTTTGACGCTTTGCTTTATTGCTAGGTTTCGTTTGATTTAATTCAAAGCATAAGTCTTTAGCTATATTTCTTTCTTTATCCAAATTTTCATCGTAATTTGCGTCATACCATTGTCCAGCTAACATTTTTTCTTTTTCCCTCATATTACATCCCTCACTCATCTATAATAATTCACCAGATTAACTATATCATCGCGTCATGATATTTCTAAATAATTGTCTTATCACTATGCAATATAAGATAACCATTGATACATTAATGTACCTGCATAATTGCCAATCACATAACCTAATGTACCTACAATTAATATAGGTCCGACTAAATCAGTCCAACCTTTACCAATAGCTAATGCAGCTGCAGTAGTAGGACCTCCAGCAGTTGCATTACTTGCAAGTAATATCTCTTCAATGTTGAATTTCAATAATTTTCCTAACAACAAGCTCAAACCCAAGTTAAAGATTAAAATTATCATAACAAAAATAAATAACAACGGTGCCGTTTTTATAATCGTAACAAACGAGGCTGGTGTACCTATGACAACAAAGAAAATATAAATTAAGAATGTTCCAATTTCAGAGGCACCTGCTAATTTTTCAAAGAAGTCTCCCCAAATTGCAACGATGACAAGTGTTAAAGTTGTAAGTAAGAGATAGAAATCCCCAAAAAATGACACAAGTATAGTTAAGAGCAAATTACTTTGAGGTACAACATGTTGTATTAATTCAGAAAGTTTAAAGCTGATTGCAACGATTGCTATCGCTGCAGCGATTGAAAATGCGATATCTAATAATTGAATTTTTTTGGGTTGCCAAAATGATTGTTGTGCTGCCGGTGTATGATCACTATGATAATGTGTTTTAAAATGTTTTTTTATAAACGGAATGGATGGTATAGCAATTAATAACAGAAAATATAATGCCATGACACTATTATCTGCAACAACTGTGGATGAAACCATTTCTCCAGGCGTTTTTAATTTGGAACTTAAGGCCGCAAAATTCACTCCCCCACCAATGTAACTTCCAGTCATCATTGCCCCTATTTTTGATAAATAAGGTACTGAATGATTTAATATAATAAAAGCTACAGTTGTCCCTATCATGGTCCCTATTGACGCGATTAAAAAAATAAATAATAATCGCCGACTTTCTTTCCAAATTTTTAATATATTTGAACTAAAAAGTAGCAACGGTATAGATAGAGGAACAATATAATCCCACACGGTATCATAAACTGGTGCACTCGTTGGGATAACTTTAAAGTTAGAAAGTAACATCGCTCCTACCAATGCAATAATCGCTCCTGAAATCGTACTTGCCCATTGATATCGTTGTTCTAAAAAGATACTTATTGTGGCCCAAACTATAATAATCGCCCATAATACCCATGTATCATCTTTTCCTACTAGTGTACCCAAAACCATAAAATCACTCCCCTTTATTTTGCATGCATAAGATTAAATTTATTCTAACAATAAAACAGTTGTTTTTTTACAATTTTCTGAAAAATAAATTGTCATTACTTTTCCAACTTGATATTCTTACTAATGCAAGGGTACAAACAAGGGGGATTTTTATGAAACAAAAAATTGGTTTGATACTAGGACCGTTGCTTTTTCTTACTTTTTATTTTATTCCTGAGATTACTGGGCTAGATGACGCTCCTAGGGCCGTACTTGCTGTAACACTTTTTGTCGCCACGTGGTGGATTACAGAAGCGATTCCTATTCCGGCTACTTCACTCATACCACTTATTCTACTACCTTTAAGTGGAGGCACAGACGAACAAGTAGCTGCAAGTGCTTATGCTGATCCGATCGTCTTTATGTATATGGGGGGCTTCATTATTGCCTTGGCAATTGAAAAATGGAACTTACATAAACGTATCGCTATGACGATTATCGCTATGATGGGTTCTAATAGCAATAGGATTATTTTAGGTACCATGATTGCAACGGCATTTATATCGATGTGGATTTCAAATGCTGCAACAGCCTTAATGATGTTACCGATTGCATTGGCTTTAATACATGAAATCCAAAACGCACAATTTTTAAAGCCTGAGTCAGCACATAAGTTCAGTAAAGCTTTATTACTTACGGTCGCTTATTCCGCTTCTATAGGTGGTCTCGCAACATTAATTGGCTCAGTGCCAAATGCAGTTTTTGCTGCAATCGCTTCTTCAAGCTTAAATAGAACAGTTTCTTTTGCACAATGGATGATTTTTGCATTACCATTAACAATTATATTACTTATCATATTATATTTGTTAATGACAAAATGGCTCTTTAAAATTGAAGATGCAGATCAAATATCTTCTGATTTTGCTAAAAAATCATTACGTGATTTAGGACCTATGAGTCTAGAAGAAAAATTAACAGGTATTGTATTTCTATTTGTTAGTATATTATGGATTTGTGGTAGCCTGCTTCCATCTTCTCTCCACTTATCAGACACAGTTATTGCAATGATAGGTGCAGTGCTTTTATTTTTAATTCCAGCTAAATCCCACAAAGGTGGTTTACTTGTTTGGGATGATATGAGTAAACTCCCTTGGGGTATATTACTATTGTTTGGTGGCGGTCTTTCGTTAGCTGCTGCTTTTGAAGACTCTGGTTTAACAAAGTGGTTTGGGGGTATGCTAGGCGTTGTAAAACCGTTGCCACTCATTTTAATTGTTATCGTGCTTACGACTGGCATTTTATTCCTTACCGAAGTGATGTCTAATACAGCCGTATCAAATATGTTAATGCCAATCAGTATTGGATTTGCTGCAGCTATCAGCCAAGACCCTTTCATTATTATGGGTATTGTAGCAGTATCATCAACATGTGCTTTCATGTTGCCCATTTCAACACCACCAAATGCAGCGGTATTTAGTTCTGATGAATTAGAAATGAAAGATATGGTAAAAGCTGGTTTTATATTAAATATATTCACCATTATTGTCATATCACTATTTGCTTATTTCTGGTTACCAATTGCTTTTGGTCTCTAATTGAAACTTTAATTAGAATTGATGACCATATATTTTCATAAGCACGTCGTATACAACTAAGGTACGATAGTATGTAAATACTCTGGACGCATGTCACAGACTAAATTTTCATTTATAATATATGTATTATCATTAAAAGGAGTCATTACTTATGAAAACAATCATCAAAGGTGCAATAGCAGTCCTCTTAATCTTAGGTGTCGTAAAAACATTTCAAGATCACGATATCGTAGCAGAAACTACAAATTATTATCAACAATTTAAAGAAGGAGAAATACTACAAAATATTGAAAATGTTAACTTTGACTCTTTTAAAAATATCAATGTCGATGATTTCATTCCTTCAGATTTCTTTTAATATTTTAAAACGTATGCATCAAACTTGATGCCTTAGTTATAAATGATTAACATACTTTTTAGATATAGATGTACATGCAACCTAGCATCTCTCAATTCAAAACTAGATCAATAACATATCTATGTTAAATATCATATTAACAATACACGCTCAACTTTAGAAAACTTTACAAACATTGCAAAAGTACTTTCATCTTTCAAAGGATTTTACATTTGCTATAAAATATAACAAAACACTTTCGTTCAATTCATGCTTTTGCATGAATTGATATGAAAGTGTTTTTTACTACTACTTAATATAGAAGGTATTATCAAAGTCTATCCCCTTAAGGGCTACAAAATGATAATGCTAAATCAAATATTTCAATTAACTTTAAAACAAGACACACCCTACATTCATTACTAATTTTATAGAGTAAGCTTTACTATCAAAGTTGCAGTAAGTTGTTATTTCGTTAGTCCATAATAATCAAGCTACACACTATACTTAAGAAGTAATATAATCACCGCCATTTACATGAATGACTTGTCCTGTAATGTAAGAACTATCTGCATAAGACGCTAAAAATACATACGACGGTGCTAGTTCTGCGGGTTGTCCTCGGCGACCCATTGGCGTTTCTCCACCTTGATGTGCTACTTTTTCTTCTGAAAATGTAGCAGGTATTAAAGGTGTATATATCGGACCAGGTGCAACAGCATTTACACGTACGCCCCGTTCTATCAAACTTGTAGCTAAAGATCTTGTAAAAGCTACAATTGCCCCTTTGGTTGCTGAATAATCAATAAGATGCGCTGATCCTCTATATGCTGTTACACTTGTAGTATTGATAATGGCATCACCGTCTGCTAAATGTGGCGCTGCTGCTTGAGATAAAAACATCATGCCAAAAATATTAGTTTCAAACGTTTCTTTCACTTGCTCTGGCGTAATTTCTTGAAAACTATCCTGTGGAAATTGAACGCCACCATTATTTACTAAAATGTTTAAACCTCCAAAGTCTTTAACCACTTTATCAATTAATGCTTGAGCGTCTGACACTACCTTTAAATCATGTGCATAGGCTTTAGCTTTTACACCTATTCCTTTCAAATCATCCACTACTTTTTGAGCATCTTCATGTTCATCATAATAGCCAATAGCAACATTTGCACCTTCTCTTGCAAATAGCATCGCTACAGAACACCCAATGCCAGAATCACCGCCAGTAATCAGAGCAACCTTGCCCGTTAATTTGCCACCGCTTTTATAACCTTCCATCTCTGTTATAGGCTGTGGATTCATCTCTTTTTGAATACCTGGTTGTTTGTTTTGTGTATAACCTTTAATTTGCTTATGAAATTCTAATAAATTCATCATTATACCCCCATGTGTAATCATTGTGTCGTGTACTACATACCACGAATAGACAACGACAAACATATTTAAAAAAACCCGATACATAAATTAAAAATGCTGTGAATCATGTTATATGTTTATAACTTCATTCACAGCATTTTATTTAAGCTTATTAATAGAATGTTTTATTTTTTAAATTGAATGTTTTACAATTCGGCTTGAATGTATAAAAGACATAATTGCAAATATACAATACACAATTGAATATACTATCATGACAACATAAACTGGTGTCATACTTGTCGCATTATAAATACCCATAAAAGCTTTTGCTGCAAAGTAAGCATGCATCAGTGACACAACTAAAGGTAAGCCAAAGTTGAAAGTTACTTTTAACCCTAGTCCTTTCAACATATCCTGATGAGTATAACCAATTTTTCTTAAAATGCGAAAGTTCGGGATTTCATCTTCAGTCTCATCCATTTGTTTAATATAAATAATACACCCTGCTGCCACTAAAAATGCCAAACCTAAAAATGAAGTGACAAATAATAAAATGCCGACACTTTCATTCATTTCTTGTTTTATCATACCTTGTGATTGGATACTCGGTTCAATAGATTTTGCAATTTTCGTTGCTTTTGTCAAATCTGTATGATGTTTCAAATCATAACCGTATTGTTTATTCGTTTCTTTACCTTCTTGCTTGATTTGCTCATATTTATCCGAGCTTACTAATAATACTGGACCACCATAACTTACTTCGCTCATAAATGTCGCTTTATTACTGTCGCCAATCACCTTGAATGTTTCCGTATGACTATTTTTTAACTGAATCTCTTTATTTAAATCATATTTTACTATTCCAGAACCAGCTGCTAAGTTAATCAATTTAGCTTTATTTCCAGAAACTGCTTTATCATTAAAGTATTGATTGCTCGTAACAAACAAGGTTTTCATATTACCCATATTTGATTTTTGAAATACTTGATCATTTAATATATCGCCACGTGTCACTTCTTTATAGTCTTTCTTTACTTCAATGTGTGCTTTTTGTAATTTACTTTCAAATTGTTTTGCTTGTTTACTATCTTTAAAATTTAAGTCATGAGGTGCCATTAACTTTGTATTTTCATCCATCGTTGATTTACTAATTGCACCAAAACATAATACCGTTACGGTTACTGCTGAAATAGTTGCAATGATTGTTAATGATAATGCATTTTTCTTCATTCTGTGCATGATAGATGATGTAAACACAACGTCAGTGATTGACACATTGCCTTTTTTTGAACGTTTTAACGTTTTAAATATAAGCGAAACGGAACTACGGAAAAATAAATATGCCCCTAACACCGTTAAAAATAAAATGATAAATGGTGAATAGATAACCATATTGAGAAACTTACCAAACATTTCTGTTGAGATATAATATCCTACACCAATCATCACAATACCTAACACACCGAAGATCACTTCGATCACAGTGATTTGAGATTTGGTTGCTTCTGTGCGTGCATTGTCATTCATCATCATTAAAATACTACGCTTACGTAAAAAGATAAAACTTTGTATGAGTATGAGTACAAATGACACCACAATAAGCATCAATGTTTGTATGACTGCTGGCAATTGGAACGATAAGGATACGCTCATATTGATGTCTAATATTTTGAGCACGATCATCAGCAGCAATTTCGAACCAAATATGCCGATAATCATGCCGATAACGCCAGTTAATAAAAGCATCATCGCTTGCTCAATGACTAACATTCTCATGATGTTGTTTCTTGTTAAACCAATCAATTGATACAGCGCAAATTCACGCGTTCTACGCTTAATAAATAGTTGGTTTGCATACATTAAAAATATAACAATTATAAAGAATAAAAATACTGCGCCAATTTCTGAACCTTTTTGAATTGTCTTTAATGATTGCTCATTATTAATACTATTTGTATATTTTAAAGTTACAAAACTAAAATATAAAACGATACTGACAATTAAGGAAAATAAATACATGGCATAATGTCTAACGTTTTTCCTTAAATTCTTGATAACGATTTGATTAAAATTCATTTGCCACACCACCTAAGGCAGTTTGCATGTGAATGATGTTTTTATAAAATGCTTGATTACTATCCTCACCTTGATATATTTCTGAATGTATATCACCATCTTTTAGCATAATGACACGATTTGAATAACTAGCTGCAACGGGGTCGTGAGTGACCATTACGATGGTAGCATTCGTCTTTTGATTTAACTCTTCCAAACGGTTTAGTAAGTCTTGTGCACTTTTTGAATCTAAGGCACCTGTTGGTTCATCTGCAAAAATAATAGCAGGTTTGTGTACTGAAGCCCTTGCCGCAGCAGTACGTTGTTGTTGTCCTCCAGATATCTCATTTGGATATTTATGGCCCAGTTGACTAATACCTAATGCTTGCGTGACTTCGTTATAATTTTGCTCTTTTTCTTGTTTAGATAATTTTTGAATAGATAGTGGTAACATTATATTTTCTTTAACAGTTAATGTATTAAGCACACTATAATTTTGGAAAATAAAACCTATTTCTTTTTTACGAAAGTCTGCTAATGCTTTATTACTCATTTTATTAATTTGATGACCATTAATTTCAACAGTACCACTCGTTATATAATCTATGGAACTAATCACATTAAGCAATGTCGTTTTTCCAGAGCCTGATGGCCCCATAATCGTCACAAATTCACCTTTTTCTATTGCAAAATCTATGCCTTTGAGTACTTCTTGTTTTCTATGTTTATTACCATAATTTTTAGTTAATCCTTCTACTTTAAGAATAGACATGTGTTACACTCCTTCAATCACTTTACTTTTATTTATATTTGTATCATAGCGAATTCACTTTATTTTCTCGTTTGATTTTACTAACAAATACATATTTTCAAATTACAAAACTGTCACATGTTTATTTCGTAATAAATTATATTTTTTTAAATTTTTTTGTCATAAAGTACTATAAACTTTTTTTATGCTATGTGCTATACTATTAAAATTGACTTTTAATAAAGGAGCACAGTTTATGCTAAATAAATTAAAGAAAGAATGGCTCACTGCACCAGGTACAAATATATTAGCAGGTATTGTTGTAGCACTTGCGTTAATTCCTGAAGCAATCTCATTCTCTATCATTGCAGGTGTAGATCCAATGGTTGGATTATATGCCTCGTTTATCATCGCTGTTGTCATTTCATTAGTTGGGGGTAGACCCGCAATGATATCAGCTGCTACTGGTGCTGTTGCTTTAGTTATTGTGCCATTAGTTCGAGATCATGGTATTCAATATTTACTTGCTGCCACCATTTTAATGGGAATCATTCAAATCATCTTTGGGTTGTTGAAAATAGGTAGACTTATGAAATTTATTCCAAATTCTGTAATGATTGGGTTTGTGAACGCATTAGCTATAATGATATTTATGACACAACTTAAACATATCTTTGGTATCTCCATGCCTACATACTTATTTGTCATTATCACACTATTAATCATTTATTTATTACCTCGTGTGTTCAATCGTATACCTGCACCATTAATTGCTATCGTCGTATTAACAATCGCATATTTAGTTACCGGGGCAGACGTTAAAACGGTTGGAGATTTAGGCGAAATTAAAAAAAGCTTACCGCAATTAATAATCCCAAATGTACCATTTAATATGGAGACTTTTAAAATTATATTTCCCTATGCCATATCAATGGCAATCGTAGGTCTTGTAGAAAGCTTATTAACCTCACGCATCGTCGATCAGGCAACCGATAGTTATAGCAACAAGAATCAAGAAGCTCGTGGACAAGGTATCGCAAACTTTATCACAGGCTTTTTCGGTGCAATGGGAGGTTGTGCTATGATTGGACAGTCGGTTATTAATGTGCGCTCAGGTGCAACCACACGACTTTCCACATTTACAGCGGGTGTATTTTTAATTATCTTAATTATGGTCTTTGGTGACTGGGTTGTTGAAATTCCAATGCCAATTTTAGCAGGCATCATGGTGATGGTTTCGGTAGGTACATTTAACTGGGGATCATTTAAATTTATTCAAAAAGCCCCACGTTCTGATGCATTTGTGATGATATTAACGGTCGTTATCGTTTTGTTCACAAGTAATCTAGCGCTTGGCGTCATTGTTGGTGTTATCATCAGTGCATTATGTTTTGCTACAAAGATATCCAATGTTTCTGTCCAATATGAGGAACAAAATCATCACGTCTATTATAAAGTTAAAGGACAAATTTTCTTTGTCTCTATCGATTCTTTAATGAATCAATTAGATTTAGAAATAAGAGATCAAACAATTTATCTCGATTTTAGCCAAGCACATCTATGGGATGATTCAGCTGTCAATGCAATAGATACTTTAATAGAAAATTATAAAAAGAAAAATAATATGATTTATGTAAAACATCTTAATAAAGACAGCCGTAAAATTGTTTCTGAACTCAGCAAAGTCAATCAGCAGCAACATCTAATATAACTTTGATTTAAATCATAAGCTAACATCACTTGTTACATACATACTGATGTTAGCTTATTTTGTTTCAAACAAACACATTGACTTTTATACCTATAGGGGGTATATTAAATTTAACAGATGACATACAAATAGCGTTTCGTTATAAATCTATAAAACAAAAGGAGGCAGTCACTGAGATGAGTAACAACAAAAAAACGACACTAGGCATTACGGGCATGACTTGTGCCGCGTGTGCAAACCGTATCGAAAAGAATTTAAATAAAATGGAAGATGTCACAGCAAATGTCAATGTCACAACCGAGAAAGCAACGATTGAATATAATTCAGATCATACTTCAATCGATGCTTTAACTCAAAAAATTAAAGATACAGGTTATGATGTTGTCACTGAAAAAGCTGATTTAGATGTCATCGGTATGACTTGCGCTGCATGTTCAAATCGTATTGAAAAAGTTCTTAATCGCACTGACGGTGTTGAACAAGCCAACGTCAATCTCACAACCGAAAATGCAACGATAAATTATAATCCAGAAGTGACATCTATAGATGAATTGATAAAGAAAATACAAAACATCGGCTATGATGCAAAAACCAAAGCAGCTCCTTCAGAAAAAAATTCACGCAAAGCTCAAGAATTAAAAGGGAAACGAAACAAATTAATCATTTCAGCCATCCTTTCTTTACCTTTATTATTGACGATGTTTGTCCATTTATTCGGACTACCATTACCGAGTTTCTTAATGAATCCCTGGTTTCAATTCATATTAGCTACACCTGTTCAATTTATAATTGGTTGGCAATTTTATGTAGGCGCTTATAAAAATCTACGAAATGGCTCAGCCAATATGGACGTATTAGTTGCTTTAGGTACGAGCGCAGCATTCTTTTACAGTATTTATGAAATGATAAAATGGTTGAACAATACAAATGATACACCTCATTTGTATTTTGAAACGAGTGCCGTATTAATAACACTTATCTTATTTGGTAAATATTTAGAAAGTCGTGCCAAAACACAAACTACCAATGCTTTAAGTGAATTGTTAAGCTTACAAGCCAAAGAAGCACGTATAATCAGAAATGGTAAAACACAGATGGTGCCACTCAGTGAAGTTGTTGTGGGAGATTATATACAAGTAAAACCAGGAGAAAAAATACCAGTTGATGGTCAAATAATTAAAGGTATGACTGCGATAGATGAATCTATGTTAACCGGTGAATCTATCCCTGTTGAAAAAACATTAAACGATAATGTGATAGGATCAACAATGAATAAAAACGGTACGATTACAATAGAAGCAACAAAAGTAGGAAAAGACACTGCTTTATCTTCTATTATTAAAGTAGTTGAAGACGCTCAAGGTTCAAAAGCGCCTATACAACGTTTAGCTGATACGATTTCTGGTTACTTTGTTCCTATTGTCGTAGGCATTGCTATACTCACATTTATCATTTGGATTGCTTTTGTTCAAACGGGCCAATTTGAACCTGCGCTTGTAGCAGCAATCGCTGTATTAGTGATCGCTTGCCCATGTGCATTGGGCCTCGCAACACCCACTTCAATTATGGTGGGTACTGGTAAGGCTGCTGAAAATGGTATTTTATTTAAAGGCGGCGAGCACATAGAACGTACGCACCAAGTCGATACAGTTGTTCTAGATAAAACAGGAACAATCACAAACGGTAAACCAATTGTGACTGATTTTGAGGGTAATAATGAAACCCTACAACTATTAGCTAGCGCAGAAAAAGATTCTGAACACCCATTAGCTGAAGCAATCGTCAATTATGCAAATGAAAAAAACATCGACTTATTAGAAACATCTGCTTTTGAAGCCGTACCTGGACACGGCATTCAAGCAAAGATTCATAACCAAGACGTATTTGTTGGCACACGTAAATTTATGAAAGATGCGCATATAGATGTTTCAATGTATGAAGATAATTTAGTTAAATATGAATACGAAGGTAAAACGGCTATGCTCATTGCTATTAATCAAACACTGCAAGGTGTGATTGCAGTCGCTGATACAGTCAAAGACTCTGCCGAGGAAGCAATACAACAACTACACGAATTAGGTATTTCCGTAACAATGCTTACAGGAGATAATGCACGAACAGCACAAGCGATTGCTAAACAAGTAGGTATAGACGCTGTAATTTCAGAAGTATTACCAGAAGAAAAAGCTTCAAAAATCGCTGAACTACAAGATAATAATAAAATTGTTGCTATGGTTGGAGATGGCGTTAATGACGCACCAGCATTAGTTCAAGCCGATATTGGCATTGCTATTGGTACAGGTACAGAAGTAGCAATAGAAGCAGCGGATGTCACTATTTTAGGCGGAGAATTATTATTAATTCCTAAAGCAATCAAAGCTAGTAATTCAACGATAAGCAATATCAGACAAAACTTATTTTGGGCGTTCGGCTATAACGTTGCCGGTATCCCTATTGCCGCTTTAGGTTTACTTGCACCATGGGTAGCTGGCGCAGCTATGGCATTAAGCTCCGTAAGTGTAGTAACCAATTCGCTTAGATTAAAACGAATGAAATTATAACTCAATTTTGTAATAATACTAATAATAAATATCCTTAATTTAAGGAGGTGATTCTTATGGCAACAGAAACAATTAAAGTTGATGGCATGAGCTGCGATCATTGTAAGCATGCAGTAGAATCTGCGCTGACGAATCTAAATGGCGTATCAACAGCTGATGTAAACCTTGAGGCTGGTAATGTTGAAGTCAATTTTGACGACAATAAAGTTACAATGACAAGCATGAAAGATGCTATCGAAGATCAAGGCTATGATGCTAAATAACCTGTACATTTATAAAATAAGGGCTGAGACGAAATCAAACGTCTTAGCCCTGTTTTTATATTACCTATTTAATTAACGCGAAGTTTACTATCCCCTGTATATATTACCTCTAATGTTGCATCTAGCGCATCCACAATAAGATTTTTCACAGCTGCATCTGTATAAAAAGCAATATGTGGAGATAGAATGACATCTTGTCGCTCTATCAATTCAACTAATACTGCATCATCCAATTGTGTATTGCGTTGATCACTTGGGAATAAGCCTTTCTCACCTTCATAAGTGTCTAATGCTGCTCCTTTTAATTTCCCACTATTCAATGCATCTATAAGCGCTTTTGTATCAACAATCGTACCGCGCGCACAATTAATAAACACGGCACCAGTTTTCATTTCTGTAAATACTGTCTCATTAAACAAATATGTATTATCCTTTGTCGCTGGGATATGTACAGTGACAATATCCGCGTCTTTAATTGCTTCACTCATGCTTTCCTGATATGTCAAATACGCTTCGCATGAAATTTGAGGTTCAATATCATATGCTACTACTTCTGAACCAAAACCTTCTGCAAAAATTTTACCAACAATGGAACCAATACGACCTGTACCAATAACTGCAACTTTTAAATCTTTTATAGAACGTGACAAAATACTTGGTTGCCATCTAAAATCATATGTTGCAGTTTTATTTTGTATATCATTAAAATTTCTAATTAAATTTAATGCTTGGGATACGGTATATTCAGCGATTGAATTTGGAGAATATGAAGGTACGTTGGTTATAACTAGTTCATATTGCTTAGCTAACTCAAGATTGTAACTATCAAATCCAGCACTTCTCTGAGCAATTTGCTTAATGCCATAATCATGTAATTTTTTATATACTGTTTCATCTAATTCAATTTGTTGTGACAATGATACCCCATCAAAACCTTTGACACGATCTACCGTTTCCAAAGATAAAATGTCACTATCTAAATCTACTAAAACCTGATTTTTTTCTGACCATTCATTAATAAAAGGGATATCTTCTTCTCTGACACCAAAAAGTTTAATGCTTTTCATTAATCGTTTCACTCCTAATCTGCTTCATATAAATGTTTTAATGATTGAATGCGTTCTGCGGCTTCCATTAAGCTATCATCATCCACTGCTAATGAAATACGTACATAGTGCCGCCCATGTTCACCAAATGGAACACCTGGCGCAACCAAAATGGATTTTTCTTTTAATAAATACGTTTCAAATGTTTCACCATCATAATGTTTAGGGGTTTTCAACCATAAAAATATGCCACCATTCATCGGTTCAAAAGGGATTCCCACTGCATTCAATTTAGCAGTGAACTTATCTCTACGAACTTTAAATATTTCATTTTGACTCAAGAGAAAATCATCATAGTGATTTAAAGCAAAGGTAGCCGCATCTTGCAGTGCACCAAACATACCAGCGTGCGTATGTGTTTGATATTTTTTCAATGCTTGTATCATATCTTTGTTTCCTACAGCAAAACCAACTCTAAAACCTGACATATTATATCCTTTTGATAAAGAGAAAACTTCTATTGCTAAGTTTTTAGCACCCTTTGATTGTAAAATACTTGGATTTTTATAATCAAAACCAAATGCATTGTAGGCAAAATCATGAACAATTTTAGTTTTTGTGCCTTGAAATTGTTTAATTGCTTTATCAAACACATCTTTTGTAGCAACTGAACCTGTAGGATTATTTGGATAAGTTAGATAAACTAAGCGCGTATTCAATAAGACATCTTTATCTATCGTATGCCATTGTGGCAAATAATAAGGTGGCTTTAACACAAGTGGTTGTGGCTTAGCATCTGCCAATAATACACCTGCTAAATAATCTGTATAACCTGGATCAGGAAGCAGCACATTTTCCCCTGGATTAACGATGCATGTAGGCAAAGCGACTAAGCCGTTTTTCGTACCATATAAGATACAAACTTCTTCATCCTTATCTAATTCAACCTCATATTGTCTTTTATAAAAATCCACGATTGCTTGCTTAAATGTTTCTTTCCCATGAAAAGCGACATATTTTTGATTTTCTGGTTTATAGATGGCTTCTGCGTAACAATCAAGAATACCTTTAGGCGTTGCACCATCAGGTATACCTACTGCCATATTAATCAATGGCAAAGGACCAGGCTCTATTTTACGCCCCATCGTTTTGCCAAAGTAACTATCCGGAATTTGTGATAATCGATCTGATATTACCATTAAAAGTCCTCCTTAAAATAAAAAACTATATGCCCCTTAAGTGACATATAGCTCTCACATGACACTTATCTATCAAGTATTTTACTTGTTGAATGTAGCACAGTACTTATGATAATAGATAAGTCTGTTGCTGAAGTTTCAACGGGTCAAGTCCCTCCACTTCTCTGGATAAGTTACTTTATAATTAAATTAATATTAATTTTATCAGAATATTCTAACATGTCAATATAAAAAAAGAGTGACTCGCTTGAGTCACTCTTTTTCTATATAGTTATCACATTAATTTTTGATTGAATCTTACCAACCAACCCAAGCGCCAGAACCTTGTGATTTATAAACTCCAACTGCTGTATCAATTTGGTCTTGAACAGACATACCCGAATGTTCGCCATGGCCTAATAGTTGGAATAATCCGTATGCTCCAGATGAAGCATTAACAGCATTTGCATTACCACCGCTTTCGCGTTGAATAACACCTTTCCATTGCGCAGCTGACACACCAGTACGCGATGCCATTTGATTAGCAATTGCATCAATACTTGACGTATTTGTAGTCACTGATGTAGATTTTGCACTTGTTTGTGCTGTTCTAACATTTGTAGTTGCTGAAGCTTTTGGTGCTTCTACTGCTGCTGGAGCAGTATATGATTGTTGTGAACGTACTTCACTTGCAGATTTTTCATTTGTATTAACACTAACTTCTGAACTTACATCTTGTGTAGTGTTAGGTGTTGAAGCTTGTGCACCAACTGCATGGTATTCCCATGACCATGTATTACCGTCTGATGTAAAATTAAACTCGTTACCATCTAGTACAAAATTATAGTTATACGCACCAGCGTGTAATGGTTTTTGATTTAATTCAGCTGAATCATTTAATGCTAATTCTGCTAAATGTGCTTTGTCGATGTTTTGTTCTGAAGCGTGAGCTTGATTGTTGTCAGATGCTGCTGCATATCCTGTTACGCCTAATGCTACTGCTAATGATGAAGCTAAAATTGATTTTTTCATAATAAAATAAATCCTCCAAATTTAATTTCTAATAAAATATATTTTCGATAATTTTTTTGTCGTATTTGCTAAAATTCTTTAAATTTTATGTTTTGTTTTTTGACCATAGTTAATATACCACATATTTTTATCAAACATATTACACTTACATAACAAAACTTTACAAAAATTATTCTGATTTGTAACATTGCAATCTTTTGTAATCATTTTATACAACGTTCTCAAATAATTATTATTGCTCATACGATTTATGAATACTGGCATAAAAAAAGTATTTTCACTTGAACCACTTCATTTTTTATATTGTCTGAAAAATTACAAACAACCGTTTTGTTACATAACTGTAATAATATATTTCGATATCTTTTTTATATATTGGGGTCAAACTTGCAAATTTTTTTGTACAAAATTAAAAAAGACCTTTGATTTGAGGCCTTTTTTAATGTTTTCTCTTACATTTTAACTATACGTATTTTCAATATATTACATTAATCAAGCATATATCTGCTTATTTTATGCTAAAAATTTAAATACTTCCTTATTATATAATTTCAAAACTTTCATATAGAACATATGGATTAAGAAACCTATCATAAACGGAACGACAAAAAAAGCGATAAATACATATAATAGATTAAGTAGTAACGGCGCTTCCATATGTCTAAATGCACTGATTGGCCCAACGAGTCCAATGATACCAAAACCTGCAGATTCTTTGGTACCTGCAATACCTAGCAATGCACCAAAAAAACCAGTGATTAGCGCATTGGTAAAGATAGGTAATAAAATGATAGGATGTCGAACCATATTAGGAATCATCATTTTTACACCACCTAAAAATATTGTGATAGGTACACCTGATCGATTTATTTTCATCGTACCTGCCACGAGAACTCCTTCACATGCTACGATACCTAATGAGGCTGAACCTGCTGCTAAACCACTAATATCAATAGCTAATGCTGTAGCCACTGTAGAAATTGGTGAAATGATGATGAAACTAAAGACAAGTGCAATAAGCATTGACATGATGATAGGTTGTAATTCTGTAAATGTATTAACTAAGTTACCGATACCAGTCGTAATTAATTGTATGTATGGTAATAACGTCAAACCAATCAAACCTGAAATTACACCAACGATGGTTGGTAAAATAATCAATGTGAGACTACCAAAACGTTCACCAATTACCAATATAAAAAATACTGCAATTGCTGCTGTAATCATTGTATTAATTAAGTCTCCTACTCCAGCAAGTACCCATACGCCATCTTTAAATTGCGCAACACCACTGCCAACAAAAGCTGAACTAGCAACTACAGCGGTCGCTAAAGGCGTTAAACTAAAGCGCATTGCAATCAAAGCACCTACCAATAGTGGAACTGTAAATTGAATACCTAAAACAACCTGTAGTAAAGATTCAAAAATGGCATGTTTCGGCGCTAAAAGCTTAAACACCTCACCTAAAATAGCATTAGGTATGAGCCCAGCAACAATTGCAATTGCTACTCCAGATAATACATTATTAATAAATTGTTTCGGACTTACTTTGATCATTGTGTGCCTCCTATGTTGTGATAAATAAAATATACCATATTATCGCAATTTTCAGAATATTTATTTGTGTAAAATTTTCCATTTCAAATTAAAAATGTAGTTAAGTATATTCTCAAAATTTTCCAACTCTACAGTATGCTTACAAATCACAAAAATTGCACACAAAATACGGACAGACATTCATATCTATTGCATGAACTTGTCTATCCGTATACTTTGGTTGCTATTCAAAACGATATTAAACCTTGTTGTCGCTAAAATTTAACATACTCTAGTACATGCGTATTATTGATGAAACCGTGTTATTAACATACCTTATTTTTCGTCCATGAATTCACGCGTCAATACTAAACCTTGTGTTGCATTCTCAAAAAATTCTAGCTTTTGTAGTGTATTTTGCTCTGGCAAGTGTTGCTCAAATTGTTCCCATATCCAAAAGGCAATATTTTCAGCAGTTGTATTCATTGATGGCAATGTTTCATTAACGAGTTGACCATCCAAATAAGTTGCGATTTTTTGATTATATATTTTATCTACTTCATTAAAATCTAATGCCAATCCGGTATCGTCTATTTCAGATAAAATTTCAATATCGAACTTATAATGTTGATTTGCTAAATCTTTGTGTGCTGTTTGACTGAAATATATTCGATTATCACAAGTGAATTCATAATAATTTTTAATAAGCACTGCATTACTACGGTATTTAAATTGTTCGGGTGGTTGTACTTGATCAAAATTCGTCATAGTTAAAATCTCCTTTTCAGCATTATATTTATCTATACCCTTTAAGGTAGAATATATGACCTCTGAGACCTCTGATGTTTTTAATATTAAATTTTAGGCTATAGAAAAATAATTGAAATAATTCAAATTAAAGGAGTATTTTATGACTATTCAAATACAACGCATTTATGAAAAACCACTTAAAGAAGGCGTTCGTGTACTTGTAGACCGTGTTTGGCCAAGAGGTATATCAAAAGATCAGGCCAATTTAGACCATTGGCTAAAAAATATTGCACCTACATCCGAGTTAAGAAAATGGTTTAATCACGATCCTCAACTTTATGCTGCATTTAAAGAAAAATACGAGAAAGAATTACGTGAAAATGAGGAACAACAAGAAGCTTTTAATGAATTGCAAGATATTATTGCTAACAGTAAGCAAGATGTCATTTTGCTATATGGTGCAAAAGATGAGCAACATAACCAAGCAATTGTGTTGCAACAATTATTACAATAAGGTGTGAGTACGATGACTCAGTGGCAAATTGATATAAATGATCCGGCTGTACAAACACTTATGAATCAAGATGAGACACTTGCAAAACTTATAAAGCAAATTGGCAACATAGAAATAACACTACGTACCAATCCGCTAAAATCGTTAATTCGTTCTATCATTGGACAGCAAATTACCAATACTGCCGCTTCAGCAATTTTCCAAAAATTTTCAGATGCTATACACAATCAATGGACCCTTGAATCGATTTTAAGTTTGAAGGAAACACAAATGAAACATATTGGTCTTTCAAAAACTAAAATCAACTATATTCAAAATTTGCTTGCATATATAGAACAAAATAAATTGGATTTTGCTAATTTACATGAATTAGATGATAAAACTGTAAAACAAGTTTTAACACAGGTCAAAGGGATTGGTCGTTGGACATCAGAAATATTTTTAATTTTTACATTAAAACGCGAAAATATATTGCCCATTTTTGATGTAGGTTTACAGAGAGCTGCACAATGGCTATATCAAACCTCAACCGCAGAAAGAAAAAAACAGCTCACTCTCTGTGCAAAACAATGGCATCCATATGCTTCATATGGAGCATTTTACTTGTGGGAAGCAATTCATCGAAATTTATTAAATTACGATTCTATTGACTCAGTTATAGATAAATCAACTTCTTAATAAGTTAATTTTATAGTTCCTAACTATGCCTTCAATATGGTAGAACAAAATTATATAAAATAATTTTGTTCTACCACATTGTTATCATTACATTATTTGGTAAATTGTGCCGTGATAGGCTAAAATATTTTCTAGACATTTATTGCTTATACAAACTTTTTTCACCTTTTGGCAATGATTCTATAAATTTTCTTGGGTTTTCCGCATAATCGTTGCCAACGCCACCTTTCATTCTTTGGAAATGTAGATGCGGTCCTGAAGTTTGAGAACCAGTATTACCAGAAAGTGCGATGATTTTTCCAGCTTCAACTTTGTCTCCAGGTTCCACTTTAAATTCATTTAAATGCATATACCATTGATGGTATACACCATTTTCTTCCCTAATTTGCACTACCTTACCACCTAACTCATTTTCAAAAGTTCTAGTTACCTTACCATCTGTTGCGGCAGTTACTGGTGTGTTTTTAGCTATACCATAGTCGATGCCATAGTGTTTACCATCAAAGTCATTATATTCATAATCACCAAAAGATTCTGTCTCTCTACTAATATTAAAAATACTTCTATCTGTTTCTTTTTCATCTTTATTTCCATCATTTTGTTGCACTAAATTTTCTCTTATATATCGTTGTACCGTATCTATATTTGTTAATAATAGTATTAACGGCACTAACACAATAATTAATAATAGTATCATTTTAAATGTATTTTTCACTATCTGATTCACCTTTTAAATTATGATATTAATATCATAATAAATGCTTTCATCTATATTTTGCTAATTATTCAACTTAAAATCTTCTCATACTTTCGTACTAAATGAATGGCACAAAAATATCAAAACACTTTTAGTAAACATATATCCATTGAATTCAGATATGAAAATCTCTTGATACCATTAATGTAAAATAAACGTCAATTTCTAATTTATTTTACTAGAAACCGACGTTTATTTTCAGTGACAAATATTTAAGCTCTATGCTTTTCTATTATTTTAATAAAATTTAAGAAATGCTAATGCGCACATTCTTACAAGTGATGTATAT
The DNA here is from genome assembly GCF_017892645.1 of Staphylococcus sp. GDY8P54P. Lineage (NCBI taxonomy): Bacteria > Bacillati > Bacillota > Bacilli > Caryophanales > Staphylococcaceae > Staphylococcus > Staphylococcus sp. GDY8P54P. The sequence continues at coordinate 157,759 of NZ_JAESLN010000008.1, read as the reverse complement.
TAATATCTTCAAAATTTATGAAGCAATACCTATTCATTTAAATTACACGTTATAACTTTCTAACATATGTTCCATCAAAGTCCAAACGCGTTCAACATCTACTGATGTAGCAAAATATGCATTTTTTTCTTTGTTTGTAACATTATTTAAGTCGACTGACATTGTACCGTAAGTGAGTGAACTTTGATGTTCTATGTCGATATGTGTCTGTTGCATGGTAAATAAGTCTGGCTGCAATAAGTATAAAATTGTACACGCATCATGAATAGGACCGCCATCCATATTAAAATGCGTTTTATACGTAGATTTGAAAAATTTTAGTAGTTCAACAACAAATTTGGATATTTTATTATCAATAGCACTAAATCTTTGAATAACTTCATCTGTTGCTAAAACTTGATGTGTCACGTCTAGCCCAAAAACATTAATGTTAATACCACTTTCAAATACACGTGTAGCAGCTTCTGCATCTACCCAGATATTAAATTCAGCAGTAGGTGTCCAATTTCCGAAAGTACCGCCCCCCATGATAGTAATAGAATCAATGTATTGAGCAATACTAGGATCTTTAATTAATGCGGTAGCAACGTTAGTAAGCGGCCCCGTTGCTACAATTGTTACAGGGTCAGAGCTTTGTTTCAATGTTTTAATGATTACATCTGCAGCGTGATATTGTGTTGGTTTCAACGATGGTACTTCTGGTAATTTAGGTCCATCTAATCCAGAATCTCCGTGAATTTCAGAAGCAAACGAAGCAGGTTTTATGAGCGGACGTGAAGCACCTACTGATACTTCGATATCTCGTCTTCCCATAACTTCTAATACATTAAGTGCATTTTTGGTGTTTTTTTCAACTGCTTGATTTCCAGCTACAGTGGTCACTGCTAGTATATCAAGCGTGCTATGTTTCGCACCTGCAAGAATCAATGCTATCGCATCATCATGACCTGGGTCACAATCCATGATTATTTTTTTAGTCATTTAACACACTCCAATCTTCTTATATAAATATAAATTGTACTAACTTTATCTAAGTATCATTTTGAAGTTAATATTTTATTATTAAACACAACTACCTAAATCGCAACAACATGCTTTCAATTATATTGCTCTGTCTTTTTATACTACTGTTAAATCTATCATACTACTTTTCCATTGCATCCGCTTTTTATTTTTCCGAAAATTCACTTATTTTTTTATAAAATATCATCTTATTTGTACGAATTATGTTTGCTGTAATTAAAAAAACTGGTAAGTTAGTATCATTAAACAACTTGAGGTGGTCTTAAATGCGAGCAATTTTAATTGGTATATTAGCTGCTTTCTTTTTTTCTATTACATTCATATTAAACCATGCAATGTCTAACGACGGCGGAAGTTGGCTTTTTAGTGCGTCACTACGTTTTATTTTTATGTTTCCGTTTTTATTAATAATGGTTATTGGGAAGCATAAAACCCGCCATCATGTTGTTCTGTTGCATATTAAACAACATTTTTTCGCGTGGCTATTGTGGAGTTCTCTTGCCTTTGTCTTTTTCTATGTGCCTATAACTTTTGTATCAAATTATAGCCCGGGCTGGCTTATTTCTGCAACATGGCAATTAACTATTATTTGCGGCCTTCTCACTGCTCCTTTTTTCTACACATACATACAACAAGATACAGCTACAATTAAAGTGCGAGAACGAATCGCATGGCGCCCGTTAATTACATCGAGCATTATGATTCTAGGTGTTATTATTGTACAAATACCACACATTTCAAATATAGACTTGCATATATTTTTATTATCGGTTTTACCGTTAATCGTTGCGGCATTTTGTTATCCATTAGGCAATCGTAAAATGATGGTGCTTGTTGGCAATGACTTAAATACGATTGAACGGATTTATGGTATGACCTTAGTCACCTTACCATTATGGTTGCTCATCTTTCTCATTGGATTGGCTAGGCAAGGACCGCCATCTTCAAATCAAATCATGCAAACTTTCTTAGTTGCAATTTTCTCTGGTATTATCGCAACAACATTATTCTTCTATGCTACAAATATGGTAAAACACAATCAAACTAAGTTAGCTGCAGTTGAAGCAACACAAGCGATGGAAATCGTTTTTACATTAATTGGTGAAATGTTACTTTTAGGTTTAGCGTTACCAAATATATTGAGTATCGTTGGTATTATGATCATCACATTTGGTATCATTATCTATTGTTTTTTAAATAGTAAAATAAATAATCGTAAAATAGAAATAAAATAATGTTATAGTCAGTTATGTTTATTGACAACTTGTGCGTAAAGCAAGATAATTTGTCTGATGCTAATAACAAATATAGAGGTGTAATCAATTGAATCATACTCATATAGATCCCCGTATTATAAGAACAAAGAAATTATTAATGGATGCTTTTCGTGAAATTGCAAAAGAAAAAAAGTTAGTATCGATTACAGTTAAAGATATCACCGAACGTGCTACTGTCAATCGCGCTACTTTTTATGCTCATTTTTACGATAAATATGACATTATGGATTATACATTGTCTGAAACAATCTTAAAAAATTTAAATCAATCACTCAGTATGGTTGCAGAATTAAATGAAAATGCATTGTGTCAATGTTTTATTACAATCACTAGCTATATTCAAGATACGCACGAAGAGTGCCGTCTAAACAGTGAAGCATATGGTGAAATTGTCGAAAAAAGAATTAAAGAAGAATTAGAAGATATTTTTTTAAAATTAATGTCTGATGAACACAAAGATATAGATAGAGAAACGCTTGCTACAAGTGCACGTTTTCTTTCATGGGGGTTATACGGCATTGCCAAACATTGGTTTCATTCAAGTAAATTGCCTGCTGAAACGTATATCAACAAATCATTACCCTTCATTACATCACAACTTTCAAAACAAAAATAATTCACATACAATGAGTTTAGACAATGAAAATAGTTGTTCTGTAAACATTCACCCCCTCGTTAAACCATCAGTTATCATAACTTTATTATCACGAGGGGGATAATATATTTGAGTACAACAATTGTTTAAACATTGTGTTTCTTGATAAATTCTAATACTTCACCTGTTATCGCCACTGCATTATTGCTTTCTCCTTCCACTCCTCCGTAATGTAGGCCGATTAGTTCATTATTATCATTAAAGACAGGTGAGCCTGAATTCCCACCAAATGTGCTAGCACTATACGTCAATATGTTATCATTATTACTTTTGACTTTACCGGAACTTTCCCACATCGTTGCTAAAGGTTTGTCACCTGGATAACCAGTAACTGTTATTGGCTCATTGCTCGACACAGTGGTAGATTCTCCAATAGTGGCAGGTGTCACAACATCACCAACCGATTGTCCTTCACTGTTTTTATTAAAATGAATAACTACTAAGTCAGCATCACCAGGATATGCTATCACTTCTTTTGCCTTAAAAGTACCGTACGGAAAACTATTTTCATTTTCAGCAGCGGGCGCAAACGACAGATTTGCATTATTGTTATCCGCTACATGTTTATTCGTCAGCACTGTATTTTTACCAATAACCACACCGGTAGCAATCATTTCTCCTTTTTCTATGTAGCCAATTGATTGGTAATGACTCGTTCGAGTATTTTTAATTTGATGTCTATTTTCACCTGGTAGCATTACCCTTGGCGTGGCAGTACCTATTTGGTTGTGTTCATTACTCTGTTGTGAATCTGGCAAAGTTCCATTTTGCGTTTGTGCTTGCGTCTCATCATTGATAGCGCTTGATAAAAATAATAGAACACCTATAACGATGCTAACTAAAATATTTTTCAACAAAAGTACCTCCTATTTAAAAGATATTACTTTTTAAATTTACAGAATTTTAAGATTTTAATCAATAATCATTAATGTTTCATTATGATTTTATAAATCGTTAATATTCATTCACAAATTCAACAATCATTGGGACATTAACTAAATAACTTAAACAACATATTGCTCACGTTGTTGTTTATACAATGAATCTATAAACATGTTGTTTGCATTATAATAAGTCGTGACATATAATCAATCTAAACAACAGATGTTTCTTAGTTTACAATCGTTGTTTAATATGATTGAAGAGGAGGGATAGACGTGACAACAATTCAAACACACAATGGTTTCAAACGAACTTTTCAACAGGAACATTTAACCTTAGGATTAATGTTACCCTTTGACGATTCTGAAAATATCGCATTGCCGTTTGATCAACAAATAGCATTAGTTCAATATGCTGAAAGACTTGGATTCACAAGCTTATTTGTGCGAGATAGTCCTTTATATAGTCCGCATCTTGGTAATGTAACGACAAACTACGATCCGTTTGTATTTTTAACTTTCATCGCTGCCAACACATCCAAAATCGCTCTCGGAACATCTAGTATTGTTGCAACATTACGTCATCCTGTGCATATAGCTAAAGCATCTGCTTCTCTTGATTTAATATCAAACGAGCGATTATTATTAGGGATTGCTACTGGAGATCGGCAATTTGAATTTCCAACTTTTAAAATCAATCCGAATGAGCTAAGTCAACATTTTCAATCAGCTGTATCATCTTTAAAAGAACTATGGCAATCATCATCACCACAAACGTCAAATCATTTATTTGAACTGTATGAAGATTCTGGCCTACAAGTATTACCAAAACATAAGCATATTCCAATTTTCGCAACAGGATACGCCAAACAGCATATAGATTGGTTAAAAACGCATTTGGATGGGTGGCTATTTTATCCTCAACCATTCCAACAACAAAAGGCATTATTACAGCAATGGCATCAAAATGAAACATTCAAACCATTTATGCATCCTTTAGTCATTGATTTATCAGCGAATCCAAATGAACTTGTAAAACCAGTTAAAGGTGGTTATCGCTTAGGAAGAAACACTTTGTTAAACATCCTAAAAGCGTACGAACGCATCGGAACCAATCATATCATGTTGCAGTTTATAACCAACGACAGAACTTATAAAGATATATTAACAGAGGTCGGCAATGAAATAATCCCACACTTTCCACCTCGACATTTACAGGAGGACAAAATTTATGAAACTACTAGATAGAATTAACCAATTAGCAAATAAAGAAAAAGTACAGCCTTTGACTGTAGAAGAAAAACAAGAACAGCAAGTATTAAGACAAGAATATCTTCAAATGATTCGTGGCCAAGTCGTTAACACATTTTCTACTTTAAAAGTTGTGGATCCTTTAGGTGAAGATGTTACGCCTGATAAAGTTTATAAATTGCGTGAAGAAATGGGCACGCTAAATTTAGATTAATAAGAAACCCGTCAAGCAGCAAATGCTTAACGGGTTTTCTTTGTATCAATTAGATTGAAATATACTAATGATTCAGTTCATCATATTTAATTTTATACTAATCTCATCATTCTAAATGGCTATTACCGTCTATTTCATTTTTAAAAATTGTATATTCATCGTGAATACAGTGTGCCACATCACTTTATAACAATAGAAAATCATCTTTATCATGTTTAACCATTTAATATGTTTTCCATGGAGCGATCTACACTGCCTGCATACATACTTCCAAATTTTAATAAATGTACCATTAATAAATATAAACGATAAAATTCTAATCGCTGATTCGCACCTTTACTTAAAGGATAATGCTTATTATAAGCATCATAAAAAGCTTGAGTAAAACCACCGAACACAGTGGTTATACCTAAATCAAACTCTCTATCACCATATAGTGGCGCCGGATCAAACAATGCAGGCTGTCCATTTTCTAAGAACATATAGTTACCACCCCATAAATCACCGTGCAATAATGATGGTTTACTCGTATGATTCCTTAATGAACTTACAATTTTTTCTCTCACTTTATGATAAGTTTGTACATCATCCTCTATCCATAGACCTTGATTTACCAATCTATCTTTTAAATGATCTAAACGTCGTTCAACAAATATAGTCATCCAACTGTCTGACCAATTATTATTAAACGATACATCACCACCTTCATATGGTAAATCAAAGCCAAACTTACCATCTGGCTGCTGTTGTTGATGCATTTTAGCCACCAAGGATCCAAGCTCGGCTTGGCTTCCTTGTGTTCCTTCATTTAAAAAGCTTAGCAACAGATAGGCATCACCATCGATTTCACCACTATCAATAACGATTGGCGCAGTGATGCCAGATTTCTCAAACAAATTGAGCCCAGCGACTTCTGCAGCAAAAAAATCTTTACTTCTCTGACGCTGTACTAATAAAAAATATGGTGATTGAGATGTTTCTACTCTATATGCTTCGTTAACGTCTCCACCACTTACTGGTACGATAGACCGTATGTTGTCTAATGGTAATTGTGATTGCCATTGTGTTTTCATAATATTATCCCTCCATCATTCCATCACACAATTATACTATTACCGTTTAATATAAAATTTAATCAAAATCAATGTCTTCCCCGATAATTTGAAGGTTGTATTAACATTACTTATTTACACTAGGCATATGAATGCTAAAATGCTAGTCTATTAAAGACAAATCATTTCATCTACTACTAATTTAAACAAATGGAGCGATGACAACATGTACAAGTTAATTAAACCTATATTATTTCAATTAGACCCTGAAAAGGCACATGGCATGACGATAAATGCTCTTAAAATCCCACAAAAGCATACTAAATTGTTGCCGATACTTGAAAAATTATTTCATTATCAACATCCGATATTATCGCAAAATATGAAAGGGATTCATTTTGAAAATCCAATTGGATTAGCTGCAGGATTTGATAAATCTTGTGAAGTTCCTAAAGCATTAGATAAAGTAGGTTTTGGTGCTTTAGAATTAGGTGGAATAACACCTAAACCACAACCTGGCAATGCTAAACCACGCATGTATCGTTTAGTAGAGGACCATGCTCTGATCAATCGTATGGGATTCAACAATTTAGGTATGAACAAAGCATTGAGCAACTTAAGAAAATTTAGTTACCATACACCTATTGGTATAAATGTAGGTGTAAATAAAACAACACCATATGAATCACGTTATCAAGATTATATAAAAGTCATCGACACATTTAAAAATGACGTTACATTTTTCACTGTTAATATCAGTTCGCCTAACACGGAAAACTTGCAAAGTTTTCATGATAAAAATGAATTTTCTCAATTATGCTCTGCTATACAAAATTACAAAATCCAGCATGAACTAGATGTACCTATTTTTATTAAATTAACATCTGATCTTAGTCCAGAAGGTTTATCACAAATGCTTAAACCCATCACACAAACGTTTGATGGCATCATTTTAGCTAACACTACGCAAAAACGCGAACATTTACACTCCATTAATCAAAAAGAAACTGGTGGGTTAAGTGGTAAACCTTTATTCGAACGTAATTTAAAACTTATTGCACAAGCATATAGGGAAACGCAGGGGCAGTTTTTAATCATTGGTACGGGCGGTATTTTCACAGTGAATGATGTCATCAAAATGTTACGTCATGGTGCATCATTGGTGCAAATTTATAGTTCTCTCGTATTTGAAGGCCCCGGATTAACTAAAAAGATGAACAAACAACTCGTACAATATTTGCAAAACAATGGATACAATCATGTCAGTGATATCATAGGATTAGATGTGTAAAATATTTTAGTTTTTCTAATCGAATTATTTATTGTAAAATATTAATAGTGAAATTATGATAATTTTTTATTATATAGGGTAAATAATTACTGAAGGAGGCGCTAAAATGTATAAAAATATATTATTAGCATATGACTTTGATAATTCTTTTAATAATGTTCCTCAAGAATTACAAAATTTAACTACTGGTGTTGATAATGCAAAAATCACTATTTTCAACGTGATACCTGAAGGTGATTTACAAACCTCAGTTCGCTATGATGGCAAACATTTTGAAGAATTAGCTGAAGAAAAAGGCAAAGAGTTATCACCTTTTGTAGAAAAACTAGAATCACTCGGCTTAAAAATCCAAGTGAAGTTTCGTTCTGGCTACATTAAACAAGAAATATTAAATGAAATCGAAGAAAACAACTATGATATCGTCGTTATGAGTAATAAACGTGCCAAACCAGACATAAAAAATGTACTAGGTAATGTCACTCATAAAATCGCTAATAGCGCAAATATTCCTGTACTTATTATAAAATAATGTTACACCATTAATAAAACTCATTATTCTGTTAACAAATCTCTCGTAAGGATATGTCGTAATGGAATAATGAGTTTTTTGTCATTGTGTTAGTTTGTCATATTGTTAGCTTGTTTTAAATATCGTTCAATGACTTGCAACACACCTGATTCATCATTAGATGGCGCTCTGTAATTTGCGACTTCAGCTACTTCTGGACTACATTCAGCCATTGCATAACTATTTGGCGTCATAGCTAACATTTCTATATCATTATTTGCATCTCCAAAAGCCATCAATTCATGAGATTGAATCTTCCATTTATCTAAAAGTGTTTTAATCGCCACACCTTTATTCACTTTAGGTAATATTAAATCCAGACTATCATTTCCACTCGTCACTGGCTTTATTTCTTCTCCGTATTGTTCAGTCAAGCCTCTCATCACTTCATCTAAAAATTGTGGGTCTTTAATTCTAAGCGCAATTTTAACAAATTTATCTTGATTAATTGTGTTAAAGTCTGTAACTTTTGTTATATTAAAATAATATTTATATAAAAATGATAAAAAGTCGTTACTCACACTTTCTAATACATAAGCCGTTTTAACTCCACTTAACACAATATCTTCAATATGATAATGATTAATGATCAAATTCAAAACGTCAAAAACCAATTGTTGATCAAAATATTCAGCCGCTTCTAACTTGTTATTTTGATACGTCACTGCACCATTTTCTGCTATATATGCTATCTGCTGATCTTTGTCAGGAAAAAACGAACGCAATTGCGCATATTGGTTTCCACTAGCAATGATAAATTTCATATCCCTGTCCATCATGCTTTTAAAAATTTTATTGAAATAAGCTTCATCAAAGGTATTATCAGATTTAAAAAAAGTACCATCTTTATCTACCGCTATTGCTTTTATCAAATGTTACACCTTCCATTCCTGTACAAATCATTCAAAGATGAGATTGTCTTGTAAGTCATTACATTACAATAACATTGAACAAATGGCCATCTATATCACTAAATAACGCCCCATAATACCCTTCATGTTCTGTGCCTGTTTCGAGTACTTTTCCACCTGCCTGTTCAACCAATGAAATCAACGTATCAACTTCAGGTTTTGTTGAAACTGAAAGTGATACTAATGCTTCATTACTACCTATAGATGAAAGTCTAGAAACATTTTCAAATTGTTCTTTTTCTATCAGCATAATGATTTGGCCATTTTTCGTTTGAATACCTCGCATTTTATTCATCATGTCTTTATGTTTTTTGATTGTAAACCCAATCGTATCATAAAATTTTTCACTTGCTTCTAAATCTTGTACTGGTAAATTGAGCCATGCAGCGTTAATTTCCATCAGCATTCTCTCCCTTTTCAAATTTTTCAATGTATTACACACTTATAGTAAAACATAAAATACATTAGAACGCATGACTTAATCATTTTTACATTTCAATAGCGTAAAGTTTTAAAATTTTTATTTCATACGACAAACATTAATCACTATCATCCATTTTTGCTAGTGTTCTAATACTCTTTAAATTCACTTGCTTTAATAATTGGTCGTAAGTATGAAGTGCTTTTTGGGTTACTTTTTCTCCATTACTAGTTAAGTAAATATACATGGCTCGTTGATCTTCTACACACTCTTGTCTATATACAAGCGCAGTCTCTGTATATTCCATCCTTACAATAAGTCTAGACATCGCACTTTGACTTAAATCAACCACTTTTATCAAATCATTGATCTTGTATTTTTTATTTTTTGACTTATAAATTTCATATAATACATAAAACTCTTTAATACTTAGATGGTATTGTTCTTTCAATTTCCTCTCGATCATCGCTTCAATATAATGTATATATTTCGTCATTTTAATCCAGTTATCCACTTTTTGTTCTTTTTTCATGATATATCTCCCCACTAACCATACATTTGAAAGTTTCTTTAGTTCATTAATTAATTTTTAAATGATGTTGTACAAAAAATATTAATTCTAGCTTCTGGGTTTTGTCTAACACTACCTATATAAATACTTGGCTTCAACAATAAATTTGGCAATCTATATCATTCAATATACTCAACATTTTATCATTTTCTTTCTAGTTTAAAGGATAAAAATATCGAGTTAAAGACTAGATACTCACATCCCTTACTATATACAGCTAATCATTTTGTTATTTTCTAAACCATTTGCCTACATTCATTTTAAAACATTTTAAAAATTATATATGCTTTCATCAACCCTATATAATTAGGACATTATTTATCATTGAGCATAATACAAAAACCATTTTAGTGTACTAACAACAACTACTAATAAAATAAGTTCAATTCTATTAGTGTTTAAACTGTTAATAGTAACTAAAATGGTTTTAATTTATAAAATTAATCCGGTTTATATTTATTGCTTTTTCAATAATTGATCTTTCAAATCTTTACGTTCATATTCTAAAGAGTAAGGATCATTTAGCCAATAAATACCCTCGTCTACTTTAATTGTATGTCCATTTTTGACAGCCTCGGTACTTTTCCATAGATCTTTATTTTCAAAAGATAATTTAGTTCCTTTAGCGACAGGTGTAACCACGTAATCACCCGCCATATCTGGAATTTCCTCTTCAGAGATATCAGCTAAATCATTTTTCTTAGTAGCTTTTTCAACATTCTCTGGCATTTTTAAGCCAAATGCATCATACAACACTTCACTACCATGACCGTATGTCTTACCGAGTGCATACACTTTTTTATCAAAATCTTTAATAATTGAAACTGTTGTGTTTTCACCAATAGCTTCTTTTATTGTTTTACCATCATTTTTTGTTTTTTTATCCCACTTATCAATCCATGCATTCGCTTGTTTTTCCTTACCTATAATTTTCCCTAATTCTTGATGTTGCTCTTTGTAATCATGTTTCAAATAATCAAAAGCAATTGTAGGAGCAACTTTATTTAATTTTTTTAAATTTTTATCTGTATTGTAAGTAATAATTAAATCTGGTTTTAATTTTGCGACACTTTCCACATTCTCTGCATCTACTTTTTTGACATCTTTAAATTTATCTTTTAACACTTTGCTATCATTCACGATGTTAGCTACACCTACTATGTTCCCATCAAGTTGTTTTAAGCCACCTGCATAAGTAGCCCCCAGTACGACAATGCGTTTAGGTTTTTTAGGAATTTTCACTTTATCCCCTGAATCTTGAACATACGTCTTTGTTTCTTTCTTACTTTTGGATGATTCATTATTTGATTGATTACCACATGCTGCTAATACCAAAATAAGTGCAAGTAATGGTAATAATAATTTTTTCATTTCTAAATATCCCCTTTTCATATAATTACAATTTAAACTGAGCTTAATTATATATTATACTTCATTTATATTGAGCAAACCACAAAAATTTGTTGATTGTACTTTAATTATTGCCCAACTTAATATAGAGAAAGTAGCGCTTTCGTATAATGATGGCGATCTTCAGAAAATAAATTAGTAATCATAAAATCATCGACAATTTCTCCATCTTTCATAACAACAATACGCTCAACAAATTGATTTAAAAATGCGATATCATGAGAAATCATAATGATGCCGTTGTTTGTTTGATCACAGTAATCTTTCAAAACTTTTATCATTCTTTGTTCAGCGATGACATCTAAGCTCGCTGTTATTTCATCACAGATTAACATATCAGGTTCTAGCATTAACGTGCGTATGGTGTTAAATCGTTGTAACTGACCACCACTTAACTCGTCTGGAAATTTTTGTAATAATGCTTCTTCTAACTGCATGTATGACATTAAATATTTTAGGTTTGAGCGAATATCTGATGTTGATTGTGAACCTTTGTAATATCGTAATGGCTCTTCAAGCGCGGTTTGTATTTTGAATTTGGGATTAAAGCTGTCATATGCATGTTGGAATATTGGAAGCATACTTAATCCTTGTGTTGAATAATAACCTTGGTAATCAGTTAATAATCCTAGCATGATATGGGCCAAAGTCGTCTTACCAGAACCGCTTTCACCAACAATACCTAGTTTTTCATTTGGAGATATAGTTAAGTTAATATTTTTTAAAATAGGCGCATTTTTATAAGCAAAGTTAACCTGTTTCAACTTAATCATTTATGCCATCCTTCCTTAACTGACTACGCGCATCAAATAATTTAAGACTATATGGTTTTACATTCCCATCTTTAAATGCTTGTACATGGTTAAAGTCTATGACCTTACCATGTTGAATAACACTAATCCAGTCACTAAAATCGAGCACATGAGATAAATTATGTGTAATCATCAATAAAGTCACCTTATGGACTTCCGCTAAGTTCTTGATTAAATGCATCACATTATAGCCAGTGATTGCATCTAATGATGCTGTAGGTTCATCAGCGATAATAACACTGGGCTTTAACATTAAAACACTGGCGATTTGCACCCTTGCAAGTTGACCTCCTGACAAGTTAAATCTATAACGCGTCATCACTGTTTCTGGATCTAAGTCCACCCATTTAAGTGCTTGTTTTACAAACTTATTAGCCGTTGTCTTGTCTACCTTATTATGCATTTTATAAATCGCAAGTAATTGCTTACCTAATTTTGTATGATCATTAAAACTATGTGTATAATCCTGAGATATAAATCCAATTTCTTTTCCTAGTAAATTGCGCACACCTGTGATGGATTGCCCTTTGTAAACTAGTGAATCAAAATGTGTGGTTAGCATATTAGGAACTTGTTGCACAAGTGCTTTTGCAGTTAAACTTTTTCCAGAACCGCTTTCACCCACCAAAACATTCACTTTACTTTTTCGTAATGCTAAATCAAGTTGATCTACAAGTCTTTGTCCGCTGTTATCTGTGATGGTTAAGTTCGCTATTGCTAAAAGGTTACTATTAGCCATCTACATCACGCTTTCTTTTTAAAAGTTTATCTCTCAATGCATCACCAGTTAAATTAAACAATAAAATAGTTAATGTGATTAGAAATGCTGGTACAATCAATAGTAAAGGATATGAACTGATATAATCTCTACCTGCATTTAACATTGCCCCCCACTCTGGTGAAGGTGGTTGTGCACCTAAACCTAGAAATGAGAGTGAAGAAATATAAAGTATAATCTTCCCAAAGTCTACGGTCATTAAAACAATCACAGATGGCATCACTTGTGGGAAAAAATGTTTAATAATAATACGATGTGTTGGTACATTAAATAGTTTAGCCATTTGAATATATGGTTTCCCTATTTCACTACTTACAATCGAACGTGTCAGTCGCGTGTATGTCATCCATTTTATAATCGTAATTGCTATCACTAAATTCCAAATACTAGGTTTAAAGAAACTTGCCATAGCAATCATTAACACAAACTCTGGAATACTTAATCCTATGTCAATAACACGCATAATTACAGTATCAACAAAGCCTTTTTTATAACCTGCTAAAAGCCCCAATGGTACACCGATTATTACAGTAATTAACAATGTGATTAAACTGATGATTAATGTATATCTAGCACCTATGATTACTCTTGCTAGTAAATCGCGACCATAATCATCTGTACCTAGCCAATGTGAACTACTAGGAAGCTCTAGTGTATGATTCAAATGTACCTCCAAAGCACTATCTGTTGAAATAAAAAATTGAGCAATGATGAGCAACAATACGTATATACCAAACACGTAAAAGATAAAACTGCTTTTATTCATGTCTTTCATTCCATATCACCATCCTGACCGTGGCGTTTTAATGTATCATTGATTTTATTAAAACGACGTTTAGGATCGATCCATAAAAGTAACAAATCACTAATCGTATTGGCTAACACCACAAAGCATCCAATCATGATAACGGCACCTTGTACTACCGGATAGTCCCTCGCTCTAATACTATCCACAAGAAAGTGACCTAGGCCCGGTATACCAAATAAATTTTCAATCACTACCGTACCACCAATTAAACTCCCAACAGACATTCCTAATACAGTAATCACGGGAATAATAGCTGGCTTAAATAAATCTTTCCATAATATATATTGTTCTGACATCCCTCTTAATCTAGCCGCTTCAACTTCTTTAGATTGATACAATTCAACTAAAGTCGAACGCATCAATCTTACATAATATGCACTCATTCCAACACTCAATGCAATGACAGGTAATATATAACCAGCAATGGAATCTAAACCTGATGAAGGAAGTATATTTAATCGTTGTGCAAATATATAAATTAATATCGTTCCTAAAAAGAAGGAAGGCACACTTACTGTAAATGAAGTCAGTATTCTTATCCATGTATCTACCCAAGTATGATAACGCTTAGCTGCTAACATACCCAAAGGAATGGCAACTAGAAATACGATAACTATCGTTAATATTGCAATCGTTAAGGTTGGAGGTGTATAGAATATCAATTCCTTAATCACAGGTTCACCAGTTTGATAACTGGTACCAAAGTTCAATTGTATTATTTGACCTAACCATTGAAAATATTGCATTACCGGGGATTGATTAAGCCCTAATCGCTCTTTCGTAGCTTCAATTTGATCACTCGAAACATTCGCTACATCTAAGTGCAAAACCTTGTCAACTGGGTCTCCGGGTGTAAGTTTCATTAATATAAAAGTAATAGTAGAAAGGACAAACAATACAATGATCATTTGTCCAATTCTAGAAAGTATCTGCTTTAATATCATTCTTTTTTATCAACCTTATAATCAATAAGGTAAATACCTTCTGGTGTTGAAGTTAAATTTTCTACATCCTTATTCATTCCAACGATATTGTCATTGTAAGAAATATAACTGTTTGCGATGTCATCACTTGTAATATCAATGATTTGATTGGTAATGCGATTTCGTTCTTCTTTATCCACTGTTTTATTTAACTCATCTATTAATGCTGTGACCTTATGATTATCATAACCCCCTGCATTAATTGCACCTTTTGGTTTATAAGCTTGGTTAAAGAAATAACCTGTATCTCCTCTAGGGATTGTACCGAAGCTGTAAAGTGAGGCATCCCATTGTTCTTTATCTTTTAAATACCCCTGTATGTCATCCACATTGCGTAATTTGATATCAATATTTGCCTTTTTAGCATCTGACTGAATCACTTGTGCAATTTTAGGTAATTCGGGACGACCATTATACGTAGATATCGTCAGCTTTAATGGGTGTGCTTCACTATATCCAGCATCTTTCATTATTTTCTTAGCTTGCGCAATATCTTGTTTTTGCACATCTTTATTTTCTATAAAGTCGAGTTTATTGTTGAATGGTCCAGTTGCTGGTGTTGCATAACCTTTTGAAACATTATCTGTAATACGCTTGCGATCAATGACTTTATCTAAGGCTTCACGAACCTGCTTTGTCATTTTGTCACTCGTGTGATTATATAATAATAATCCAGTTCTAAAACCAGAGACAGATGAAATTTTTGTCTTGTCACTCTCTTTTAATGATTTAACTTTTTCAACTGGTACATCTGTAATAACATCTGCTTTTCCAGAATCTAAATCACTCGTGCGGGCATTGCCGTCTTCTTGATATGTAACATTGACGTGGTCTAGTTTAGGTTTGCCTTGCCAATAATCTTTATTTCGGTCCAATTGAATTTTCTGTGATTGTTTATAATCTTTGATTTGATATGGACCAGTGCCTACAGGGGTTTTATTGATATCTCCTTTAGCTTTAGTATCATAAATAGCTGAGAATGGGCTAGCTAATTCTGAAATGAGCTCAGGATATGCGGATTTAGTTGTGATTTGCAACTTTTGTCCATTCACTTTGATATCTTTGATTGGTAGTGAACCTTTGACTAAATCACTTTTTTGAATACTTTCTTCCAAACTAGCTTTAACCGCTTCGCCTGTCACCTTTTTGCCGTTTTGGAATTTAATATTATCTTTTAATGTTAAATCTAATTGAGTCGGTGATGTTTGATCATAAGATTTAACTAACAACTTTTGAACTTTGCCATCAGATGTCGCTTTAAACAATGATTCTGCAGCACCTATTTTCACAGGCACATCCGTTTCATATGGTGCGATAGATGTCGTTTTCAAAGGTAACTCTACATCTAAAGTTTTGCCTTTAGACTCGCTGTTAGAGCCACTACAACCAGCCAAAATCACTGCTGCAGAAGCTAATACTGTGATGATTTTTTTCATAAATATACCTCTTTTCAACAATTTTCATTAAATAATAAACGCATAATCAAAGTTCATCCTCTTTCATTATACTTAGTTTGTACATTTAATTAAACCGCATGCCTCAGTGGTTACTTATTTTTGTACACGCATACTATTGCCTGCGAATAACATAATCCATGTAGCAATAATAAACGGTAAGGTAAAGACAGGTAATCCAAATGGTGTTAGCAATGTAATCATGCCTGCATGTATAACCACTGTTAGTAAAACACCCAGTACAATACTCATATACCTTGGAATTCTAGTTTTAAATGCCACGCCTAACGCTAAAACTGTAAGAATGACATTATAACCAAATAAACCGTCATTAATCTGATCATGATTTGCACCGAGTATTGTAACTGCTGCAAAGCCAATAACATTAGCAATCATTGCGTAGCATCCTGCTTTTATGGAAGCAATAAAAATTCCAATTAAAATGAATGTACCTGCCAAAACACTTTTCAATAAAAAAACTTCACTAAAACCTGATAAAAAGGCACTGATAAAATCGATTTGATGTCCCGAAAATGTAATTTCTTTGACTGTGTTAGGCAATATCTTTACATCTGCATTTACAAATTTGAATTGGAAAGACATCAATAAAACGACCCAGCTTACAAACACATATGGCATCGTTAACATTGGTACACCAAAAGGTTTGAAAAATTCCCTGAATGCAGATCCTAATGGCATTGTTATGACTATTGCAACTAAGACGATCAATAGGCTGTACCATTCAGGTACTAAAAATAACGTTAATGCAATTGCTGTCAATACTGGATTGAACCCTGCTAAACCACTATTAATCTCTTCCTCTGAATAATTCGTATGTTTAGCTAATAATAACGATATTAAACTAGCAATAAGTGCCATTAAACCGACTTTCCAACTACCTACAAATAGGCCTATTAAGATAAATAAACCTGTCCATGCATTGTTCAACAACAAAACCTGCGCGATATTTTTTAATAATATTTGAATCGCATTCACAATGTCACCTGATTTCTATAAAATTTACGTTATTTATCTTATATCATACAACCTATAATTAAAAGTCTTTCAAATTTTACTGAATTTGTTATTTTTGCATTTTTCACTAATGTGTAATTTTTGTAGTTAGCCTAGCAACCCTTTATTATAAAAATGTAGACACTTATACATGAGTGTTGTTTTTAACAGTTTTGGAAAGGGAGTGAAAAACGTGCATTTTACACAACGTGAGCAAGATAAATTAATGTTAGTCATTGCATCCGATTTAGCACGTAGACGTCAACAAAGAGGATTAAAATTAAACTATCCTGAAGCAGCTGCTATCATTAGTTTTGAATTATTAGAAGGCGCACGCGATGGGAAATCAGTAGCAGAGCTCATGAGTTATGGAAAACAAATATTAAGTGAAGATGATGTCATGGAAGGTGTTGCAGATATGTTAACTGATTTAGAAATTGAAGCAACATTCCCTGATGGTACAAAATTAATTACTGTCCATCATCCGATAGTCTAAAGGAGGATACTAGATGAAACCAGGTGAAATTATTGTTAAGCGTACAGAAATCGATGTTAACAAAGGGCTTCATGCCACAGTCATCACAGTAAAAAATACAGGTGATCGGCCTATACAAGTTGGTTCTCACTTTCACTTTTACGAAGTGAATCCTGCTTTAGATTTCAATCGTGATCACGCATATGGCAAACGTTTAGATATACCCGCAGGTGCTGCAGTTCGTTTTGAGCCAGGTGATGAAAAAGAAATTCAATTAGTAGAATATAAAGGGAAACGTAATATTTATGGTTTCCATGGCAAAGTAAATGGTCCAATAGACGAAACCCGTGTAGTTAAACCTGATGATTATACTAAAGACTCAGAAATTATCGATGAAGCTAATTTATCTGAAGATAATGCTAATAAAGAAAGTGGGTATAAAAAATGAGCTTTAAAATGACGCAATCTCAATATACAAGTCTTTATGGCCCAACGATTGGTGATTCAGTTAGACTCGGTGATACAAACTTATTCGCCAAAGTCGAAAAAGATTTTGCTACTTATGGTGACGAAGCTACTTTCGGTGGCGGTAAGTCCATCCGAGACGGTATGGCTCAAAACCCTAACGTAACAAGAGACGATAAAAAAGTTGCAGATTTAGTGATTACTAATGCGTTAATCTTAGATTATGACAAAGTAATCAAAGCAGATATCGGTGTGAAAAATGGTTATATTATGAAAATTGGTAAAGCAGGCAATCCGGATATTATGGATAATGTTGATATTGTTATTGGAGCAACAACTGATGTTATTGCTGCAGAAGGTAAAATCATAACTGCGGGTGCCCTTGATACACACGTTCACTTCATTAACCCAGAACAATCACTCGTTGCACTAGAAAGTGGTACAACGACATTGATTGGCGGAGGTACAGGTGCTTCTGAAGGCTCAAAAGCAACAACCGTTACACCAGGTCCTTGGTATATACATCGCATGTTAGAAGCGGCAGAACAAATTCCATTAAACGTTGGCTTTACTGGAAAAGGACAAGCTGTTAATCATACGGCTCTCGTAGAACAAATACATGCGGGTGCCATTGGCCTTAAAGTCCATGAAGACTGGGGTGCAACACCATCTGCCTTAGATCATGCTCTACAAGTCGCAGACGACTATGACATTCAAGTAGCCTTACACGCAGATACTTTAAATGAAGCCGGCTTTATGGAAGAAACAATGGCTGCAGTTAAAGACCGTGTGTTACACATGTACCATACAGAAGGCGCTGGTGGCGGGCACGCACCTGACTTGATTAAGTCAGCTTCATACTCAAATATTTTACCATCATCCACTAACCCTACCTTGCCTTACACACACAATACCATTGATGAACATTTAGTCATGGTTATGATCACACACCATCTTAACGCTTCCATCCCTGAAGATGTCGCTTTTGCTGACTCACGTATTCGTAAAGAAACGATTGCTGCAGAAGACGTATTACAAGACTTAGGGGTATTTAGTATGGTTAGTTCAGACTCTCAAGCTATGGGACGTGTGGGTGAAGTAATTACACGTACATGGCAAGTGGCTCATCGCATGAAAGCACAGCGTGGCGCACTTGAAGGAGACGGTGAATATAACGATAATAATCGAATCAAACGTTATATTGCGAAGTACACAATTAATCCTGCAATCACGCATGGTATTTCAGAATATGTTGGGTCTATTGATGAAGGTAAACTCGCAGATATTGTGATGTGGGACCCAGCGTTCTTCGGTGTTAAACCTGAAGTAGTACTTAAGGGTGGTATGATTAGTACAGCAATCAACGGTGATGCTAATGGTTCTATTCCAATTTCTGAACCGCTCAAATACCGTAATATGTACGGCCAATTAGGTGGTAATATGCAAAGTACTGCCATCACTTTCGTTTCGTCTACAGCTTACGAAAATGATATTGGTAAAAGTTTAGGCTTAAAACGTAAATTAAGACCAGTTAAAAACATTCGTAATTTATCTAAAGCAGATATGAAAAATAATAACGCTACACCTAAACTAGATGTGGATCCACAAACTTATGAAGTATTTGTCGATGGCGAGAAAATAACAAGTGAACCAGCTACTGAATTGCCACTAACACAACGTTATTTCTTATTTTAGGAGGATAAAGTATGATCATCGAAGAAATTAAAGGTAATATTGCAAATCTTACGCAAAATGAAAAAAACAAACATGTTGAAAAAGTTTACCTTGAAAATTCTGACTTAGTGAAACGTATTCAACGCGTTACAACAGATCATGGTAATGAAATTGGTATTCGTTTAAAACAGCCAATCGATTTACAATATGGTGATATTTTATATCAAGACGATACAAATATGATTATTGTAGACGTTAATTCGGAAGATTTATTAGTTATCAAGCCACGCACATTACAAGAAATGGGTGACATCGCACATCAATTAGGTAATCGACATTTGCCAGCACAATTCACAGAAACAGAGATGCTTGTACAATATGACTATCTTGTAGAGGATTTACTGAAAGAATTAGGCATACCCTATAGCCACGAAGATAGAAAAGTAAATCAAGCATTCAGACATATAGGTCATTCACATGATTGATCATGCACATTTGCGCCTTTTTCAATTTTGTGATTCTCAATTTCCAACAGGTGCTTTCAGTCACTCATTCGGACTTGAGACATATATCCAAAGAGATATTGTTCATGACGAAGCATCATTTAAACAATGGCTTGAATTATTCTTAAATGAACAACTTTCGTTTGCTGATGGTTTAACGATGCGTCTCGTCTATGATGCACTCAATCATCAGAACACAGAAAAAATCTTGTATTTAGATAAAATACTTTTTGTACAAAACCTACCTAAAGAAACCAGACAAGGTTCAAAACAAATGGGTAACCGCATGGTCAAATTAGCAGCAGAACTTTACGATAGTGAATGGTTAAAGTGGTATCAAACGCAAAACAAAAATAAAAATGCAAAATTGCATCCTGCGATTTGTTTTACGATGCTCGGTCACCATTTGGGTGTCGATATTGAAATGATTATCGATTACTATTTATACCAAAATGTTTCGAGTTTAACACAAAACGCCGTTCGTGCAATTCCTTTAGGACAAACTGCTGGTCAAAGAATCGTGCATGATATGATTCCCTTTATGAAAAATACGAGAAATCATATTATGACATTAGATGAATCACAACTAGGTATCACTGCACCCGGATTAGAAATCAACCAGATGGAACATGAAAACGTAAACGTAAGAATATTTATATCTTAGGAGGGCATTTAAAATGACAGAGACAGTTAAGATAGGTGTCGGTGGCCCTGTAGGTGCAGGGAAAACACAACTTATCGAAAAATTAGTAAAACAATTATCTAAAGAATTTAGTATCGGAGTCATTACTAACGATATTTATACAAAAGAAGACGAAAAGATTTTAGTTAATTCCGGTGTGTTACCTGCAGACCGCATTATCGGTGTCGAAACAGGCGGCTGCCCACATACAGCAATTCGTGAAGATGCTTCAATGAACTTTGCTGCAATCGATGAATTAAAAGAGCGCAATGACGATATCGATTTAATCTTTATCGAATCTGGCGGTGACAACCTTGCTGCGACCTTCAGCCCAGAATTAGTCGATTTTTCTATTTATATTATCGACGTTGCCCAAGGGGAAAAAATTCCTCGTAAAGGCGGACAAGGCATGATTAAATCTGATTTCTTTGTAATTAACAAAACCGATTTAGCTCCATATGTTGGTGCTTCATTAGAACGTATGGCCGAAGATACAGAAACATTCCGAGGCAAAAGACCATTTGCATTTACTAATCTTAAAACAGATGAAGGCTTAGATAAGGTTATCGAATGGATTGATCAAGACGTCTTTCTTAAAGGTTTAGCTTAATGGCCGATGCACAACAAAAATGGACTGGCATATTAGATTTAACCATTTTTAATAATGGTAGAAAATCTGTAGCGCGTAATATCTTTTTTGAAAAAGCATTAAAAGTCATACGCCCAGTCTACTTAAACGGCTCAGATATACCTACATTTTATATTGTAAATGTAGGCGGTGGTTATTTAGATGGTGACCGTTACAAGATGGATTTTACAGCAGAAGAAAATGCACATGTGACGCTAACTTCACAAGGTGCGACAAAAATTTATAAAACATTAAATGATCATGTCGAACAATATCAAAATTTTACCATTAAAGATAATGGTTATATTGAATATGTCGGCGATCCTATAATTGCATTTGAAAACGCCAAATTTTTCCAACAAAATACGTTTAATTTAAGTGCTAGCGGTTCACTGTTCTATACAGATATACTGACACCTGGTTATTCAAAAGAAGACAAAGCCTTCACATACACATATATGCATCTGCTTAATGAAATTTATGTTGATAATGAACTCGTAACTTTTGATAATTTGTTACTTGATCCAACTAAAAATAAGGTTGATGGCCTAGGATATATGGAAGACTATACACATTTAGGCTCATGTTATTTCATACATCCTGAAGTAAATCAATCCTTTATTGATGATGTATATGATCACATCAAGCATTATCAAAAAGTATATAATTGCCGTTTTGGCATTACGCAACTGCCAACACATGGTTTCAGTATTCGAATTCTATCAAATAAAACACAAATTATTGAGCGCATTTTAAATGCAGTTCAAACGTATGTTGTACATCAAATCTTTGATAGAGAAGTCAATTTCTTAAGAAAATATTAATTTTCATTGTGCCAAATATCAAACAACCACCTTCACGTCAAAAATAATAAGACTTACAAATTAACTTATACAAAAGAGAACTAATCCATACAAAAGATGGATTAGTTCTCTTTTTATACAACATATTGATTTTGACCGTGCCTGACTGAGGCTATCATTTATATCATCAGAGCCAGTCAGTTTCTGCTAATTTAACAATCAGAGGCTGAGACAAAGTGCTCCGTTCCAGCCTCCTCTATTGCACATCTAAAATTTTGTGTTTGAGTCAGCTATTTGTGATAGCTTATCAACACGTAATGCTTAAATAGCTTTTTTACCATTCATTTAAACTATATTTAGCAACCATACAATACTAATTACTAACAATATAATTGTCGCAATGTAAATCGCTAGCTTTTGTCCTTTTTTTAATGATTTTTCTTCATGTGTAAACAAGCTAAATAATGATCCATCTTTCCCCATCAGCAGTGCAATAGAATAAATCAATAATATAATCGCTATTATCAGTAACAACAATGCCACATAAACCATTTGCGATTGGCTCCTTTCGGATTTCAATAGTTATCATTTCTTATACGTACCTGCTAGCTTAACATTTACACTATAAAAATATATACCTATTTTCATATGATATTTTACAAATCTTGCAATGATTTACCTTGTTTTTTTATTCGTCTCACCTTAAATGGTGCATAAATTAATACGATTATAATAATGATTCCCATATAACCAATTACTGGATAGAAAAATGTCATTAAATCTGTAAAACCTGCAAAACTAATTGCAAAACCGATTAAAGTGAATATCGTATAAAATATTTTAAATTGTTTCGTTTCAATTTCAGTGAAACGTGTAGCTAATGAGTAAAACATACCTAGGCATGTGTTAAAAATCATTAAATAAATAACGATTGACATGAATACGCCTAATATAGGTGAAATATCATTGACTAATCCTAACATTGGTAACGGCAAGTGCCCAACTGTTTCAATCTTAGAAAAAATTGCCAAATGGCTAATCATAATCATTAAACCTAATACTATACCGCCAACTAAACCGCCCCATGCCGCTATTTTACTATTTTTCTCATTGCCTCCCATGACAATTGACATTGATGCACCTAATCCTACATTAAGTGAGACATAATTCACACCTGCGATAAACCAATGTGGGACAGCTGAGGTATGACTTTTAGCCAATGTATCCAATTCACTAAATGAACCTGACATCGTAAATAAACAATATATCGCAACGATAACAATACAGATAATCAATAGCGGCGTAATGTTACCAATCACTTTTACAACGTTATCCACACGTAACATTCCAAATACAAGTACTAAGATAACCATAAGAGCGGTACCGTACACAGCTGGTATGCCAAATTGTTGTTCAAAATTCGAACCTCCACCTGCAAGCATAACGACACCAAATCCAAATAAGGCAATAATGAGCACAATGTCTACTAACCATGCAATCACTTTGCCAAACATTGTACCACCAGTCAATTTATGTATCACGTCGTTATGTCCTTCAGCTTTAAATATACTACCTAGCCAAACTAACATCATACCTACGTAAGCGAATAACACGGTAGAAACAATTCCTGCGAGTATACCTAACGTTCCAAAGCTAGTAAAATACTGTAGTATTTCTTGACCTGAGGCAAACCCTGCACCCACGATGATACCAATGAATGCACTACCTATTAAAAATATCCTTTTCATATAAATCCCCTTCGCTAAAGTTACATTAAATTTCATTTATAAACATTTACAAATGTCTATAACAATACTTTGCTCGCTTGCATCTTTGATCTTGATATAGGATGAACGAGCTTAAAATATGTTTGTGGTTTTCACAGAACCTTAAGTCTGTACCCCTTTTCCCTAGTCACCCAAACCTTTGTTACCTACCGAATTCTGTTTAAATTCAAAATTTTTATATCTTTTATTTTAAATTTATAAATACTGATATAAACTTAAAACATTCAAAATGCAAGCGTTTACATTTTTATAATAACTTACTTACATTTGTTTATCAATGCTCGCATTTTTAATAATTAATGCTGAATTATGCTTAGATTCAATCAAAATACTAACTTAAACTGTTTAATGTTGTTACAATAATATAGGTTACTATTAATTTTTACTCGAGGAGTGATTTTGTGGCAGAGGAATACATTTATAAAAACACCGTGCAACCATCTTGGATAGATAATAATAACCATATGCATGATGCACAATATTATTCCATTTTCAGTGATGTTGTCGTTGGCTTTTTTGAATCAGTCGACTTATATGTTTCTTATCGACAAACACATGAAATTACCATTTTTAGTTTGGAGGCACATATTTCATTTTTAAAAGAACTTGTGTTAGATGATGCCTTTTATGTTAAAGTACATATTTATGATTATGATGCGAAAAGAGTACATTTATTCCTGACAATGTATAATGACAATGATGAGCGTATTGCTACATATGAAGTTATCATGATAGGTGTTAGTAAAGTTACACGTCGGAGCATGGCGTTCCCTCAACCTATACTAGAGAAAATACAAGCAGCTTTTAATATGCAAACGCCGTTTAATCCGCCATCACAACTAGGACACGTTATTGGTATACCTAGAAAATAAAAAAAGAAAAGTAGAACGGAGATGCTAACTTCCATTTCTGTTCTACTTTCTTTATTTTAAATAAGCTATTATATTGTTAGGCTTTAAACATGTAGTAAAGACTTTCTTTTGTATAAAGTAAATGTTTTTCATACGCTTCGTCACATTGATAATTCAAATCAATTAAACAACTTATATTTAAATTGATTGTTTGAGCAATTAAACTACGTACAAAAAACTCCGCTTCGACATCTCGCATTTCACCACAACGTATCATCTTATTGATTATCGGCTTTAAATGAGCAACTAAACGCTTATTAAATATTTCTAATAAAACTGATTGAAATGTTTTACTTGTCATAGCCTCATTAAAGAATATCTTTATCAGCATTCTATTTTCATAAATAAATTGAGAACGATTGTCCACAAATGTATTTATAAATATTTCCAAGTTGCTTGCACGATTCAATTCACTTAAGAATTCTTCTGCTACAGTTGGCGCTATATTATCTTTTATGATAGGCACTAAACCTGCATATAGCAATGCTTCTTTATTTTTAAACTGTTTGTATACTGTACCTTCAGCAACACCTGCCCGCTTCGCAATATCACTTGTACTTGTTTGATTATAGCCTTTTTCACTAAAGAGTACGAGGGCACTTTCAATCACTGAACGTTGCTTTTCAGTTAAATGTTCTAACTTAGGTACAATTTCTTCCACAATATCTTTAATATTTCGATTCATTTTTGATACCACCTATATTTAAACTTTTCTATAACGCTTCATTCCTAAAATATTCAATATCAAGAGCACTACAAAAATACCAAATAATATACATAAATTGATATAAATATCTTGTATACCAAATCCTTTAATCATGACATCTTGCATAGCTTGTCCCGTATAGAATAGTGGCATCAAATGTGCAAAGTATTGCAACCCCATATTCATCGACGATATTGGTATTAATCCTGCAAATAGCACTTGCGGTACAATTACAAGTGGTATAAATTGGATCATTTGAAATTCTGATGATGCAAAAGTAGACAGCAGTATACCGAAAGTTAAAGCTACGAGGGCCGTTAATACCGTTGTAGCTAAGACAAGCCAAATCGAACCTGCAACAGCTATATTTAACACATATATGGCATATATAACTACTACAAAGGTTTGTATCACGCTAAAAATACCATAACCCATTATATAACCATAAATAATATGACTGCGCTTAATTGGTGAAGACAACAACCGTTCCAACGTCCCTGAAGTTCTCTCTTTTAATAAACCGATGCCAGAAATTAAAAAAGTGAAGAAGAATACGAAAAATCCTATTAAAATGGGATTAATTGTATCAAAATATGTAGCATCTTTATCCCCATATAAATAATGTGTATTAACTTTTGTTGGCTTGCTGATATTTTGCTGATTATCTGTCATACTTTGACCTGAATTAGCATTATCAGGCATTTGCGATTGAACTTCCTCAAGTGCCTTTTTTAATGATTCTGTATTTTCTTTCATTTGAGTCATATTATGATTGGTTAACCATTTTTGGTTTGTAGAAGCCATGATGCCCTTATCAGTTGGATTATCATTAGCAAAAGTGACTTCTAACTCATTATTTTGCATATACATAAAACCAGTCAATTGATCTTCTTTTATTTTATCATCTATATTTTTATGGTCCTTAAAATTTTCTATCGTAATATCTTGTGACTGTAATTCATCCTTCAGTGATGCAGGAATATCATGAACGCCTACTTTCACACCATTCGAGTTATCTGAAACTGTAAATATATAATACAGTAATGTTAATATTAGCAAAGGTGCTACTAGTAATAACATTAACGTACGTATGTCTCTGATTGTTTGTTTGAAAATTCGTTTAGTAATATAAAATGCATTCATATTTAGTCCTCCATTTTCAAAAACACATCTTCAATTGATTCAGCTTGATATTGCGTTTTAATATCTTGCGGTGATCCTATTGCAATAATTTCACCATGATTCATAAGTAATAGTCTGTCACAACGTGTTGCTTCATCTAATACGTGAGTTGTGACTAGAATACTTTTCCCTTCTTTTTTGGCTGCATCCAAATCCCTCCATACCGCTTGTCTAAGTTTAGGATCAATTCCAACAGTTGGTTCATCTAGTATCAATATTTGTGGATCTTGTAGAAAACTAATTGCCAAAGACAACCTACGTTTCATGCCGCCAGAATAGGTAGATACCTTTTTATCTAATGCTTCTTGAAGTTTTACCATATCACTACAAATTTCCACGCGTTTTTTGATGTCTTTTCTTTTTTTTATATATATACTTCCAAAAAATTCTAGGTTTTCTCTCCCCGTCAAATCTGTGTAAAGTGCATCACTTTGAGCCATATATCCAATGTCACCTAAAATTTTTCTATTGGGCATTTCAACTCCATTTATCGTTACCCAACCTACATCAATACGTTCCATTCCTAACATGCATTGGATTAGCGTTGTTTTTCCAGTTCCAGACGGACCAATTAATCCAACGATTTCACCTTTTTCAAAAGCAACATTTATATCTTCTAATACTTGTTTATTACTAAAAGATTTACTTAAATTATACACTTCAATCATTTCTACACCCCACTTCACAAATAGTGAGTATACACTCACTTTATTGTTATATTACACTTCTAAATATAAAATGTCAAAATCATAATATGTTGATATTACTTTGACATTTTGCTATTTAGCTGTTAACTTTAAATAGAACGGTCATTCTACTAAGAAGAAAGTGTGAGACGATTGTCACAAAAGCGACAAGATATATTATCAACTGCTGAAAGGTTATTTTATGAATATGGGTTTCGTGGTATCGGCTTAAAGCAAATTATACAAGAAGCCAATGTAGCTACGATGACTTTATATAATCATTTTGAATCTAAAGACAATTTAGTTGAGGCGGTGTTAAAACAACGTGAATCTAGATATTGGCATTATTTAGACACTTATGTTGAAAAACAACCACACCAACCTTTTATTTCTGCAGTCAAAGCACATTGTCAGTGGCTTAATGATCATTCTTATAAGGGTGATATGTTTATGAGGGCTATCGAAGATTATGCGAATACAGATAACGAAATTGAAAATATTGCTAGAGGACATAAACAAAAGTTGTTAAATTACTTAGAGCAATTGGCAAATAATGCTGGTATCGTCAATGGATTGGATTTGGCAATTCAATTCACACTATTACTTGAAGGAACAACCTCAATGACAGCATTACTAGGTTCAAAAAAAGCTACATCGCACGCCATAACTATGGCTGATTTACTACTTAACGAAGCACACAAAGAATTTTAATTCTTAAACGAGCATGAGCATCTTACTTTATATACTCATCTCGTATTTTTTTAAAATTAAAATAGAATGAACATTCTATCTACTAAAGGAGAAATTTATAGTGAAATTTTCTAAACTTGTATTTCCTGGTATAGCTATGATAGCAACAACCTATGGTTTAGGACGTTTTAGTTTTGGTTTGTTTTTACCTGAAGTAACCACTGATTTACATTTATCTGCATCACAATCAGGGATTATTTCCTCATTATTTTATTTATCCTATTGTTTTACAATTATCTTTTCAACATTACAAACTGATAAAATTGGCCCTAAACGTATGATTATATTAGCAGGAATCTCTGTACTAATAGGTTTATTAGGGATAGGCATTTCAACAAGCGCAATCGTTTTATCTATCGGTGTCATCTTTGCCGGTGCGAGTACTGGACTCATTTCACCTCCATATGGCTACACCATTTCTTTATGGATTAAAGTGCATGAACAAGGAAAAGCAAATACTTGGATTAATTCTGGCACAAGTATTGGCCTTATGTTTACGGGTATAACAGCCATGTTCACTTTTATAGATTGGCGACAAACTTATTTTATCTATGCGATATTGGCACTTATCGTTTTACTTTGGAACTATCTCATCATTCCATCATTAAAGCAAAATATTAAAATTCATACAGGTTCATTTAACATTCGTGATATTTCAGCTAGTACACGTATCACGACTGCTTCTATATTATTAGGTGTATCTACTGCAACCTTTTGGACATTTTCCAAATCATTTGTTCAAAATACTGGTAATTATTCTGATATTGCACTTTCACTCTTTTGGATTTTGATAGGATTATTCGGCATGATAGGTGGCATATCAGGTGCAATTATTGATAAACGCGGACTTCGTTATGCATTTAATTTAGGTGTTATAGCACTTGCCATCGCAACAATCGCCCTTGCTTTCACACCCAAAATTTGGATTATTCCCTTTGTATCTGCTGCACTATTTGGTATGAGTTATATATTCTTAACTGGCGTACTTTTAGTTTGGGGAATTAAAATATTTGTTAAAAATGCCTCTTTAGGTATAGGCATACCCTTCTTAATGTTGGCTATTGGACAAGTGATTGGATCTACTTTTGCAGGATTATTTATAGATACGTTTAATTTTATGTTTACATTTATGATATACGGTTTAATTGGTTTTATTCCCCTATTTATTTATCCTAAAGTTGAAGCTCTCGAGAGCAAATTACCAGAAGGAGATTACAGTCAGCTACAACAGCAAAACGCTGAAGTTTTAAATCATGAAAATATGGATGATACACACGATCAATATGCGCATGATCAACATTACTAATATATAAAATTGCCTAGGAAATAATGATCCTAATCGAATGAACAGATTTTGCCTATAAAGTTCCCCATGAATATTGTTACATATTAATATTCGTGGGGACATATTATTGTTATAAACATAAAATTAATCCTTACTTTCTTAGTAAGGATACTTGAAAATAAAAAAGTGCTCTTGTATAGTAATAATTATCAGAAAATTCAAATATATAGGAGGGACAATGTATGTCTCAAAATCATTGGCATTTAGATACTTTATCGATTCATGCGGGTCAAGAGGTAGACGCATTCTCAAAATCACGAGCAGTACCGATTTATCAGACCTCAAGTTACGTGTTCGATGATACAGAACACGCAAGAAAACTTTTTTCACTAGAAGAACCCGGAAACATTTACACCAGAATTATGAATCCTACACAAAACGTTTTTGAAGAACGCATTGCTGCACTTGAAGGTGGTGTCGGTGCCCTAGCCACATCTTCTGGACAAGCTGCAATTCACTTAGCTTTATTAAATATTGTTGAAAGCGGTGATGAAATTGTAGCATCTTCAAATCTTTATGGTGGTACCTACAACTTATTTAATGTCACTTTCAAAAAACTAGGTATTAAAGTACACTTTGTGGATCCAAGTAATCCCGAAAATTTCAAAGCAGCCTTAACGGATAAAACCAAAGCAGTTTATGCCGAAACAATTGGTAATCCTAGAATAGACGTCTTAGATATTGAAAAAGTTGCTCATATTGCGCATGACCACGAGATACCTTTAATTGTTGATAACACTTTCCCAACTCCGTATTTATTACGCCCATTTGAGTATGGCGCTGATATTGTGATACACTCAGCCACAAAATTTATAGGAGGCCATGGGACTTCCATTGGTGGCATCATCGTCGATAGTGGTAAATTTAATTGGGATAATGGAAAGTTCCCTGGTTTAGTCGAACCGGATCCAAGTTATCATGGTGTTTCATATGCAAATGATGTAGGCGAAGCTGCTTATATTACAAAAGCACGCGTACAATTATTACGTGATCTTGGTTCTGCTGTTTCACCGTTTAATGTACATGAATTTCTAATTGGCCTAGAAACATTACATCTTCGTTTAGAACGTCATTCAGAAAATGCACTTAAAGTCGCACAGTTTCTTGAAGAACACCCTAAAGTTTCTTGGGTGAATTACCCTGGCTTAGAAAGTAATGACTATCATAATCTTGCTAAAAAATATTTACCTAATGGCCAGGGCGCAATTTTAACCTTTGGTGTGGATGGCTCAGTTGAAGATATTGCCAAATTTGTTGAATCTTTAAATTTATTCTCACATTTAGCAAATGTAGGCGATTCAAAATCATTAGTTATTCATCCAGCTAGTACGACTCATTTACAACTTTCACCTGAAGAACAACAATCATCTGGTGTCTTACCAGAATTAGTAAGATTATCAATTGGTACTGAAAATATTGACGATATTATTTCAGATCTTGAACAAGGCTTACAAATATTATAAAAACGTCTGCATGTCTTTAAATCATTTGATAAAAATCTAATTCATTCAAAATGATTATGACGGTCTGCAATAGAATGGCTAAAACTTGAGCGAACAAGCTTACATTAAGTCCCACTGACTCAAATCATTTGAGAAGTGGGACTTTAATTGCTAATTAAATGTTAAAGGCTGAAACAATTAACTTTTATCAGCAATATAATATCTAATTGTCTATGTAGACGTCGCATCGATAAAAATAAGACATGTTTTTATACTTGAATTTTATTGATTTAACTTTTTAAAACCTTTAAATTTCATTTTGCTGAAACGATAACGTCTAATCATTACTCAAGACACCTCGCAACGTAACCGCAGACAACCCGAAGGCTAACGTCAGCAATGCATATTGTTTATGCTTTTTACTTTAGTAAATTCTTTTTGAAATTACATAATAATATTGGGATAATAATGATAATTATTTATCAAGTCGGAGGTACGCTTTTGGATAACTACAAAGATAAAGTTACGATGAATGTGATATTACTTGCTGGTAAAATTTTATTGTCATCTGGCGCTGAGGTTTCTCGTGTTGAAGATACAATGAGACGAATCGCCATTTGTATGGGTTATTATAATAGCCAAGGATATGTCATTAATGTATTTATCAATTTTTCATTAAGTGAAGAACACGATACTCGAATTTTGCGTATTGATAAAAACAGCACTAATTTACTTAAAATATTTCAAGTCAATAATATTTCCCGTAAACTTACAGGCAATCAACTTGCTATAGAAGAAGCTTTTGAAGCGCTGAAAAATATTGATAGATCCAATTTAAGTATTCCACTATGGAAAAAAGTGATTGCGGCAGGTATTATATCGTTAAGTTTTTTATACTTACAAGGCGGTACTTGGTCTGATGCAATTACTACAATTATTGCTGGTGCTATAGGATTTTTAATCGTTGAGTATATGCAAAGTAAATCACTCACCATGTTTATACCTGAATTTGTAGGTTCATTTATCTTGGGTACGACTGTTATATTTGGTTCAGAACTGTTTCAAGTCAATCAATCTTTCGGACCAGCTATGATTGCCTCCGTTATGCCAATTGTACCTGGTGTACTAATAACGACTGCGATACAAGATTTATTTAGTAGACACATGTTAATGTTTACAGCAAAATTTTTAGAAGCACTCGTCATTGCCTTCGCAATTGGTTCAGGTATTGCGATTGCTTACTTAATTTTTTAGGAGGTCACATAATGACAATTTTATTTACTTTTTTATGTAGCTTTAGCGCATCATACTTTTTTAATGTGATATACGATGCCCCTAAAAAATTATTTTTTCCAGCTGGATTTGCTGGCTCAATGGGCTATTTTGTCAGCTACATTTTAGAACAATCCTTCGAAATGGATAGTATATATTCTAGCTTGCTCGGCAGTTTAACATTAGGTTTGCTTGCCCATATTATGAGTCGTATTTTTAAAGCGCCCGTTGTACTTTTTATGATTCCTGGCATCATTCCACTTGTCCCAGGAAGTATTGCTTTTAGAGCGACACAGCAATTGGTGACTTTAAATTTCACAGATGCAACCAATACCTTTATACGAGCGATTTTAATTGCAGGTTCAATTGCATTAGGATTACTACTTTCTGATCAACTATCTAAAACATTAAACATACGAAAATATATTTTAATTAAGCGCAACAGACTATAAATCAACTTAAGCATTTTAGACATCAAAAAATAGCGAGCATCTGAAATTTCCATTAAATCATTTCAGGTTCTCGCTATCTTTATGAATGTGCAAACTGTTTTTATTGTTCATTTACATAATAAAGACCAGTAAGCACATTTTCTGGCAAATTACTTACTTTAATATGAAATGGTTTGTTTTGAATCAAATGGTGCTTTTGCGCATACGCTTCAATGTTTGCTTTATATGGTAATGCACTTTGTGTAACACCACCACCAAGAATAATATGATATACATTAAAGATATTAAACAAATTCGTACATAGTTGTTGTGTTAGTAACACTACTTCATTCATCATACAACTGATATTTTCATTTTCATTATTCATGTAGATGTCGATTGCTTCTCTAGTACTCACCGCTCTTTGTAAAATATCACTCGCTTTACGACTGACTGCTAAGCCTGACAGTTCATTTTCAACACATCCAAACTGGTGACACACCGGACATTGATAATCGCTATTATTTTTTATGATAGTATGACCTATTTCTCCAAAATTACCATCAATGCCAGTAACGAGTTGACCATTTCTTATATATGCCATACCAATACCTGTGCTAATTGTTAAATATATGACATCTTCTACATCTGAATTTAAATATTGATATTCCGCTAATATCGCTGCATCAGTATCATTTACAAAATGTGGTTGAAATGCACTTTGCGCCTTTATAAAATCACCAGCATTAAAGCCTACATATTTCTGTAAATTAGGAGGATTCAAAAACAATCCTTCAGTATAATCACAAGGTCCTGGCATCGCGGTATTCAATGTACTTTGCGCTACATTATTATATTTTTTGCTGAATTCATTTGCTATATTAATAATTTTTGTAAATTCTGCTTCCGGGTGATCTACATCCGTCTCGAATTTTTGACTGTCAATCACTGATAAGTCTTGGTCTATAACCCCTACAATGGTTTTCGTGCCACCTATATCTGCGCAAATTTTAAGCATATCCATACACCTCATCACTCATATTATTACTTCAATTTTGGATAAAAAGAGGTGTAGGTTAAATGAATCTGCCTTAACGCAAATCCATGCCCTCACCTCTTAAACATTATACATAACTTATAATCATTGTCATATCACCGTTAAATGCTATGTTTTTATCTTCTGTCGTTAATATAAAATGTATTCCTTTTTCTATTTTATAAACTTCATCATTCGTTTCTACATTACCATTACCCTCAACTATGGATACAAGACAATATGCGCTTGGTTTTTCATAATTTAATGCACCATTGATCATCCAGCGTTCGACCGTGAAGAAATCATTTGAAACAAATTGCGTATATGTTTGCCCTTGTCTCACCTCGTGTTTGGGTGTTGTATTGGGCGAAGTCGCAGCAAGATTAATCACAGCTTTACTCTGCGCTAAATGTAGTTCACGTTGGTTACCTTTGTTGTCAGTGCGCTCATAATCATAGATTCTGTATGTTGTATCGGAAGATTGTTGTGTTTCTAATATTAAAATACCTTCTCCGATAGCATGTACTGTACCAGCAGGCACATAGAAAAAATCTCCCGCCTTCACTTTAACTTTATGAAATAACTTATCAAATTGTTGTTGATCTATCATATCATTCAGTTCATCTTGATTTTCAGCGTTTACACCGTAAATAATTTCAGCATCTTCTTGTGCGTCTAATATATACCAACACTCTGTTTTACCGTATTCACCCTCATACTTTTGGGCATAGTCATTATCTGGATGGACTTGTACTGATAATTTATCTTTTGCATCTAAAATTTTAGTTAGCAATGGAAATTTAACATCACCTGAAACACCAAAAAGTGCTTTATCCTCATTCCACACTTCTTCTAAAGTTTTACCTTGATGCCTTCCATTTTCTATTGTATTTGTACCATTTGGATGCGCCGAAATCGCCCAACATTCTCCTGTATAATCACTTGGAATATCATAATTAAATGTTTTTAGAGCTGTTCCACCCCATATCCGTTCTTGAAATACAGGTTTTAAAAATAATGGCATTGCATGATACCTCCATTTAAATATCTTTTAATATATTATAAATCTGCTTACTATTTGTTGCATTTATTAAATTTTGCCTAGTTTCATCATCCATCAATGTTCTTGATAATCTTTGTAATAATTTGAGATGTGTGTCACTGCTATCACTTGGTACAGTAATTAAGAATATCAATTGAGGTAACGTTCCATCTAAACTTTCCCATTTCACGCCGTGCTTATTATTCATGACTGCTACGATAGGTGCTTTAACCGCATCCGATTTTGCATGAGGAATGGCTACGTTCATTCCAATCGCTGTCGTTGATTCCATCTCTCTCTTTAAGACATCGGATTTTAATTGTGATTGATCTGTAATATACCCTTGTTCATTTAAATTTTCTATTAACTGGTCTATTGCTTCATCTCTAGATAAAGTTTGTTTTGAAATATGAATAACTTGTTCACTAAATACACTTTGTTCTTCTAATGCTTGATTATCCATCGTTGAAACCGTTGAAACACTATTTTTTTCTGTTTCTATCTCATTTTCTGATTGATCCATACCCATTTCAATATTATTCGTATCAACTGCAAGTGATGGCGTTTGTCTTCTTAAAATTAAAACCACACTCATTGTAACGATACTACCAATGATTACTGCAATAAAAAACCACAATATTTGATCAATTCCGCCTAGCACTGCAACTATTGGGCCTCCGTGTGCAACTCTGTCACCTACACCACCAATTGCAGCAATAACGGCAGCTACCATCGCACCAATCATATTAGATGGTATAATTCTAAACGGATCTTGTGCAGCAAATGGTATAGCACCTTCCGTAATACCGAACAATCCCATGGTAAATGATGCTTTGCCCATTTCAATTTCACCTTTATTAAACTTACGTTTATTGATAAATGTAGCCAATCCTAAACCAATAGGAGGTGTACATACTGCAACTGCAACCATTCCCATAACAGCATAGTTACCCTCCGCGATTAATGCTGAACCAAATAAAAATGCTACTTTGTTTACTGGTCCACCCATATCAAAAGCAATCATAGCACCAACTATTAATGCTAAAATAATAATATTTGTCCCTTGCATACTCTTTAACCAAGTTGTTAAACCTTCAAAAATACTCGCAATTGGTGCGCCAATCAAGAAGATAAAAATTAATCCTACAATCAATGAAGAGATGATTGGAATAATAATGATTGGCATAATAGGTGCCATCGCTTTAGGTACTTTAATATTTTTTATCCATTTTGCAATATAACCTGCGATAAATCCTGCAACAATACCACCTAAAAACCCAGCGCCTGCATCACTACCATAAAAGCTACCGTCAGCTGCGATTGCGCCTCCAATCATACCAGGTACCAAACCAGGTTTATCTGCAATACTCACTGCAATATACCCAGCCAATATTGGAACCATAAAACTAAATGCTAGAGAACCAATATTTTCAATTGATTTCCAAAAAGAATCATCTGGTATAACTAAACCTTTTGATGAAGCCTCACCACCTAAAGTTAGAGCAATAGCCATCAATAATCCACCAACTACAATGAAAGGTACCATAAATGATACACCATTCATTAAATGTTGATAGACCATTTGCATCCCACTTTTTTGCTCTTGATCATCATCTTTTTGATTCGTATCCCCATTACGATCATGATGAATATGTCCGTCTTTATCAATGATACGTTGAATTAATTCTTTTGGTTTATGAATGCCTTCACGAACACTTTCATTTATAATTAATTTCCCATCAAAACGTGACAAATCTACTTGTCTATCGGCTGCAATGATAATGCCATCCGCTTCTTTAATTTCTTTTGATGTTAAAACATTTTCTGCCCCTACACCACCTTGAGTTTCTACTTTTATATTGACGCCCATTTCTTGAGCAGCTTGTTCTAACTTTTCTTGTGCCATATATGTATGCGCTATACCATTTGGGCACGATGTAATCGCTAATATTTTCATCATTTCATCCTCCTCACATTCAATTGTAAACGCTTTCTAATATTGATAAAAAAACATAATTGCCGTTATCAACGGCAATTATGTTTTGATGAGTTTAATCATATACTGTTTTAGATGTTGTGCATCCATAGTCATAAGTTGATCGACATCATACTCGTTTAATCCAGCTATCACATGTATGATTTTCTTCATTGCTGAGGTATCAGAATTTGCGATGGCTAAAAAGAACACTAATTTAACTTTATTTTGTTTCCATAGTAAGCCATGAGGGCATTTAAATATAATAACATGTGAACGCAACACTTTCGCAGGATCACCATGTGGCATACTAATACCATTCCCTATATATGTTGAAGCAAATTTTTCACGTTCCAATGCACTCTTCATATAACTTTCCGTAATAGCATGTTGTTTCATCAGCATTGACTGTGCGTTTTCAAAAACATGGGTTGCAGTTTCCTCATCTGTCATCGTTTGAACATCAAATTGAATTGCAGATATTTCATCCTGTTTCAACACAGGGTTTCTTTTATTATTAATAAATGATTTAATTTGATTTATATCATTATCCGAAAGCAAAGGGGATACCTCTATCACGTGTAATGTATTTGGTAAATCAGCAGTGTCAATGGGATGCGTGGTAATCAACATATCAACATTTGAAAAATTGTAATGAGACAGTCTCTCTAATTTTAAAGTATCAACAATATTTATATGACTATCTAGATTCGCAATTTTCACTTCCAACAAACTAGATATTCCTAAACCATAATAACAGGTTATCACAATGTTAACTTCGTCTTTTTTATTACGATCAATAGATGATTGAAAATGTAATGCTAAAAAAGCAATTTCATCTTCTACTAAGCTTAAATTTGAATCTTTAGCCAAGTATTTTACAGTTTCATACAATGCATTAAAAACAAAAGGATAGTATTTTTTGATCTCATCCGTTAATGGATTATTGATATATACATTTTTAGCGATACGCAAATACGCTCTGCTAAAATGTACTTGAATGTTTTCACGTAAAATATTGTCTTGGGTAAAATTGATACCAACTATTTTTTCCATTTGATGAATCATGCGCGCTACATAGCTTTCAACAAAAAAGGTTTCTATACCCAAATCATATTTATTAAAGTAATAACTAATGAAAAATGAAAATAACTTAGCTGTATCTTTCGATAATCCATAAGCTAATTTATGGTTGATATCTTCTATACACTGCATCGCTATTTCTTCAGCCTCTTCATTTATCACCCATGAATCTTCACTTATCTTTTCCCTTTTTATAATAATGACTAAATGAATGAGTAATTGTTGAATACGCATATCAGAAGTAAAAATATAATGTTGTGCTAATCTGTTTTTAATAATATGACATATGGTTTTGATGTGCGCTTGAGGTATTTCATTAAGTATCAAACCCTCTACTGTCTTTTCATTATTAGACAATTGATTTAAATGTAATATCGCATTCCTTATATTCATTTCATTACCAGTTATGGTAACACCTTTTTTCTTAATGACCTCAACGTTAATATCAAATGATGCACACCAAGCCTTTATTCTATTTATATAATCATTAGCTTCTGCTTTCGTTACCATAAATGCTGATTCTATTTGATCAATGGTAGTGGGTTTCTGATACATTAATAATTCATATCCAATTTTCATTAACTTTTCATTTTCTTTTGTTAAATACGAATGTATCAATGTCTCTAATTCTGTCTCATCATAATGGTCATGATTGAGTTTATATCCTTTCCCTTTAACACTTGTAATCAAGCGATTTATAATTTCACCATTAATGTATTGTATATCATTTCTCACTGTTCTATTGGAAACACTCAAATAATTAGCTATTTCATCTGCGCTTAGGTAATGATTACTGTTGTTCAACAATAACCTAATGAGTTTAGCATGTCTTATCAACATGATTGCACCGCGCTTTCTAATCGTTTAATTTTTTATTAAATTCAATATTAATATTTAAATACATTGTAGCCATACCTTCATATTAAAGCAAGCAGTCACACTATGATACTTCTGACATAATGATGAAACAAAAATATGAGTACAAAATAAAAAAATGGCAATTTCTATATAAAATCTAGAAATCGCCATTTTTTATGCTATGTGATACTTATGTTTCTCACTCTATATTAAATGAACTTATTTTTGTGCTATATGAATTGTTTGTCTGATATATTGATATGCTTCAACGAGCTGCTGTTCTTCTTGTTCATCCAATGTGATAGGATATCTTTGTACAATACCATGCTGATCAATTAATGTCGGCAAACTATACGCCCCGTCATCTAGCCCGTATTCCTGACTGATTGATGTTAGTGGCATAATTGTGCGTTGATTCAAAGCAATCGCTTGTATCAATGTAGTAGTCACCCTGGAAATCGCTGCATTGGTCCACCCTTTTTGATAAAAAACATCCATTGATACTTCATTGATAATTGATGTAATATGTGCTTTATCAATTACTGGTGATTGACTTAAAGCTTCATACTCTGATAGTTCCATACCATGAATGCGCACTTTGCTCCATACAGGCACTGCATACTGACCATGTTCACCAATAACAAAAGCTTCAACATTTTTAGGATCAATTTGGTAATGCTGAGCGATAATGGTTTTGAACCTTGAGCTTTCCAATGCTGTACCCGTTCCGATGATTTTATGAGTTGGATAATTGACTTGATTAGCAAAATATACCATCGAATCCACTGGGTTAGAAATTAAAATAATAATAGCTTCTTGCGTTACTTCAGCAATTTGTTTCATAACATTTTTTATAATATCATGATTATCTTGTGCCAATAGTGTACGATCACCATCGTTTTTATCCGTTTGTATACTTGCGGCAATTACTATAAAATCTGCATCAGCTAAATCTTGATATGCGCCAGCTTTAATTCGCACATGACTTGTATTAAACAATCCTTGCGAATGATTATGATCAAGCGCCTCACCGCTTGCAATTTCTTCTTTGCTATCAATTAATACAATTTCTGAAAATAAATTCAAATATTGAACGTCTGTCAATACTTGGCTGCCCACTCTACCAAGTCCGACAATTCCTAACTTAGACATGTGTAACCATACCTCCTCTGTTTGTTAAAACCTATATCATAAATTAATGTTTTTATTTTTCATACGGTATAACATCTTCATTATATTCTTTTTTTATGAACTTTTTCATATCTTCAGATTGTAAAACTTTTAATAGAGTTTGATACTTTTCATCATCTTTATGGCCTTTTTGAACTGCAATAATGTTAGCAAATGGTGATGATTTACCTTCTATTGCAATAGCATCTTTGTGTGGCGTCAAACCATTATCTATCGCATAATTAGAATTCATGATGACAGCTGCGCCTTCTTTACTTTTATATGTTTTAGGTAAAAATTCTGCACCCTGCTTATTGTTAAATTTGAGATTCTTTTTATTTTCCACGATATCTTCAAATTTGGCATCTTCAATTTTGACACCTTTTTTAATTTTTATTAATCCTTTATCTACGAAAAATGATAAGAAACGCCCTTCTTCAGCTGGATTATTGGAAACGTAGATTGTAGAGCCTTTAGGAATGTCTTTGATGTCTTTATATTTTTTACTGTATACGCCCATTGGTGTCGTAAATACTTTTCCTACTTCCTCAATATTATAATTATGGTCATCTCTTTCAGCCTTTAAATAAGGTACATGTTGAAAGAAGTTTGCATCAACATCACCTTTGTCTAAAAGTTTATTAGGTACTTTGTAGTCATTAACAACTTTGATTTCTAAATCATACCCCTTTTTCTTCATTTCATCTTTCGCATGTTTTAAAACTTCGCCATGAGGTGCTGGTGATGTAGCAATCGTGATTTTTTTATTTTCTTTATCTTTGGACGAACCACAAGCTACGAGTATTGCAGCAAAAAATACTAAAATTGTTAAACTAATCAACTTTTTCATA
Source organism: Staphylococcus sp. GDY8P54P (assembly GCF_017892645.1). NCBI lineage: Bacteria > Bacillati > Bacillota > Bacilli > Caryophanales > Staphylococcaceae > Staphylococcus > Staphylococcus sp. GDY8P54P. Next base: position 116,628 of record NZ_JAESLN010000008.1, on the reverse strand, counting down.
ACATCTCTCCTTAACCTTGTCTGAAAATAAAATTCACTCATTATGTAAAAAAATACTTTCTCTTATTGTAATAAAGAGAAAGTATCCACCTTCTCTTATCTTTGAAAGTAATCAAGATTACTTTCTGTGAATTAGCACCATTTCGTTTAACGATGGTTGCCGGGTTTCATCGGGCACATCCCTCCACCTCTCTAAATAAGAGTCAATCCTATGTATTTGAGTTGTATTAATCCTAGCATTCCACTCATGTATAGTCAATAAATTTTAGAAAATTCTAATTAATTATTGATTAATCTAATGTTAATAAAATTGTTCCATGTGAAACGAATATATTTACACTATGAACCGGCAATGCACTCACATCTTAATTATTTAATTTGTTAGTTTACATAATGGTTTTACTTCTATTTTCAAATAAACATAATGATGTCCGTATATGAAACCACCAATATTGTGTGGGTTTTCTAAAATATAAAACATTCGTTTATAATCATTGTTGGCATTTGAAAATATAGATTTCTATTACGTTTTGTATAACAGTTAAGTGGAATATTAATACTGTACTATCTATTAGGAGGTAATACAATGACTTTTGAATTTAAACATGATTTAGGAACGACTGATTTACCAGAAGATATTCATTCAGCAGTAGCTTTAGAATTTTCTTTTGTTGATGCATTCGTTGCTTTAAATATAGATGTTAAAGGCATTGCTGATGATAATGATAGCACAAATTTAATATCACCAATTAAAGAAGCAGTTGGTAAATATAGATCTGTTGGCACTCGTATTGATCCAGATTTTGAATCAATTCGTTCTGCCTCTCCGCAACTTATCATTGGAGATGTTGATCGTCATCAAGATATATATAATGAATTAAGTGAGATTGCACCTACTATTTTATTTAGAAGTTTTGATGCTGGCTATCAAGAAACTTTAGAAATATTCCAACGTATTGGTACAGCAGTTAATAAATCTAAAGAGGCTAAAGAGCGCTTAGACAAACACAATGAATTAATCAATGATTTCAACAAGCAAATTGATATAGATAAAAACAAAGAAACATTGGCGGCTGTAGTTTCTGAACAAGGTATAACTGCACATTCTAACAAAACGTATGTAGGTGAACTTCTAAGTAAATTAGGTTTCAATAATGCACTTAGTGAAAACATTGCGGATAAACTACCTGCATACAGAGAATCAAATTATTTAGAAATGTCATATGAACAGCTTGTTGAGGTTAATCCAGAAAGATTAATTATAATGATTGATGAAAATAATGATGAAGATTTAAACAAATTACAAAACAGTAATCAATGGGACCAACTTGATGCTGTAAAAAATAATAATGTTCATTTCGTAAATAGAGATGAATGGTCAAAACTGCGTGGCTTATTTGCCTCTGAAGATATTGCAAAAACTTTAGCTAATCTTAAAGAATAATGTATCTTTATAATTGTATTATCAGTTTACTCGTTTTTTAAAATTAGTTATAAATGATGATATTAATTATAAAAATAGTTAGTTATTTAAGATAATATTTGAACTCAAAAGATTACAAGATGCTAGGCAATTCATCATTTGCCTCAGCATCTTAGTATTATATTTGAACAACAATAGTCGACCGAATAAAAACCATTTCCAAATTGTTGAATTACTAATACTTATACCTGAAAACTATATCTAAAATTAACTTAAAACACTACACTTGTTTCATTACATAATATCAAAATCTATCATCGGTCCAATTTATCATTCTTTTCTCAAATACAAGAGATACTGAAATGTAAAATATAACTATAGCATGCGGCGTTTCAGCTGTTTCACCATTCATACAATCAAAACGATTATTGGGTTGAAAATTGTAATAATATATTGACATATCGAAATATAACGATGTAATATAATGATATGGAAAATTTAGAAGTTTTTAAAGCATTGGCAAGCCCTACTAGATTACAAATTTTGCATTGGTTAAAAGATCCTAAAAGTAATTTCGGTTATCAAGAGGGTATTGATTTAGTAGATGTAGGCGTTTGTGTGAGTCAAATTAAAGAAAAGTTAGACATGACACAATCTACTGCATCACAACACTTGTCTATATTAAGTAAAGCAGGCCTTGTAAATTATAAACGTTTAGGTAAATGGACGTATTATAAAAGGGATGAAAAAGCCATAAAAAATATAGGGAAAGTGATTGAAAAAGAACTATAAGTTAGTTCTTTTTTATTCTTACACATCGTCATTTAGCGATATAACGATTCATTTTCCATCATAACTTTAAAAAGGAGTTTTAATAGTGAAAGCATGGCATTTAGAAAATTTCGGTTTAGATAATTTAAAGCAAGTCGAGGTAGATAAACCTAAAATTAATGAGAATCAAATTTTAGTGAAAGTAAATTCTGTGTCACTTAATTATCGAGACACTGCTATTGTCGAAGGTGTATATACACCAGAGTTACTCAAGTTCCCCTTCGTCCCTGTCTCAGATGCTTCAGGTGAAGTTGTAGAAATAGGTTCTAATGTTACTAAGTTTAAAATTGGGGATCGAGTTACATCTCACATGTTCACAACTTGGTTAGAAGGTAAGCCAAAAGGTGATGAGCAACTATATGCATTGGGTGCTACAGTTAATGGCGGACTTTCAGAATATATGGTATTAAATGAAAGTGCTACTGTTTTATCTCCTGAAACTTATACAGATAATCAGGCATCTACATTACCCGTAGCAGCATTTGTTGTCTGGTTCTCTTTAGTTGAATATGGCAATATTAAAGCGGGCGATCGCGTATTAGTACAAGGTACTGGTGGCGTGTCTATATTTGCAATTCAAATTGCATCAGCATTAGGTGCAGAGGTTATTGCAACAAGTAGTAGTGACGAGAAACTAGAAAAAGCAAAAGAACTGGGTGCCTCTAAGGTAATCAACTACAAAACCCACCCTGATTGGGAAAAAGAAGTACAAAAATTAACAAACGGTAAAGGCGTCGAACATATTGTCGAGGTAGTCGGTGGCTCAAGTATTGCAAAATCTATAGAAGCTTTAGCATTCCAAGGAAATATTTATGTTATTGGTTTTCTAGAAAATATGGAAGCAGAGGTAAATTTATTTTCATTACTTGCTAAACAAGCCAAAATTCAAGGTATTAATGTAGGACATCATAGAGCTTTTGAAGATTTTACTAAAGCTTTAGATAAAATAAATATTGACCCAATAATTGACAATGTGTATTCATTTGATCAAGCAAAAGAAGCATATGAGCATCAGATGAAAGGTGCATTTGGTAAGATTGTTATAGATTTTCATAAGTAGGGCCATTGAAACACTAAACCCGAAACTTACTAGAGTAAGCTTCGGGTTCTTTTAGATGTGCTGTGTTGACATTCGTAAATAATGCACAATGTAAAGCTATCCTCAATAACGGCATATTGTCCACCATTGGTAATATAGGCGGTTTCGCTTTATCATTCAGATGTATAAATTGTAAATAACATTATTATTTTGATTTCAAAGACATTTTTATCTCCACTAATATACACCATAATACTATGCTTTATTGAATATTATGTAATTAATTAAAAATCTAAGAAAGCCTTAACGATAATGCTGTTAAGGCTTTTTTACATAAAAAACATACATTAATAATATCTCGCATCAATGTTTATGCCACTTTCTAATAAATTTCTAAATCTAGTTTATTGGATTCATTCCAACTTTCCATGTTTTATAAGTTAATTTACCACCTTGCCTTTTAAACTTTTCATTACTTACACCGCGTTCATAGGGTGCTGCAGCTTTTATATTAATGTAGGGTGTTACATTTAATAAGTTTGCATACCAGTCAGCCCAAACATTGCCTTTTACAGGATCATCATCTGCTACATTATAAATACCCGAGTCAAAGTTTAAAGCCTGAATTGCTGTTTCAATTGCATCATCTATATGAATAAATGATTGAACACCATCTGTGATTGAAATTTCATTATTCATAAATTGATTATAAATCATGCCGTCTTTACCATACCAAGTACCTGGACCATATAATAACCCATAACGCAAAATGACATAATTTTTTATTCGAGCTGTTTCTTTTTCTAATCCATCAACGCCATCTACTGTAATTTTACGATCTCCACTAGATTCGTAATCTAAAGCCGTATCCTCAGTTGCCAACCCATTACCGCCTTCATATGCGAAAGCAATGCTTTGTGATTGGATATGTTCCACGCCGTACTGAATTGCTGCATCAACAAGATTTTTTGTACCTTCAATTCTAACTTTTGTGTTAGCTGACATATCAACCTGCTTTAAATCAGTAATTTCATTCATGATAATGTCTGGTTTGAAATCACCAATACTGCGTTCTATCGTTTCGTATTCTAAAATATTACCGATATATGCTTGAATACCTGCATTAACTAGTTTCTCCTCACCCTTTTTAGATGTTGTTAATCCAGCTACTTCATAGCCTTCTTCAAGTAAACGCTTTGTCAGTTTCGTGCCAATAAGACCTGTAGCACCAGTTACAAATACTTTCGTCATAATCATCCTCCTTCATGATTCACATTTTATAATCATTTTTATTTTTCTTGTCTAAATTTTATACTACTTTCAAAGATGATAATACACGTGACCTTCAAAAGCTTATGTAACATCTTAAAGGTCATGTTCATTATAAATATCAAAATAATGATATGAGCATGGTTCTACATTTCAAATAATTGCTATATAGTAATCACCACTTTCACTCCATGCTTCATTTATTAAATATACCCACAGCGTAATTTAACAATAAACAATGAATTACGTTATATATCACTTGCTTTTGCAACTACTCGGCCAATCCATTACATAATCATCAAAAATTTAATGTTTTTATATTTTGGCTTAGATTATTAAGTCTCATTTCTCAAATATGAAGGATGTTCTTTGATATTTAAAATTTATTGTATATTATGCAATGAGCATGCCTTTAAATTTTCTGTTCATTTCCAATGCGTAACTTTGAACTTTTAGTGGTATATATATATAACAATATGAATCATTACATAGATTAAGGAGTGTTTAAGATGCGTATTTTAGTCTTAGGAGCAGGTGGAATTGGAGGCTATTTTGGTGGTCGTTTAGTAGAAAATCATAAAAATGTCACTTTTTTAGTAAGACCGAAAAGGAAATCTTATTTGGAAAGGAACGGCTTAGTCATCCATAGTGAGAACGGTGATTATAGTTTTACCCCTCAATTGATTACTAAAGAAGACAAAGCAGAACCATTTGATGTAATTTTACTATCTTCAAAATCCTATCACCTTGAGCAAGCAATCGATGACTTGAAACCATTTGTTGGGGACCACACAGTGATTATCCCATTGTTGAACGGTGTTGCACATATTCAAAAATTACAAGCTGTTTTTGGTGAAAATAAAGTCATGGGTGGATATTGCATCATTGAAACCTCATTGAATGCCACTGGTGAAGTCGTACAAACTAGTGATTTCGATAAACTTTTCTTTGGAGAATTAAATGGTACGAATAGTGATAGAGCTAAATTAATAGAAGATACTTTCGCTAATACAAAATCTGAATTTATATTAACTTCAGATATCATGCGTGGTATGTGGCAAAAATATCTAATGATTACAGTATTATCAAGTGTAACTACGATGATGCATGCACCAATCGGGCCAATACGTGATAGTGAAGGTGGCACTGATTTTATCAAATCATTATATGAAGAAGTTTCATCCATTATGAGAAGTCACCAAGTGCCCATTGACGATACAATAGTTGATCAGTATATGAAAGGACTTACTAAGCTCTCATATCATTTCAAAACATCAATGCAACGTGATATGGAAAAAGGCTTAAATATCGAAGCCGATCACTTACAAGGCTATTTACTGAATTTAGCCGAAGAACATCAACTAAACGCACCATTGCTTTATGCTTCATATCAAAATCACAAAGTTTATAAAGAAATGCTTCAATAAAATCTTCTTAAAACTTAGCTAAAAATTATAAGGAGGCAGATCAATGAGCTTAAATACGTACGCACACCCTTTTGATATCGCAACAAGCCTAAAACAACAAGAAATTGGCGTTTATCATGGACATACTTCTGACGATTATGCCAATATGGTTGGCCCTTTTGGTGGTGTGATTGCATCAACATTATTACGAGCAATTATAGAACATCCTGACTTTCTTGGTAGCCCAGTTTCATTTACTGTTAATTACGCAGCACCTGTCAAAGACGGCTCATTTATTATTAAGGCAAATCCTACAAGAACCAATCGTTCTACACAACATTGGTATGTTGAACTGTGCCAACATCATGAAATAGTTATCACAGCGACTGCAGTTACCGCAAAGAAAAGAGATACATGGTCTTCAACCGAATTAATCAAGCCAGAAGTGCCAGATGCAGAACGTGTAGACAGTTTATCATTAACTGAAGTCCCACCCTGGGTAAATCATTATGATATTAAAATAGTAAAAGGTGCACCTAGAGCTTACACAAAATCAAATCATGCAGATTCAGTTACATTACAATGGATGAAAGACAAGCCAAATAGACCACTAGATTATTTATCACTTGCTTCAATGTGTGACGCCTTTTTCCCAAGAATATATGTCCGTCGTGAAAAAGTTGTTCCAATAGGTACAGTTTCTCTTACTGTTTACTTTCATTCTGACACGGAAACATTAGAAAAACACAATAATCATCATGTATTAGGACATACACGGGCACAAAATTTTAATAACGGTTTTTATGACCAAACCGGCGAAATTTGGAGTGCTGATGGATCGTTATTAGCTACGACAACACAACTTGTTTACTATAAAGAATAAAACAACACAAAATCCTAGGTTTATGATTTTACATAGCCTAGGATTTTTATGATTACTGTTCTTTCATCGCTTTTTGGTTCGAACGTTTTTGTAATAAAATTGACACTACAGCGACAACAACAATTAAGCCAACAATACCAATGATGCCCAAATATTTTGCTACATTACCAAGCACGACACCCACTACTAAGAAATCTGTATCTGAGAACGTAGTAGCAGCACCACCTAAATCCCCTAAAAATGGCAAGAATAATAATGGTAGGAACGTGATTAATAAGCCATTTAAAGCTGAGCCAGCTACCGCACCTCTAATACCTCCGCGTGCATTACCAAAGACACCTGCCGTAGCGCCCAAGAAGAAGTGTGCAACCACACCTGGAAGTATCACGACACCACCGAATAAGAATAAAATGAACATCCCAATCACACCTACAATAAAGCTGACAAAGAAACCGATTAACACTGCATTTTGTGCATAAGGGAAGACTATCGGACAGTCTAACGCAGGTTTCGTATTGGGAACCAATTTTTCAGATATACCTTTAAATGCAGGCACTATTTCTGCAAGAATTAAGCGAACCCCAGTTAAAATAATAAATACACCTGCTGCAAATGTAACGCCCTGAATAAGTGAAAATACAATAAAGTTTTGCCCATCGCTGATTTCTGAATGTACGAAAGTAGGTGTAGCAAACAATGATGCTACAAAATAAAGCAATGTCATTGTTAAAGAAATACTGATCGTACTTTCTCTTAAAAAACTTAACCCTTTAGGAAAATTGATATCTTCAGTCGATTTTGATTTACTTTTAAATAATTTCCCAATTTCTCCAGCAGCCCAATAACTCAATGTACCAAAATGACCCAAAGCAACTTGATCGTTTCCAGTGATCTTTTTCATTGTAGGCTGTGCTAAAGCTGGTAATATTGCCATAATCAAACCTAAAATAATCGCCCCAATAATCACTGTTAACGTACCTGTCACATGACCAACTGACAATAATATCGCTAAAAATGCGGCCATATAAAATGTATGGTGGCCAGTTAAGAAAATATATTTCAAATTAGTTATACGTGCAATAATGATATTCACTAGCATGCCAAACACCATGATTAACGCTGCAGTCGTACCATATTGTTCCAGTGCAATTGATATGATCGCTTCATTATTAGGCACAACCCCCTGCACACCAAATGCATGTTGGAAAATTTTACCAAATGGTTCTAATGATTGCGTTACTACATTAGCACCCGCACTTAAGACTAAAAATCCTAAAATTGTTTTTATCGTACCTGAAGTAATATCAGTTGCTGACTTTTTCTGAACAATTAATCCAATCAATGCGATTAGGGCAACTAATATCGCAGGTTGACTCAAAATATCGACGATAAAATCAAGAATTGGCTTCATCGTCCCACCTCCTTATTAATGATTAAAGTACGTTTAAATCTTTTAATTTTTCATCTAGTTTTTGCTGTAATTCTTCTTTATCTAATATATTATCTAACACAATGACATCACCTAAATTTTTTGTGTTTTCTTCTAAATCTCTCCCACAAATAAATAAATCTGCCATATCAGGGCTCGCGCTCATAACATCACTATGTTCAACCTTTATGTCTGATGGTGCATTTAAATTTTTAAGTGCTTCTTGTGCATTCATTTCAACCATAAAACTACTTCCTAATCCGTGACCACATACTACTAAAATTTTCATTGTCCTCATTCTCCTTTAAATATATTTATAATTTCACTTGATGTTTGTGCATTTAATAAATGTTCTACTGTCTGTTGATTGCCTAAAGTTATAGCTAAATTTCTCAATACTTCTAAGTGTCCTTCATTATCTATAGCACTTAATACAAAAACCAATGAAGCATAGTGCCCTTCTTCTGAAAAGTTAATGTGCTGATTTAGTTTTAACAAACTTAGACCTATCTTTTTTACATTATTATTCGGTCGAGCATGTGCAATCGCTATTTCTGGAGCAATAACTATATAAGGGCCTAATTTTTCTACACTATGAATCATGTCATCAATGTAATCTTGCTGAAAATAGCCTTGTTCTTTCAAAGGATTTGCAGCTATACTAATTGCTTCACGCCAACTTTTAACCTGTTCAAGTACTTGCACTTTATCTGATGATAAAATTTCCAAAGTCATTTTCCCCTCCTTAATGTTGACTCACTTCATTTATGCAGTGCATAATTGCTTCAATATTTCCTGAAAGTAATATATTTCTAGTTTTATCATTCATAATCAGTTCACTAAGTTGTCTCAATGCATTTAAATGAATTTGCGGCTGAGCGGTTGCTAACGTCACAATGATATATACAGGATCATATTGTTCATGTCCAAAGCGAACACCTTTTTGATAGTGTGTCAAACTAAAACCTACTGTCCCTTTAACATGTGTTGGTTTAGCATGAATTAAAGCAATGTGCGGACTGATAACCATATATGGTCCAAATGCATTTAATTGTTCAATGATTTCATCGGCATAAATACAATCAACAATTTGAGTATCAATCAAAGTTTCAATACTTTGCCTAATTGCATCATTTCTACAAAGCGAAGGTTGTTGTGTTAAAATTCTATTTTTTGGTAAGACTTCTTTTAGAGTAGGCCCTAGTCCTTTGATATCATACACATATTGTTCTCTTGATTTATTAATAATTGTGTTAATTTGTTGACGGTCATTTTTATCTAAAAATGGAGAAACATTGAGTATAGGTATTGAAGCATGTTCAAACGGTACCGTTGATATGATATAGTCAACGCCTTCATGCTTTAATAACGTCTCATCAATTTCGTAGATTGAATAAGCATCTACAATTTCAAGTTCAGGATAAATATGTCGAATTCTACTTCTCAATAATTGTGAAGTACCGATGCCTGAGCCGCACAGTAAAACTACTTTTAGAGCATTTGTAGTAATTGCTGAAATACGTTCAATTGCTGAAGCAAAATGTAACGTAATGTATGCAAGTTCATCTTTGTCAAAGCAAATACGATAATTCTCTTCCACGCCCCAAATATGATTGCGTAATCTTTCTACGATGTGATGGTACTGTTGAAATATTTCATCTGTCAGAGGATTATTATGCGTCATATCGAACTTCAACCGGTGAATTGCTGGTCTTAAATGAACAATTAAGCCATTTAATAATTTAGTATCGTTAATTAAATCTATGCCTAAGTCACCACTCATGCGTTCTATCAATTGTTCGGTTAGAATTTCTAAATCATCTATTGTTTCGTTTTTTTGATTCATCTCTGAAGTTTTAGCCCCTAGCAAATGTAATGTAATAAAGCCTGCTTCGCTTTTAGGGAATTGTATATCGAGTTTTTCTTCCAAAGATGCCTTTATAAGTAATGCCACGCGAAATTGGTCTGTTTCCGCTAATTTGTTATATTCCATATCTGGTATTTCAAAAACAAACTTTTCTTTCGTTCGGTGTATTGCAATTAAAATATGATAAATCAGACCATCAATTGCACTTTGGACTAACTGATAATCCGCTTCAAATAATACTGACACTACAGTTAATCGAATCGTTTCCAATGCTTTATTCGAAAATAGCTTATGCCCTATTTGATGTGTATGGTTTTGAAAATATTCATGGACACGTGTCGCATATGCTTTTCGATAATCTGTTTCTTCACCTTGTATGATAAATCCCTTGTTTTTAATATATTTTAAATTCAAATTATAAGAAGATAACCAAGTCTGTACATTTTTCAGATCTTCAACGATCGTTCTACGTGTCACAGAAACCATATCGGCCAACGTGTTAGAAGATGTTGGTGTATTAGATTCAAATAGCTTTAATATGATATATCGAATTCTTTCTTCTTTAGAATAATGTATTGAAGTCGCTATATATTGAGGAACAATATCATCCAAAGGTTTTTTAGATTCAATCTTTATACCTGCATTTTTATTTCTAAAAATCGTTAAATCCAATTGTTTTGCCATACTTTCTATATATTCTAAATCGTACTGTATCGTCCTTTCTGAAACATTGAATTGGTTAGCTAAGTGATGAATAGTTATAAAGGATTCACGTTCAAGTAAGAATGTTAAGATATGATGCTGTCTCTTGCTTAACACATGAGCAACCTCCTTATATTTATATTGTAACCGCTTACTTTCATTTTTAGATGTGTAATCTCTTTCGTCTCATAATCCGAAAAGTTGCACATCTATCATAAACGATCACTTTTTAAAATTATAATTTATTTAATTATAATTTTATATAAATACTTCAATAAAATATTAAAAAGAGAATCCAACATTAATGTGTTGCATCCTCTTCTCCATACCTATAATTTTTAATGTATTTAATCAAACTAAAATAAGCCAATGAATATTTGTAACCATGGATTTATGCATGGCGTTTTTATTAGCGATTTATGGAACGTGCAATCATCGATATCGTGTGTCTCTCTCCACGCAACGCCTTACTCAATTCAAATATATTTTCCACAGGAGCTAAACCACAATAACTCCCATCACCAATGTGTTGAATATCCACACCACATATTTTATTTCGAATGGCAAAATCTCTAATAGTGCTCGGATCAGCGCTCTCTTGACTCGTACCAATTGCTGACATGACAAGTCCCCCTTCACGATGAACTTCTTTGACAATGTCTTTAAGTTGCGCTTCATCGAAACCTGGCACTGTACCCACAGCAGGTACTAGTATAATATCAGCACCCGCTTCAATAAATTGCTTTACATATGCCCTGGTAATCACAGGCTCATCTACACCTGAACTATGCATTTTCCCAGCGATAATCAAACCTGAAAAATGATTTCTTGTATTTTGGATTGCTTCAACTATTTTCTTATTAGATACACCAGTTGCAGGATTTCCAGTCATACATATAAAATCCACCCCTAATGCTTCAAGTACTTGAACCGTTTCAGGACTTGCTTGACGTCCTTCTGCAATTTCTAAGTGTTGCTCATACATATTTGTTCCGTCATCAACAGGTTCTAAGTTCACACCAATGGGTCTACCCACGAGTCGTTTTAATGTTTCTATAACCTGTTCGTGTTCATCTATATTTTTTACTTTTGGATGAAACGCATCAAAGCCATTTAATAAAATCAAATCAGCACCAAACGCACGCGCTATTTCAGCATTGGTAATATCTGGCACGACAGGCGTTTCTGTAACTATATTTTCAGATAAAACTACACGCCCAGCACTCGCCTTAATGCTCTGTTTTAATTCTTCACCTGACATTGCTAGTAGTTCTGAAGCATTGTTACTCAGTATTCGCTTAACCATTTGTATTCCACTCCTTAATATATACTTTAGCTGTCATCTATTTATTATAACTACATGATATAGTAATGATGTTCTTTCTTCCGTAACGACGTCACTGAATCCCCCTATATTTCATTATACACAGCCTCTACTTATTATTATTATTTTTTAAATAAAATCTACTACTATATGCATTTACATTTTTTTGAATTTAAATTTAGTTAATTTTCAAAATAGTAGTGTAACACAAATATAAATGTGATAATATTATATTTTAATATACATATTACAAGGGGGAAGCTTTATGCAGTGTCCAAAATGCGGAAATCCTATTGAAGCATCAGATTTATTTTGTGGAGAGTGTGGTACAAAATTATCTCATCAAACAAATACAACAAACGAAACTAAAAACAAACCGAACCATGCATCCGAACATAATTCAACGGAATCTAATGCAACACAAATATCAACACAAGATTCAACACAGTCTAATCATAAAAATGAGCAGTTTTCAAAGCATACTTCAGATATTTTCAATGAAGCTAAAACGTTCTTTTCAACTGCTTTCAGACATCCTGATAAAGAACTTGTGAGTCCTCACTTTTTTTCTTACAAAACACTTTTCAGTTTAATCGTAGCAGGATTACTTTTATCCATTATATTACTAACGATATTGATACCTGCAGAAGTTGCATATTTCATGACAAGTAAAGCAAGCGTTGTGTTTAACATTTCACTTTTCTTATTAATAGCAATTACAGTACTATTTGGTATCACTTTTGCACTAATAAAAATATTAAATATTAATTCGACGTTACATAAAGTATTTTCAGATTTCGTTTTAGTCAACACCCTTTCTGTTATTACACTTTTGTTTGGTTTATTATTTTTAGCAATTCATGTTCCAAGTTTTGCAGTATTCCTTATCATTATTGCTATATTATTTACACTCATTGCACCAATATATTTAATTACGAAATACAGCCACAATCAACTTATACGTATGCCTGTCATTTATTCTATATTTATCTATATCATCATTTTAGGAATCATTTTACGTATTATAGTGGAAAGTACTGTTTCTAATACATTAAGTGATTTAAGTTCATTTTTTAATACAGGTTATTAAGGAGGATATTTCAAATGAAGTATTGTAGTAATTGTGGTGCTGAAATCAAGCCTGGTCAACGCGTTTGTACTCAATGTGGTACGCCTGTTCAACAACGAACAACGCATCAACCACCTAATCGTAAATCAAAATTACCTATATTTATCATTATTGCAGTGATATTAGTCATTATTATTGCTTTGTTTGTTACTTATAAAATAATTGACGCGCAACTATCACCTACAAAACAGGCAGAAACCATTTCTAAAGATTTAAAAAACAAAGATACAGATCGCCTAGCCAACCATTTAAAAGCAAATGGTGAAGCTATTTCTAAAGATGAAGCTAAAGCTATTTATAAATATATTGACGAAACTGATAGCATAGATCGTGTTGCTGATGAACTTCAAAGTAGTGCAAAAAATATTAAAGAAAATAAATCAAATGAACATGCTGTCACTGTTGGTGACACTGCTTTAATTAATATTACCGAAGATGGAAAAAAATGGGGCATATTCAAAAATTACATTTTTAATGTTAGTAAGGAGCCTGTTTCGATTACCTCAGAAGAAGACACAACGCTATCTTACAAACTTAATGACAAAACAACCCAAGTTAAATTAAAACAAGGTAAGACGAAGACACTCGATGATTTTCCAGTTGGCATATATGATTTAAAAGCAACACAAAAGGTTGATAATAAAAAATTCGACGGCGTTATTCATATCGATATGTCTGAAAGTAACAGTGCAGATTTACAATTCAAACAAAAACGTTTTACAGTTAGTATTGATTCAACTTATGCAGATTCTGATTCTCTTAAACTTTATATTAATGGGGATGAACAATCAGATTTTGACGAATATGAATCTGTCACTTACGGTCCTTATGCACCAGATGAAAAAATCGAAGTCTATGCTACAACTGAAGTTGAAGGCAAACAATTCAAATCAAGTGTAGAAAATGTTTCTAGTCCTAAAGATGATGAAGATGAAATAGACGTATCTTTATCATTTGACGATGATGCAATAAGCGATTATGAAGACAAAATGATCGAAAAAGAAGCAGATTCTGATGACGACGATAGTAGTAACGCCAGTTCTGACGAAAAAGTAACGCGTGATAATGTTATTGATAAAGTCGAATCTTATGAAGGTAGGACTTTGGATACAGATAATTATACTTATAAAGAACCAGAAAAAACTGGAGACGGTTGGGGATTCTCTTTCACAGATAAAGACGGAGACCTAGCAGGTTCTTATAAAATTGATGAGGATGGTTACGTAACTGAATATGACGAAGACGGTGAAGAAGTAGATTCAGGATACTAATAAACTACAAGTAGTAAATACAACATGCTACTTGTAAAAGTCCATAACATTGCATTAATACTTAAACACACTATACAAGGGAGTGAGATAGAAATCTGATATTTTAAAAAAGATTTCTGTCCCGCCCCTTTTATTTTTATCTTTGTTAAAGCAAACTAACATTACACCAAATACATTAGTTCAGTCTAAATGATGATGTTTTATTAATGAGAAGTTAGTAATATATACTTAAGATTATTAAAACAAGCAATGTTTATACTACCAGAGTTGGGTAATTTAAAAGTAAGCACTTAATATCTAAATACAATTGAAGGTGAAAAAATGACTAACAACAACTCTTTCAATGATTATCCTAAAATTTTAAAAATTGAAGATGATGGAAAAATTATTGCGCTAGACAAATATGGAAACGTTAATACTGATTTAAATATTCACACTGTGAATGACCAACAACAACAAGATATCTACGGAAAGATCTTATACAATCCTTATCGTCGTACTGTGAAAAACAGTGAATCTTATAATGACCATAAGTACAATGATTACAAGTCTGAAACAAGCTACAATCAGCGAGATCGTGAACGAGAGTTGCAGTTATTAGAAGAAAATAAAAAATCAAAGCGCAAACAATTTTGGCTTGGTTTAGGTCTGGTGGCTTTATTAGTCATCATTGTCATTTTTGCAGTTAGTACTTTTATGAATAATAACAATGATAATCAACAAACTGGTAATGAAACAAGTGAACAATCCACTGCCAATCAAAATCAATCGAATGATACGCAAGGTGATAATGTCAATTTCGAACGTCAGAACAATCAAGTCAAAGATGATATTCAATCGTTAAAGTCAGATATTTCAAATTCTAATGAAGCAACAGATTCTAAATTACAAGCATTACAAGATAAAATTAATAGCCTAAAACAAGAAGCTGATTCTAATAAAACAAATAAGTTAGCTGATAAATACCAAACTACAGTAGATGATTTAAAACAGGCAAAAAACGAAAAAGATAATGGTAATACTGATAAAATGCAAGAAGAATTAGATAAAGTAAATAGCAAACTAGATGATATAAAATCGAAATTTTCTTCGTTGTTTAGTAAAGATGAACAAACAAATAATGAAGATGTTGAAAGTTAACGCAAAAAAATAAATATATGCTTTTAAAAATACGAGATATAGATTGTATTCGCTAAATAATAACTGTCGACTAAGGACGCACCTTGTCGGCAGTTTTTTTATTTAAGCTTACCTACTGTCTGATATGTTTATATAAGTGAGTACTCGTTTATTTTCCTAGCTGTTTCGTTGTTACAAAATTATTGGATATATGCCTACTTGAAAAACAACTACACTTCTTTTCTATTTCATTAATATTTTGAATTATATTTTCAAAAATTTAAACATTAACTTATTGAACTTCAAATATTAATTTAAAATTTTTTCATACAAAGCATTTTAATAAATTCCACAAATGATCAAACGCCATAAAACCCTTGATTTTTAGCGACATATAGCATATATAAATTTCTGTTTCGTGAATATATAGATTTTACAATTTTACGAACTATTTTATGTAAGCGTATACATTTCAGAATATTCGTGCTATTATCTTATCAACTTAAACAAATGTTTAATTTGTAAACTTAAGTTTAATTTTGCATAAAGGAGGTTGCCATATGAATAAAAATGAACAGGAAGTTTTAAAGCGTATTCAAGAAAATCCATTCATTTCACAACAAGAATTAGCACAGTCTATTGGATTATCTCGGCCAGCAGTTGCAAATATTATATCTGGACTTATCCGCAAAGAATATGTTTTAGGGAAAGCGTATGTTTTAAATGAAGATTATCCAATTGTCTGCATTGGTGCTGCGAACTTAGACAGAAAATTTTATGTTCATAACGATTTACAATTAGAAACGTCTAATCCTGTTACTTCAACGAGATCTATAGGTGGGGTTGCACGCAATATAGCAGAGAATTTAGGGCGTATGGGCGAAACAGTTGCATTTTTATCTGTGAGTGGTAATGACAGCGAATGGGATATGATTTATAAATTATCAACCCCATTCATGAACTTAGACCACGTTCAACAAATAGAAAACGCAAACACTGGTTCCTATACAGCATTAATCAATAACGACGGTAATATGGAATACGGTTTAGCAGATATGGAGGTCTATGATTATATTACTCCAGAATTTTTAATTAAACGTACACATTTATTAATAAAAGCAAAATGTATCATCGCAGACCTCAACATTTCAAAAAGTGCAATGGATTTTTTATGTGCTTATTCAGAAAAGCATAGCATTAAATTAATAGTTATTCCCGTTTCATCTCCAAAAATGAAAAACATGCCTGATTCATTACATGCTATCGATTGGCTTATTATTAATAGAGATGAAACCGAAACTTATTTAAATATGACTATACAAAACACTGATGATTTGCGTATAGCTGCACAAAAATGGAATAAGTTAGGCGTTTCAAATGTTGTGATTACAAATGGTGTAAAAGAACTTATTTTTAGAAATAGTAACGAAGAAGTAATTAAACCTGTGATACCTTCACAACATGTCGTAGACGTAACAGGAGCTGGTGATGCTTTCTCTAGTGCAGTCATTTTTAGTTGGTTAAATGAACTAGACACTGAAAGCATACTGACAACAGGCATGATGAATGCTCGAAAAACAATTGAAACTGAATACACCGTGAGGCAAAACTTAGATAAGAAACAATTATTTAGAGATTTGGAGGACTATAAAAATGAAGCAATATATTGAATTTTCTAAAGAAGTAGCACAAGCTAAAGCAGATAAAAAACCCATCGTAGCACTAGAATCAACAATCATTTCACATGGTATGCCTTACCCACAAAATGTGCAAATGGCTACGGCTGTTGAAAATATCATACGTGATTATGGTGCAATTCCAGCAACCATTGCATTAATTGATGGAAAAATCAAAATTGGACTGGAAAATGATGAACTAGAATTACTCGCTAAAAGTGATAATGTCGCAAAAGTTTCACGTCGTGATTTTGCAGAAGTAATCGCTACTAAACAGATTGGTGCAACTACAGTTGCATCAACAATGATGAGTGCAGAATTAGCAGAAATTCAATTCTTTGTAACTGGTGGTATTGGTGGTGTACATAAAGGTGCCGAAAACACAATGGATATCTCAGCGGACTTAGAAGAGTTAGGTAAAACAAATGTAACAGTAATATGTGCTGGCGCTAAATCTATACTAGACTTACCAAAAACAATGGAATATCTTGAAACAAAAGGCGTACCCGTAATAGGTTACCAAACAGATGAATTACCAGCATTTTTCACACGACAAAGCGGTATTAAACTAAACAGTTTTTCTGAAACTCCAGATGATATCGCACATATTTGTAAAGTTAAAAATGATTTGAATATTGAAGGTGGCGTTGTTATCGCTAACCCAGTTCCTAAAGAACATGAATTACCTAAATCATATATTGACGGTATTATTGAAGAAGCAGTTAAAGAAGCAGAAACGCAAGGTATTAATGGAAAAGATTCTACGCCATTTTTACTTGGTAAAATTGTCGAAAAATCTGAAGGCAAGAGTTTAAATACAAATATCAAACTAGTTGAGAACAATGCGGTACTTGGCGCAAAAATTGCAGTTGCTTTCAATACATTGTAGGTGATACTTATGTCAATCATATTTGCCGTTACTGGTATATTTTTTGCATTATTCATCGCTTTTTTATTTAGCTATAACAGAAAGGCGATTGATTTCAAAAAACCAGTCATTATGTTAATCGTTCAAATCATCATTGTAGTATTCATGATGAATACGACTATTGGTTTAACGATATTAACCACATTAGGTTCATTTTTTGAAGAATTAATCAATATTAGTAAAGCTGGTATCGAGTTTGTTTTTGGTGGTTTACAAAACAAAGGTGCTTCAACGTTTTTTATTACCGTTTTACTACCTTTAGTATTTATCTCTGTATTAATCGGTGTGTTAAACTATTTTAAAATTCTTCCGTTTATCATTAAATATGTTGGTATTATTATCAATAAAATCACACGTATGGGCCGTCTCGAAAGTTACTTTGCAATCTCAACGTCAATGTTAGGACAGCCAGAAGTTTATTTAACTATTAAAGAAATGATTCCTAAATTATCTAAAGAGAAATTATATACGATTACTACTTCTGGTATGAGTGCTGTTAGTATGGCTATGTTAGGTTCTTATATGCAAATGATCGAACCTAAATATGTAGTTACTGCCGTTATGCTCAATATTTTCAGTGCTTTAATTATCGCAAGTGTCATCAATCCATATCAATCAGATGATAGTGACGTGGAAATTTCCAACTCATCCACAGCTAAAAGCAATTCAAATAGTGATGAAACAAAGTCGAAAAATGTTCCATTTTTCCAAATGATTGGCGATAGTGCTACGGACGGCTTTAAAATTGCCGTAAGTGTCGCCATTATGCTCCTTGCATTCATCTCTTTGATGGAAGCAGTCACAGTATTATTTAATTTTGTCGGTTTAGATTTCAAACAATTAATCGGTTTTATTTTTGCACCGATTGCTTTCATCATAGGTGTACCTTGGAACGAAGCAGTTCAAGCTGGATCACTCATGGCAACTAAATTAATCACTAACGAATTTGTTGCTATGTTAGACTATCAAAAATTAGCTGGAGATTTAACACTACGTACACAAGGTATCATTTCTGTATATCTCGTTAGTTTTGCTAATTTTGGTACTGTAGGCATTATCGTTGGTGCTATCAAAGGATTTAGTGATGTACAAGGCAATAAGGTGGCTTCGTTTGCCCTACGCTTGCTACTAGGTTCAACACTTGCTTCAATTATTTCAGCATCAATCGTTGGTTTAGTATTATAGTCTTTAAAAAATGACTACATAAATCCAAATAACTTTAAATGATATTGTAATCTATAGCTAGCATTGAATAATAAAAGGCTGAGACAATTCAATTTGTCTCAGCCTTTTACATTATTTATTAGTTAAAGAAACCTAAGATGAAGTCCGCGCCTTTAGCTAATGCGTCAGCAATGCTAGTTCCCATTGTTACCCAGTCAGCACTTAAACCTGCTTTTACAGCTTCACTGATTGCGTTTACGAAATCAGACATTTAACACACCTCATTTCTCAATATATGATTTGTTAAAGGTTGATTACCTTTAACTAAATTATAATAATAAATATTAATATTGTTGTAAATATTTCCTAATTTGTATGTTTTTGTGCCTAAGTGTTATTACAATACTTAATTTTTACAATTAATGTTTCCTAGTTGTCATTCAGTGATAAAGTTTTATATTATTTTTATAATGACAGAAATAATGCATCTGGGACATAAATCCTAAAAAAATAGCACTCAGATGATTTAATTCAATTCATCTGAGTGCTTCCTTTTTATTCAATACTTCGTATTGTTGGTTCGCTTTCTTAAGGGACGACTTCATCCTATAGTCTTCAGCTTGTCCTGTTACCTCAAGCGTTTCGCCAAAACACAACGTATTCAAATATCTTTATGACAAATGCCTTTCTAATCGCTGAACTTTATCTTGATCTAATGTGTCGAATATTTCATTATCTACAATTACTTCAACATGAGGATGTTGATGTAATAAAGATGCAGGTAACGTTTCGGAAATTTCTCCCTCTATTAATTGTGAGACGGCTTCTTTTTTATTTCTGCCCATCGCTAACAAAATAATACGTTTCGCACGCATAATAGATGCCAGTCCCATAGAAATTGCTTGCTTAGGAACATCGTCTATTGAATCAAAATAACGACTATTTGCATTAATCGTTGAAGAAGATAAATCTACAACTCTTGTAATACTTTCAAACGACGAACCAGGCTCATTAAATCCTATATGCCCGTTTTCACCTATACCTAAAATTTGTATATCTGTAGGTCCTTTATCTTTTAAATATTGTTCATACATTAAGCATTCTTGTTCTAAATTATTGGTATCTCCTTGTGGTATAAATATATTTTCTTTATGCCACGTTTGATGATGTTTAAATAACTGTCGATACATATATGCGTGATAACTTTGTTCATTGTCTGCGCTTAAACCCACATATTCATCCAAATTAAATGTCACTATTTGATCTAGTTGCAAATGATTATGATTAATCAATGTTTTTAAATACTTGTAAACATCTGTCATAGTATTTCCTGTAGCAAGACCTAATACTGAATCCGGTTTCATTTTTATTTGTTTTAACAGTTCAGTCGCAACATATTGACTTGCAAGCTGTCTATTCTCTAAATTTAAAATATACATATACTCACCAATCACTTTCTAATTTCTGTATATTACCTTTGTTTAATGATAAATTGAAAATTTTTTTATTACGCTTGTTCACTGTCTAGTAACTCTTCTACTTCATTTTTTATCGTTGTGACATGTGGTCCATAAACAATTTGTACACCATTACCTTTTTGTATGATACCTCTAGCTTCGGTAGAATTCAGCAGTTGCTTATTGACTGGGGCGTCTGACTTTAATGTCACTCTTAGCCTTGTAGCACAACAATCGACAATTTCTATATTTTCTTTACCACCTAAACCCTCGATAATTGTTTTAGCACGTTCTGTCGTTTCAACAGTTTCTGTAGTTGTTTCCGCTTCTCTACCAGGTGTTTTAAAGTTGAATTTGTTAATTAAAAATCTGAAAATAATATAATATAAAATAAACCAAACGATGCCAATCGGTATTACCCATAAAAAGTTCGTCTTAGCATTACCTTGCAAAACGCCGAATAATAAAAAGTCTATAAAGCCACCACTGAATGTTTGACCTATCGTAATATTAAATACGTCTGCCATCATAAACGCTAAACCATCTAAAAATGCATGTATCACATATAAAATTGGTGCAACAAATAAAAAACTGAACTCTAACGGTTCTGTAATACCTGTTAAAAATGAAGTTAATGCTGCAGATAACATTAGCCCACCAACAACTTTTTTATGTTGTGGTTTCGCAGTATGATAAATTGCTAAAGCTGCACCACATAGTCCAAACATCATAGTAATAAAACGACCTGACATATAACGCGAAACACCTGAATAGTATTTCGTTACGTCTGGATCACCAAGTTGAGCAAAGAAAATATTTTGAGTGCCTTGAACAAGATGACCCTTAACTTCTAACGAGCCACCTAATGCAGTTTGCCAAAACGGTAAATAGAAAATGTGATGTAAACCAAATGGCCCCAATAGCCTTAATATAAATCCAAAGAAAAAAGTACCAATGACACCAGTTTTATCTACGATACCTCCTACACCAAATATCCACCCCTGTACTGTTGGCCAAATAAAGAACATGATAACCCCGAGTATGATTCCAGAGATTGCTGTAATAATTGGAACAAAACGAGATCCTCCAAAAAATCCTAAATATGATGGAAGAGAAATCTTGTGATATTTATTATGTAAAAGCGCCGTCATAACTCCTGTGATAATCCCACCAAACACGCCCGTTTCTACTGTTTGAATTCCTAGAACCATACTTTGTCCTTTTTCTGCTAAATTGCCTTTTGCTAACGTATCTGTAATGATTAGCAATCCATTCATCGAAGCATTAATAATAAGGAATCCTAGCAATGCTGCTAATCCTGCAGTACCTTTATCACTTCTAGCTAATCCAATTGCAACACCTATGGCAAAAATTACTGGTAAATTTTGAAATACAATATTACCAGCTGATGACATAAGAACAAATATATTTTGCAATAAGTTAATATCCAACACAGGATATGCTTTGATTGTATTCGGATTACTTAATGCGCCACCGATTCCCAACAACAATCCAGCTGCCGGTAATATAGCGATAGGTAACATAAATGATTTACCAAATTGTTGTGCCTTTTCAAACAATTTACTCATAGTCATTAACCTCCTAATTATCATAAATATACAATCAAAGAAAATATTAATCAATATAAAATACCATTATGAAAAACTTTTTCATAATGGTGATATATGTCTTCTTTTTTAATGAAAAAAACTCACAAAGCACGTTACTTTGTGAGTTTCTTTATTTATTCAATTAAGATATGTGTTAAAAAATATCCCCTAATGTTCCTGCCATAATTGCTTTAATTGAATGTAATCTATTTTCCGCTTGCTCAAATATAACAGCATGTTCACCTTTAAATACATCATCTGTTATCTCCATTTCAGTTAAACCATGAGTCTTATAGATTTGTTGTCCCACCTTTGTATGCACATCATGGAAGGCGGGCAAACAATGTAATACAATAACATCTGGATTCATTGTATTGACAAGCATAGCTTCATTAATTTGATATGGAAGTAATTTTTCAATACGTTGTGTTTGAACTGATTCATCTTCTCCCATTGAAAACCAGACATCTGTATATATTGCATCTGCTTTATAAACTGCTTGTTGAATATTATCTGTGATTAAAATATTACTGTGCGATTGTGTTGCATAATTTTTAGCAAGTTGCTGAATATCTTGATCAGGCTGTAGCGATTGAGGGGCTGCAATATGAATATTCATACCTAATATTGCGCCGGTAACCAATAAATCATGTGCTACGTTATTTCTTGCATCACCAACATAAGTCAATGTTTTGCCTTGTAATGTGCCTAGGTGTTCTTTTAAAGTATAAAAATCTGCAATCATTTGAGTAGGATGCCATTCGTTTGTTAAACCATTCCATACTGGAACTTCGGCATGTTGCGCTATACTTTCCACATCTTTTTGATAAAAACCTCTAAATTCAATACCATCATACATACTCCCTAATACTTTTGCTGTATCTTCTGTCGATTCTTTGACACCTAGATGAATTTCACCTTGACCAAAATAATCTGGAAAGGCACCTAAATCGTTTGCTGCTACACTGAATGCTGAACGTGTTCTTGTAGATGGTTTTTCAAATAATAAAGCAATATTCTTACCTTTAAGATAAGGGTGAGGAATGCCTCGCTTTTTCTTTTCTTTTAATTCTCCGGTAAAGTCAATCAAAGTGACTAGTTCATCTGCAGTAAAGTCACTCGTTTTCAAAAAGCTCTTACCTTTTAACAATGCTAGTTTTTTTAAATCTGTTGTGTACGCCCCAATTTCATCACTCCAATATATTTATAAGATTTATATACATATTAAACTTAAATAGAGTTATTTTCAAGTATAAATATACTATTTATTGTATATTTTTAAATCATTTAATTATTTTACTAGTTTTGAAGTATAACCTACGCTAAATGTATATTTCCATACAATCACGATCTTATTTGCAACAGTCAAGCAAGTAAGATGTCTGACAATAAACACCGTGGCAATGATTTAACTAAGTTGTGCTTTCCTACACAATATTTTAATAATATATAGTAAATTGAACATGTAACCACTAGCTCATGGAGGTGAACATACATGTTAGATTTACTATTTGCCACTATTAAGCAAATTGCTGCTCATTTTGTTTCAGGTGGTTTCCAAGAAAAATAATTATATTTATCCCACGTCATCTCAAAATCATTGCATAATCATCCCTTAAAATGAATACAAAAACGGGCAAACAATATCAAAACCCCTCATTTTGAAACTGTTCGCCCGTTTACTATTATTTATTAATCGTTAGCTGAAGCTATTAAAAAATCATCCATTAAGCCATATCCTAACTTTTTTATAGCTACTATAATAGATTATTTACTGTATGATGCAAAATTTTTAGACTTTCTACGTTCCCTTTCCTCAGGTGTCTTTAAGAAACGTGTCATAATTGCACTAGCAACATATAATCCAAATATTAAGTACATCATGCCTTTAACACCAATACTATCATAAAACAATGCCACTAACCCTGGTCCTGCAAATACACAAAGACCAGCTCCTAAATTTAATATTGCCATTGCTGGTCCTTTATCACCATCATGAACTAAAGAAGGGACAAGTGCAGAAATAGGGACAAAGCCTGCTAAACACATCCCCCATAGAAATCCTACCGTACCCACAATAAAAACATTACCTGTAAATAACTCTGGCACAAAATATAGTCCTAACGTAAATATCGCACATCCAACACCACCAATATAAGAAATCGTATTTTTCCAGCCAATTTTATCGCTCAACGCACCAAATATTAGATTGAATATAATATTAGCAATAAAAATTGTTCCCCAAATATTTAACCAAGTTGTAGTAGCAATACCTTTGGAAGCTAAATAAATCGGCAGAAATAATGGAAAAGCATATTGTGCCGCCTGGTTTATGATTCTAACAACACAGGCCACTGCCACACGCGGTTCCCTTTTTAGTATCGTTATACCTGCAAGTACCTCACTAAAGTGTTCTTTAAATCCGTGCCCTTTTTCTTCAATCATAAACTGGTCTCTATTTACAAATACTGCTAAAAATGTTCCTATTAACACCCAAATAATCGCTGTCCACAATGTAAAGAAGTGTCCAAATAGTTGAATCGCAAAAGAAGAATAAAATGATCCTAGGACACTAAGCCCTCCTGTAAACACAAACCAAAACCATCCTACTGCAGCACCTAAACGCTTTTGCGGAGAACGATAAGCAACCCAAACCAAAAAAGAATAAGCAAACAAAGGGTAGCCAAACCCTCTTATTGCATATGACGGAATCATGATATTATAGTTCATCGTTGGGATTGCCAAACCAACAAATATTGCATGACCGATGATATATAACCCTGTTCCTAACAGCATCACTTTTCTTGGACCGATAATTTCTACCAAGACACCTGATAACCAAGAACCAATAGCTATCGTTACACCATAGCAAGTGGTCAAAATCGCAGTTTGTTGCACGGATAGACCATGATCATGTAAATAAGGACTAATCCATGCTAGCTCTAAACCGTCTCCCATCATAAATATTAATACACCAACATATCCCCAAAATAACGTTGAAGGCATTCCCATTTTAGTTAATTTATCACTCATATTACGCACCCCTTATAAATCAATCGTTGATATTAAGATTAATTTAAATATTTTCTTGCAATTTTTGCAATCACTTTTGTAAACGCTTTCAAATATTATCATTATATTATTATATTTTTTCTAATAACGCAAATTTATTTTCATTTATTTTCGTTTTAAGATATAAATAAGTAAAACCGAAAATACAGCTTATTAAAATCAACGAAAAATATTTGTATACGATTTAAATTGTTTATATGAAAAATTCATTTTTTATACATGATTGAAAATTTATTTGTAAACGTTTACAATGAGAGTTATTTAAACATCATATGACTAGATGATTATTAAATTTTTATGAGGGAGTTTTATATAAAATGATGTTATTAGTCGCTTTCAGTGCAGTAATCGTACCTTTTTTATTTCTTGTACTCTTACGTATGTCAGCTTTAAAAGGGATGATTATTAGCGCTATCGTTGTAACAGTTTTAGGGATTTTTGTATGGGGGATGCAAGGTAATGTCGTTATAGCTTCAATACTTCAAGGTACGCACAAAACATTAACGATACTTTATATTTTATTCGGTGCGCTCGTGTTACTTAATACATTACGCCAAACGGGTGCAGTAAACCGTATCAATGCAGGATTTAAGAAAATTACACCAGATATGCGTGTCCAAGTCATCATTGTCGCTTTCTTATTTGGTTCACTTATTGAAGGCGCTTCAGGATTTGGTACACCAGCAATGGTTACAGCACCTTTACTAGTTGCTTTAGGTTTTAGACCTATGATAGCTGTTGTTACAGCTTTAATTGCCGATAGTATTGCAGTGTCTTTCGGAGCAGTGGGCACGCCAGTTATTGTTGGATTAAGTACTTTAAAAGAAGCAAATCAATCCTTTTTCCATTCGACAGCTGAGCAAATAACTATATTAGATTTATTGAGTGGTATTTTCATACCTATCATCGTTATCTCTACGATGATTATTTTCTTTGGGAAAAATAAAAAGTTAAAATCTATTATTGAAATGCTACCATGGCTAGCATTAATAGGAATTGTATATGCAGTATCTGCCTTTGTATATGCACATGTTTTCGGCGCAGAATTTGTTGCTATATTAGGCTCATTAACTGGTTTAGTAGTTGCCGTCTTAACTGCAAGTAAGGGTTGGTTGTTACCTAAAACAGTGTGGACAGATGGCTTAGATAAAACATACGAGGCAGATAGTACAGAACATTCTATGAGTTTACTAACTGCTTGGGCACCTTATGTAATGGTTGTTATCTTACTTTTATTAACGAGAACGGTTCCAAGTGTTGAATATTTCACCACACATGTTCTTGATTTTTCTTGGAATAATATTTTAAATTTCTCTGAAATATCATCTGAATGGCAATTTCTTTATTCACCTGGGACAATTTTATTATTATCAGCAATTTTCGCCATTATAATTCAAAGAAAATCTATTAAGGATTTAGGTAATGCAAGTATCACATCCTTATCAACAATAAAAATTACTGGTATTACACTAATTGCCACACTCGCAATGGTGCATGTTTTTATCAACTCAGGTATCAATGCGCATGATTTAATAAGTATGCCAGAATATATCGCCAAAAATATGGCTAATACTTTAGGTCCTGTATGGCTATTCGTTGCACCATTCTTAGGTGCTTTAGGTTCGTTTATTACAGGTAGTGCTACTGTATCAACATTGACTTTCTCACCTATTCAATTAAACATTGCTAACTCTATTGGTGCAGATCCATTTATTGTATTAGCTGCACAAATCATTGGTGCAGCTGCCGGTAACATGATCTGTGTGCATAATGTGGTCGCAGTTTGTGCGGTAGTTAATATGCCTGGTAAAGAAGGTAGTGTCATAAGAAAAACATTAGGCCCTGCACTTCTGTATTGTATTCTAGTTGGGATTAGCGCGTATATTATCTCATTATTTTTCGCTTAGTCTATGCAAGTCTGAGATACAAATATCTTGAACTTAAAAATGAAGTGAGATATTCATATTTAATTGATTTAAAATTACTTCTTCATCGCACGGCGATAAGAAAAAAAGCTGAGACAAATTGAATTGTCTCAGCCTTTTTATGAAGTTTTATAAATCACCAACGCTATATAACTATTTTAAATAGAACATATTGTTACTTAATGCGTATTATTTCATATAAAATTCTTATTATTATCATATTGATTATTATTTTGATAAAGTACAAGTAAATTATTTCTTATATTTATATGATAAACATGAGGATTAGGTGGGGTTTGTTTATGAAAATTGAAAACATTAAATTATTCACTTCAGAATTTGAAAAGACATTCCAATTTTATGAAGAAATTTTAGAATGTCCAGTTTGGATGATTGGCCAAGAGGCTTTTACAGTTAAAATTGGAGAGACGCATCTGTGTTTTCAACAAGCAAACGACGATGTCCAACCATTTTATCATTTTGCGATTGACATTCCATACAACCATTTCAACGACATGAAACAACATTATCAAAATATTTTATTTCTATTGATGGAGGATGGTCAGCATACGACGTATTTCGAATCTTTTGTTGCACATTCATTTTACTTTCAAGATCCTTCAGGAAACGTCGTGGAACTCATTGCACGCATTTCTAATATAACTGATGAACCTGAATTTTCAAGAATTAGTGAGATTGGATTCGTATGTAATGAAACGAAGGAAGTCTTTGAAGCATTGTCGAAATTTCATTTAAATACATATGAAAAGCAACCCTTTGCACCACATGATTTAAACTTTATCGGCGATCATTATGATGACAGTTTTATTTTACTGACACCGGAAGATAATAAATGGCTGTTCTCTGACCAGTTTTCCGAATCCCATCCCATGTGCATTCAAACAAATGAATTTAAGTTAAGCATGGATAACCAATCTCAATGGCACTTAAATAAACTTTAAATCTAAAAATAATGAGCACACAATATCAATTTAGCAAGTTTTGATACTGTGTGCTCATTTTTTATTAATACCGTCTTATAACGTCATATTCTAAGTTTATCGTATATTTTGATTTTAACAGTTTTACAATCAAATTTACTCTTTAACTTGTGACTTGTCACTGACAAATTTCTTTAAAGTTTTATTTAAACCATCTTTCGCTTCTTGGTCATAACCATAACTACCATCTTCATTTTGTGTGATGTGCTTATCTAATATAAATCTGCCTTTATGAATAGTATCTGCACCTAGTTCTTTAATAACTGGATCAAGACTATATTGGATTGCTAGCACATGTGCAAACGTGCCTCCTAAGGCTAATGGTAGTACCGTTTTACCTGTAAATGCCCCTCGTGGTAACAAGTCTAAATACGTTTTCACGATACCTGAGTAGGCAGCTTTAAATACTGGAGATACTATAATAACACCATCCGCATCTTCAATCGTTTTGTGCGTAGCATTTATCGATTCATTAGAAAAATCTGCAGTAATTAAAGCCTCAGCATCTAATTGATGTACGTGGATGACATTTGTCTCGATGCCCTCAGCATTCAAATACGATTCCGCGTAATCTATAATACCTGTGAGTCTTGATTTTAGTTTATTGCCTCCAGCAATAATTGCTACTTTTGCCAAAATGATAATCCCCTTTCTATATAAAATTTTTCATATATACCTTCGACATTTACACGCTTATCTATTAATAAATATATGAAAAAATAGAATCCATTGGAAACAAATTCCACTTCTTTAGCGTATCATCAAATATAGGTAAAATCATAGGAAATGATTTGAATTATCGCAATTATTATTGTATCAATAAGTTTATATATTAAATTTATGACATTGATTAGGCATTTCCTTGGAAATAATTATATTGTCATTTAGCACTTTATATTGATTATTATCTAAACCCATTGATAACTTATCACTTATGTTATTGCTTCAAAAGCTATGACCTTTAATTCTCCTGTTGATGCATTTTTTTAATTTCTTAACACATTATTAATTCTAAACATCATACACGGTTGAGTGTAATAGTACAAAATCAGTTTTTTGTTTCAACTCTAAAAAACTTTACAATATAAATAATTTTATTATATTCTTTTTTTAAAAATCGTTTCGCTTTAAAAACCTTTTTTTCTAGATGTATACTTAATTTAGACATACAAAGGAGTGATACACAATGAGTACATTTTCTAATAAAGAAAAAGTACAAATCTTATCAGATATTGTAGCGATTGAAACAGTAAATGATAATGAGCTTGAAGTTTGTAATTATTTACAGAAACTATTTTCTAACTACGGAATTGAATCAAAAATTCAAAAAATTGATGAAAGACGTGCTAACCTCATTGCTGAAATCGGTGAAGGCAAGCCGGTAATCGGTATTTCAGGTCATATGGACGTTGTTTCTGCTGGTAATAAATCTCAATGGACATACGATCCATTTTCGCTTACTGAGGATGATGGATTTTTATATGGTCGTGGCGCAGCAGATATGAAGTCAGGACTTGCTGCGTTAGCAATTGCACTTATTGATATTAAATCTTCTCAAGCACTGCAACATGGTCGTATTAGATTTTTAGCAACTAGTGGTGAGGAAATGGAGCAACTTGGTTCTCAAACTTTGTACGAACAGGGTTATATGGATGACGTTGATGCATTACTTATAGCAGAACCTTGCCAAGATATCATGGTGTATGCACATAAAGGTTCAATGGATTATCGTATTACTTCCTACGGTAAATCAGCACATAGCTCTATGCCAGTAATGGGCACTAATGCCATAAAACCATTAATCTCATTTATACAAGATATTGATGACGCCTATGCTAGAATTTCAAAAGAAGTTCAGGGAAAAGCGCTAGATTTCACAAAATTCATTGAAAGAATTAAGCCATCATTGCCTGCAACAACAGCACTTGAAGACGTAGAATCTGCACTTCAAGGTTTAGTTATTAGCAATACATTAATTAACGGTGGGGTACAGGTGAACTCTGTTCCTGAAGAGGCAGATGCAGATTTTAATATTCGTACAATTCCAGAATATGATAATGAACAAGTAAAAACGTTATTCTCAAACACAATTCAAAACCATAATGATAAAGGTGCAAATTTATCAAGCGACCTATACTTAGACCTAGATCCAGTACTCACTACTGGTGATAACAGCTTAATTAATACTGCTCAGAACATAGCTCAATCTCTATTTGACAAGGACTTTATCGCTTCTCCAATCGGTGGCGTTACTGATGCTTCAAACTTATTAAAAAATAAAGATGAAACTTTCCCATTCTTAGTATTTGGTCCAGGTATTAAACCACATCAAATTGATGAATGTGTAGAAAAAGACATGTATTTAAAATTCATTGATTTTTACAGTGAACTTTTAACAACTTATTCTAAAAAGCTTTAGTTTTAATTAAATTAACTTCAGCCATTTAAAAAAGCTCAGACACACTATGTTCTGAGCTTTTTTTTATAACATCGTGATAAGGTAAACGTGTGTACATACTGTTAAAACCTTGTCCTGACAATAGTGGAACAAAACAACACATTTAAAAATTTGTTATTTACGCTTTTGTACATTGCTACTTGCAAATTGTAGTACCTACATTGTGACCATGTTGCAATTTTTGAATAATGTGCGCTTCATTTCCTGCTGCAATAACTACTTTTTGACATCCCTTTTCTATTGCTTTAACAGCATCTTGGACTTTAGGTATCATACCACCATATATTAATTTTTGTTCAATATATGTTTCGATGTTTTTCGCATTTAATGACGGTTGTACTTTTTCATTGATTAAAACACCCGGAATGTCGCTTAATAAATAAATTGGTGCATGTAAAGCTTGCGCAATTTTATACGCTAGCGTATCGGCATTAATATTATATACCTGGTGCGTCATTTGATTTACACCTATAGATGCGATGACTGGTAGAAAAGATTGTGTTAAAGTCGCGATAACGCTTGTATCTATATGAATAGGTTCGCCAACAAAACCATATTTTAAATCTAATGGTTTAATATCAAATAATTGCGCATCTATGCCATTCATGCCAATACTTTGAATACCAAATTGATTGATTTTATTGACTAAACTAGGATTCACTTGTCCAATTAATGTTTGAGTCGTAACAGAAAGTACTTCATGGGTAGTAACTCTCAAACCATCTTTAAATTCTGTTGCTACTTCTTGTAATTCCAAAGATTGATTTATAAAAGGCCCACCTCCGTGGACGATTAATGGTTTATAACCTTGCTTTTTTAATGCAACAATATCTTCAATTATCGAATCATGCATATTCGTTAAAGTG
Organism: Staphylococcus sp. GDY8P54P; assembly: GCF_017892645.1. Lineage (NCBI taxonomy): Bacteria > Bacillati > Bacillota > Bacilli > Caryophanales > Staphylococcaceae > Staphylococcus > Staphylococcus sp. GDY8P54P. The sequence continues at coordinate 84,780 of NZ_JAESLN010000008.1, read as the reverse complement.
CTCCCGCCTATTTTAATTACAATGTAATCCATATCAAACACCTCTTAAGTTCTATACGACGCATTTATGCGCACGTATTCATATGATAAGTCGCAGCCATAAGCGGTAGCTTCCCCATCTCCATCACCTACAGTAGCTTCTATAATGATATTGTCTGCTTCCAATTGTTTTTTTAAATAAGCTTCATCAAATGCCACTGACATGCCTGCTTTAACCACATCAACTTGGCATAATGATACGTTTGTCGCATGAGGATTTATATGTTTTGATGCGTAACCCATCGCTGTTACAATTCTTCCAAAATTTGCATCTTCACCATGAATTGCTGTTTTAACTAAATTGGATGAAACAATACTTTTCGCCATTTTTCTTGCCTCATGGATATCTATTGCCCCTTTAACTCTAGCTGTCACCAATTTAGTCGCACCTTCGCCGTCTTTTGCAATCGACTGAGCCAAATAACGTGCAACATAATTGATGGCGTAAACAAATTTTTGCCATTCAGGATGATTTTCATCTAGCCAATGATGATTAACTTGACCATTTGCCATACATAGAACCATGTCATTCGTGCTAGAGTCACCATCTACGGTTATCATATTAAATGAGTGATCTGTAATTTGTTTTAAACATTCATTCAATGGCTCACTACCAACTTTTGCATCTGTCGTTATAAAACCAAGCATGGTTGCCATATTGGGATGTATCATCCCAGAGCCTTTTGCTGTACCACCTATTGTCACTATTTGGTTGTCTATATTTACTTTTACAGACACATGTTTCGTTGTCGTATCTGTCGTTAAAATCGATTGATTAAAATAGTCACTCTGGTTAAACGCATCGTGTAAAACATGATCGACGCCACGTTTCATTTTATCCATAGGCAAAAATGAGCCAATGACACCTGTCGAAGCAATACCAACATGATGTGGTTCTATGTTTAATCGTTCAGCCACCCAACTTTGTGTATCTTTCGCATCTTGTATACCTCTATCTCCAGTACATGAATTCGCATTTGCTGAATTAACTACAATTGCCTGCAATGTTTGATCGATGTTGATACTATCTTCAGTTACTTTAAGTGGTGCTGCTTTAAAACGATTAAGCGTATATACACCTGCTGCAGTCGCTTTTGTCGTAGAGTAAATCCATCCAAAGTCTTTTTTCTTTCTTCTTAGGCCAGCATGAAATCCACCAGCCATATACCCCAATGGCGATCCAACGTCACCATTGATATCTACAGTGATTTGATTGAATGTATCTATCGTTTCAATATCTTTCATCTCATCTCTCCTTTCGCATTTCATTAAGGATAAATTGGTAGCTGATTCAGACCAGTTGTCTCGTCTAAGTCATAAAGTAAATTTAAATTTTGGATTGCTTGACCACTCGCACCTTTAACTAAGTTATCTATAACTGATACGATAATAGCCCTTTGATTTTTTTCATCTACATACAGACCTATATCGCAAAAATTACTACCATACACTTCTTTTGTTTTGGGGTATTCTCCCAAGTCTCTAATTCTTATAAATGGTTTCTGTTCATAATTATTTTTATAAATACCATGTAAATGCTCTGCTGTCATATACTCGTTTAACTTCACATAAATTGTAGATAAAATACCTCTTGTCATCGGTATTAAATGTGGTGTGAACATCACATCGCACTTTGTCCCAGCAATATTAGATACATATTGTTCTATCTCTGGTTTATGTTTATGGTTTCCAATTGCATAGGCACTAAAATTTTCATTCATTTCAGCGTAATGGAGGTGTTGTGCTAATGCACGTCCTGCTCCTGAAACACCTGTTTTTGAATCAATAATAATTGAATGAACATCGATTGCATTTTGAGAAATCAGAGGATGTAACGCCAATAAAATAGAAGTGGGAAAACAACCAGGATTCGCTATCAACTTTGTGCGTTGTGAATCTATTTCACTCCACTCCGCAATACTATAAAGGGCCGAATCTAAAAAATCTTGTTCTGCTGCTGCTTCACCATAATATGTTTGATATAGGTTTCTATCTGTCAGTCTAAAATCTCCTGATAAATCAATCACTTTAACACCATTATTAATTAAATTTGGCACTAAATGTTTGCTGACATTTGAAGGTGTTGCAAAAAATATAACATCACAAGACGTCGCTTGTTCATTTAATTCAGTATAATTAAGTGCGATATGGTTTAAATGTGGAAATGTTTTACTGATTGGTTCATCAATCTTAGAATGCGAAAATACATATTTAATTATGACGTTAGGATGATGTTGTAATAAACGTATAAGTTCTACAGCACCATAACCACTTCCACCTACTATTCCAACTGTAATCATCTTCCTCATTCCTTTCTGAATATTCGGAATTTTTAATATGCTTTTTTATTTTTTTCAAGTACTTCTTTAATCACATCAGCAATTTGATTAATCTCATTTTCATTAATGACTAACGGTGGTGCAATTCTAATAACATTGCCCTGTGTTTCCTTACACAACACGCCTTTTTCTATCATTTCTAAACAATATGGCTGTGCTTGTTCTGTTAATTCAATACCAATAAATAACCCTCTCCCTCTGACATCATCAATAATTGGACTATCGATAAGTTGTAATTGATTCAACAGTGTTTGGCCTAACTCAGCTGAATGTTCAATTAAATTTTCATCTAATAAAACATCTATGGCTGCTATCGATACTGCACAAGCAAGTGGATTACCACCAAATGTAGAACCATGCGTGCCTGGTGTTAAAACATTCATGATTGTTTCATTTGCTAATATAGCTGAAATAGGGTAAAGTCCACCCCCCAATGATTTGCCTAGTAAATAAATATCAGGCTCTACGCCCTCCCATTCCATGGCAAACATCTTACCTGTCCTACCTAGTCCAACCTGGATTTCATCAGCAATGAATAAAATATTATGTTGATTACATAAATGACGTACTTCTTGAATAAAATAGTCTGGGGGGATATTCACGCCACCTTCACCTTGTATTGGCTCTAAAATAATGGCCGATGTATTATCATTAATCAATACTTTTAAATGTTCAATATCTCCAAATTCTATATAATTAATATTTTCTAACAATGGACCAAATCCTTTTTTGTAACTATCTTGTGCAGATAAAGATAAAGACCCTAACGTACGACCGTGAAAGTTACCATTCATAGCAATGATTTCACTTTCATTTTCTTTAATACCTTTGACATCAGCGCCCCATTTACGTGCAATTTTAATTGCTGTTTCCACAGCTTCAGTACCAGTATTCATGGGTAGCACTTTGTCTTTATTTGCTAATTTACAAATTTTTTCTTCCCATTGTCCCAAGTTATCACTATATAAGGCACGTGATACCATAGTTATTTGCTCACTTTGCGCTTGAAATGCTTCAATAATTTTCGGATGACAATGTCCTTGATTGACCACTGAAAAGCCAGCTATACAATCAATATAACGCTTACCTTCAACATCCCATACATGAGCACCTTTACCTTTTTTTAATGCTAATTTCAAGGGGCTATAATTATTTGAACTATATTGATCTGTTAATTCGAATAACGCATTCATTAAATACACCAACCTCATTATTATTCTAATATTTGTATTAATATTCATGAATATTACACTTTTAAATATAATAAGTCAAAGGTTTATTTAAATAATTTTTTATAAAAATATTTAAAAAGGCTTTAAAACAATCAAAAAGCATCTATCAAAATTATAAAAATTTCAATAGATGCACATAAATCATTGTATACAATTTGCATATCATCATTTAATATTTAAGATAATATCCGTACTTACCATTCAAATTATACATTCAGTCGTTTTAACAATTGTGGTAATTGTGTTATATCTTCAAGGATATAATCAGCGTTATTTTGCTTAAATATGTTTGTCGCTTTTTCAATATAAACCTCTCGTTCATTATTTGTTAATGCATCCCATTGTTGTTCATTCAATCCAACTATAGAACTTCCTTTAACAATCCCCACAGCTATCACACCAGCGTTATTGGCTTCTCGAATATCAGCTATTGTATCGCCGACTTTCACTACCTCTTTAACAGAGGTTAGTTTGAGGTGTTTCATATTCTCAAAAATCATGTATGGATAAGGTCTTCCGTAACCACTCACTTGTTCTGCAGTAACGATGCTATTGGGTTTATAGTCCTTTTGTGCCGCTTCAGGTATAACAATTTCCATCATTGCTTTAGTGTAACCTGTAGTAGAACCAATAAGGTATCCATCATCTTGTAAATTTTGAATCGTAGTGACAACATTGGGCAATGGATCTGTAAATGATTTCAGATTCTTCATTAGCATTTTTTCAAATTGAGCATATAAACGATCAATATCTTCTTCTGTTGGTACTTTTCCAAATTGATTTTGCCACTCCTTTTTGATTCGTGGCATTTCAGCCATTGCTTTGATGTGATCACGTTTTAACATCCCCATAGGTTCTCTAGCTTCTTCAATTGTAACTTTAATACCTTCATCTTTGAATATATCCACAAAGACATTAACTGGTGCAAAACAGCCAAAATCTATCGTAGTACCTGCCCAATCCATAATTATACCTTTTATTTTAGTCATTTATTTGATACTCCTTTGCGCATTAAAATTTTTAATATGTTGAATCATTACCTCAAAATCTTGTCGATATAAATCACCTATATTACCAACCCTAAATGATGGTACATCCATCAATTTCCCAGGATATAAAACAAAGTTATTTTTTTTCATATATTGATAAAAATCATCAAATTCAAAATTCGTATCTGGATATAAAAAAGTAGTAATAATCGGTGACTGGTATTCGTCATCGATATAAGGCTTAAAGCCTAACTGTTGCATAGATTGAATAATATATTGATTATTCGTTAAATACCTCTCATAGCGTGCTTCAACGCCACCTTCATTTTCTAGCTCTAAAATCGCTTGATGAAAAGCGGCAACTACATGAGTTGGAGATGTAAAACGCCATTTTCCACTATCTTTCATTACAATCCATTGATCATACAAATCAAGTGACACACTTCTTGCATTCCCCTTTGTTTTTTCAAAACTTTCTTTTTTGGCAATGACAAATCCAAAACCAGGTACACCTTGTATACATTTGTTGGCACTACTAACTAAAAAGTCTATTTGCAACTTTTCAACCTCAATCGGTACACCACCGAAGCTACTCATGGCATCTACAATAATCTTTTTGTTAAATTTTTTTGCCAATGTGCAAATGGATTCTATAGGATTTAAAATACCGGTAGTCGTTTCGCAATGCACAAAAGCAATATGAGTTATTGTCGGATTTTCTTCTAACACTTGCTGTATTTTCGCTAACGATGGTATGACGTCAAACGAAATGTTTAATTCTGTTAATTTTTTACCTGCGACATAAGCCATATCAATCATCCGTTTGCCATAAGCACCATTACTAATAATCAGCACATGATCTGTTGATAATATAGCCGTTTGGATGACACTTTCTACAACAAAACTCCCACTTCCTTGTTGCAAAATAGTTGTATAATTTTCAGCATTCACTTTAGCAATTTCAAGCAAACGTTGTCGGATACTTTGAGTAAGTTTTTTATAATCATCATCCCATGTACATCGGTCTAGTATCATTGTTTCTTTTACTGTATGTGTAGTAGTCAGTGGTCCTGGTGTTAATAATTTTAGTTGTTCCATTTAATCACTCCTTATTTTTACTCTGTTGCGCTTGCTTTTTTGCTTCTTGGAATATTTTTTGATGCGATTCTAATAAATCTACATTTAGCCTACCTTTCCATTTTTTGGGATAAGTCGGTCGTTGTTGTTTGTCCGCTTTTTCTCCCTTATAAAGTGGCACTGGATACTGTTGTAATAAATCTTTGCGCCCATATTTTTGAATCACTTGCACCATTTTTTCAGCTTTCTGTTGTTTTGCTCCACCCTTTTTGACAACAGCGGCAGCTTCTACTAATGAAAAGTTGCCTTCTTTTGGATCAATATAATGAATTGGCTTCCCTTTCATTTCTGCATCAATGGCTTGTGAACGTAAACCGATACCAATAGCTGCTTCACCAGACTCAACTTTTTTAAGCGGTCCAGACCCGGAACTTTCTAAATGAGGACCAATATTTTTTAATAATTGAGTTAATATTTTTTGACCTTCCTTCTCTCCATACTCATTAAGTATGCTTTGAATCACTAACCATCCTGTAGAAGAATCAATAACATTGGGCATTGCCACTTGGTCTTTATATTGATTTTTCGTTAGAGATTCAATAGATTTTGGCATTTCCAATCCTTGTTCTTTTAATGCTTTTTTATTAACAAACAATGACCCCATATTACCTAATAGCGGCGTTATATAATCAGGATAAGCATCTTTGGTACTTTTATTAGTATTTTCGATATTAGCAAACATATTATTTTCTTTTTGTGCACTTTCTAAATAATAGGTTGCTTGTGTAATAACATCAGCTTCAATATTTTTACCTTCTGCCATCATTTTCCCGCCTAATTCAGAAGTTGATTGGGGCTGAACAATATATTCTCCTTTAAAACCATGATCATCTAATGCTTTTTTCATAACAGCAATCGCTTCCTCATCTGCATTCGTTGAAATAACGACTTTCTTAGTAGACGAACCAAACCCAACAATAGAAAAATATAAAAGAACGATTGCAACGAATATAAGGACGCTTATTTGCCACTTAATTTTCATTCGTTCATCCTCTCCTTTCTCTATATTTCAACCAACAACTACTGATACTTCGTATACAAACATTTGTGATAAGTATTAAAATGGATAAAATAAATATGTCAGTAAATCGGTTAAAGTGTTGTAATTGATTTATTTCGGTAGATACCAGTTGCGTTGAAGTCGAAACTAAAAATATAACACCACTAATCGTTACCATCGCATTAATAAAATAATAATTCATCATTTCAATAATTGTGGTTTTCATATTAGGTAATATGATTTTAAATATCGTCTCATACCATTGGTCTTGCAAAAGCGAACTCGTAACATCCCAAGATTGGTCCAACTTTTCCAATGCCCCTTTTGCCATCACATAAGGTGTCGTAAAGTAGTGCACGATAATACTAATAATCACAATCAAAAACGTCCCCTTAATAGAACTGTTTTGAAATAATAATAAGTAAGAAAGTCCTAATATCATACCTGGTACGGTGTTCGTTATTAGCGATATGATGTTTAAAGATTGCTTACCCTTCACTTTAGTTCTAACTGTTATCAACGCAGAAGCAAAACTGATGAGGGTGCCAAAAAAAGCAGTCGCAATAGCTACAAACAATGATTGTATATAGACATCTAATAATATTTCATCATTAATGACACTGATGATATGTGTCAATGTAAAATCTAGTTGATAAGGATAGTCTTGCGTAAAAGGTACAATAAACATCACTAAAAATATCAACAAAATAACTGTTGCTATGGTTATGGCACATACATTAACAAATCGGTCATGCCACTTTCTTAAAGGTAAATTTTTATGACTTATCGCTCGTTGTTGCACATTCCATTTTTCAATAATAGTCAGAAATATAAAACCAATGATTGCAGGGATAAGCATGAGCATAGCTATCACTGCACCTTCTGCAAACTTAGGAATAGAACCTAATATCATTTGATACAAAGTTATAGAAATCACATTATAATCTGCACCAATTGAAGCGGGTATCCCAAAATCAGTAAAACTTAAAATGAACGATAAAATAAATGCGTTGCCGATTGGTATAAATAATGGTCTTAACAAAGTGTGATAAAATCTTCTCATTTTACCATCTTTCATTAGTGATGAAATATAATAAAATCGATGATCAATATAATTAAACGCATTAGAAATAATAAGATAAGCGGCGGGCAATGTATAAATAATATAACCAATAAACAATCCATTTTTACCATAAATTGTAAATGGTAACTCGCTTAATATATTGGATAATATTCCTTCGTTCCCAAATAGATACATCAAAATAAAACCATATGTAATGGTAGGTACAAACATTGGCAATAAAGTCATATTTTTTATATATGAATGCGTCCATGTTGAAGCACGTGTCATATGTAACGTGTAAGACATAAAAAATGCAAGAATCGTCGTCACCATCGCTGCAGTCGATGATACCTTTAAGCTGTTAAATAGTGCGTTTGTTATTTCTGGATTCGTTAAAATATCTTTATAATGATATAGCGTCAATGCACCATCTAAAAAAAACGAACGGCCTAATAAGAAAACAATTGGTAATATTAAAAAAGCAATAAAAAATAGCAAAATTAAAATAAAAATCATACGTTGTGACCATAACTTATGCACCATGACGATCACCAAATAATCGGTAAATATGGTCTCTTTTAACTTTTAATTGTTTTAAAATAAATTTTTCAACAAATGCACTTTTGGGATGGTTAATGATCTCGTTAGGTGTACCAAATTGAGCAACTTCACCATTTTCAATTACTACCACTTTATCTGCTATTGTTAATGCTTCTTCAGGATCATGTGTAACAATAATTGTAGTAAGCGAAAGTGTTTTAGCAATTCTTTGAATCATATCTTTAATAGATTCTTTTATTACACTATCTAATGCACTTAAAGGTTCATCCATTAATAAAATTTCTGGTTCCATAACAATCGTACGTGCGATAGAGACACGCTGTTTTTGACCACCCGATAATTCATGTACTTTTTTGTTCAAATGTGGCCTTAAATCCAATAATTCAATTAAATCAGTTACTTTTTTATCGTGGACATTCTTTTTTATATTTTTTAACCCATAAATGATATTTTCATAGGCATTTAAATGAGGAAATAAGCAAAAATCTTGGAAAACAATATTAAAATTCCTTTTATTCATGGGTTTGTTTTGTATTTCCGTATCGTTATACAACACTTTTCCTTCAGTTACTTCCGTTAATCCCAAAATCATATTTAATAGCGTCGTTTTACCACACCCACTTGGGCCTAATAAACTAACGATTTCTCCCTTTTCAATAGATAAATTAATATCTTTAAGAACGCTATGATTATCATAGCTCTTACTAACATTTAACAATTTCAGCACTACTGACACCTCCTATTTGTTATACTAAAAGTATAGGACATATTTATTAATTCATCGTTAATTAATCGTAAAATATGATTAACTTTTGACAATGTTATTACAAACTTTTTACCATATTATGAATATACAGGAGGAAAAGTTCATTGTTACCTACAGAAAGAAGAAGAAAAATCCTTGATTTACTTGAAAAAAGAGAGTTTTTAAAATTAAAATCACTTAAAGATGCATTACAAATTTCTATGGAAACATTACGCAGAGATGTTCAACAATTAGTCAAAGATGATTTAATCACTAAAGAATATGGTGGTATTCGTCTGAAACATGTTTCAAATGGAGAATCTATTATTGAACAACGCTTAGATTTAAATATTGATAAAAAAAATGCAATTGCTTTAAAAGCAATTGCAGAAATTTCTGATGGTGATTGCATATTTTTGGATAGCGGATCTACTACATTACAAATCGCCAAACACTTAAATGAGGTAAAAAATTTAACGATTATTACCAACTCTATACCAGTTATGTTACAAGCTTTAAATCAAGGTCACACAATTATAAGTATTGGTCGGAAGGTACGTCAGTCTGAACATTCTATCACTAGCTTTGATTTTTTATTTAACTTTGATCAATTAAACATCGACAAAGCATTTATTTGTTGCAGTGGTATCTCGTTAGACAAAGGCGTTACTGACTTTAATTTAGAAGAAGTTGAAACACGCAGAAAAATTTTAGACATTTCTAAATATACTTATTTAACAGCAGATAGTACAAAAATAGATAAAGTAGTTACTGTAAAAATTTGTGATATCTCTAGTTTAGATTTCTTAATAAGTGATAAATATTTAGAATCAAAGACAGCTAGCCTTTATAATAATAAAATCAAAATCCTTTGATGATTTCGCAATTTATTTAAGTATGTACTCACGTCTTCGTTCCTTCAATCCCACCTTAATTGATACCACCTTTTTAAGAATGGGAGCATTCTTACATCAAATAGCCAATAATCCATATGTATAGAGCGGAACAAAAATCAGATTTTTTATGATTTTTCATTCCGCTCATACCATCGTTACTTTACATAAACAGATCCATGATTAATACAATAACCAAACCAACAATAGAAGATGTAAATAACAAAAGACCCCAGGTTTTAAATGTATCTTTAATCGTTATATTAAAATATTCTTTAAATAACCAAAATGATGCGTCATTCACATGTGTAATTGTATTACTACCAGCAGCAGTTGCTAGAACCATCAATACTGGATTAACATTAAATGTAGGAATTAAAGGCCCTACAATTCCAGCTGCAGTTATTGCTGACACCACCCCTTGTCCTGTAGCAATACGTATAAGTGCTGTAATTAACCACGCCATGATTAGGGGTGAAATATTTGTATTTTGCATAATTCCCGCAATATAATCGCCTACATTTGCTTTTAAAATAATTTCTTTAAATGCACCACCAGCACCAACGATAAATATAATCGTTGCCACACCTTTCAAGCCACTTTCGAAAGATTTCATCAACTCATCCATCTTTTTACCTTTTCTCAATCCAAAGACAATAATTGATGTAAGAATTGCGATTATAAGACTAATTTCTGCACTCCCAAAAAATGATACAATTTCATGCCATAAAGTGTCTTTCGTTAGAAACATACTTAATATTGTTGAAAGTGAAATTAAAATCGCAGGAATGAGTGGTATTAATAAACTCATCCCAAAATTAGGCATTTCTCTTTCACTAAACGTTTTATTTTTCTGCAACAACGGTGGCACAGGGTAATTCAAATTTTTCATAACCTTCGGTAAAAGGATACCAGCAATCATTACACCAGGTATAAAGACGATGATTCCCAAGATATATACCATCCCCATATCAGCATGATAGGCGTCTACCAATGCAGTCGGACCTGCCTGAGGTGGAAATAAACTATGAGATAGTGTCGTTGCAGCTACCATAGTAATAGCCAATTTCATAAATGGTGTTTTAGCTTCTATAGCAATACTAATCACTAAAGGAGCTAAAATCATAAAAGCCACTTCGTAAAATACAGAAATACCAAAGACAGCACCAATAATAATCAATGCCCAATGCACATGCTTTGCACCGAATTTATCAATTAGCGTGGTAGCTATTCGTTGAGCTGCTCCAAAATCAACCATTAACTTACCTAAAATTGCACCAAATCCTATAATTAGTGCAAGACTACCTAACGTTGAACCTAATCCATCTTTAATTGTATCTAAGATTACCATTGGCTTCATACCGTTCAGTAAGCCAACAGCAATAGCTGCAAAAATCAAAGAAAAAATACTGTTAATCTTTAATTTAATATTTAAAAATAATAGCAATGCTACGCCAATAATAAGTGATATTATCGGTAAATTTTCACTCACAAATGACAATTTAAGTCCCCCAGTCAAAATCGATTTTATGAAAGCGAATTCATAAACTAACATTATACACCTTTTCGTCTTTAATAACAACGTTGTTATTTTGTGGTTTTAAGATTTCTTAAAAATAAAAAAGCACATACAAAATAAATGATTGACATTCACTTTGTAAGTACTTTTTAAATATAAGTAAACAAATGATTTAGAAATTTAAAATTAATTATGATAACGCTCAAATTGCCATTGTTTGTCTGATAATACTTTTTTATAAAACGGATCGACGCCTATGACTTTAATACAATCAGCCAATGCCTCTACCTCATCTAAATGATGTGTCGTCAATATGATCAAACAATTTCGCTTCATTTGATTGAGTAAGTGATGGATATCAAACCTTGATTTTAAATCTATGCCTACCGTTGGTTCATCTAGTATCAGAACTCGTGGATGATTCAGTAAACCTATTAATACATTCACTTTACGCTTCGTCCCCCCAGATAGACGAGAAACAGTAACATCTAAATCTTTGATGTTTAATTGTTCCATGTATTTTGTAATTAACGCATCAGATATTGGATGTTTACATAATGCTTTAAAACAATTAACGTTTTCAGCAACAGTCATATGCTCAAATAATGCAATATCTTGTGGTACATATCCAATCATTGCTTGTAATTGTTTTTTAGACAATTTTTTTCCAAAGTACGTAATTTCCCCTTGATTAGGTTGTTCTAACCCCGCAAGCATTCTTAATAGTGTCGACTTGCCAGCACCATTTTCACCTAATAGCACAGTTAATTGTTGGTTTTCAAAAGTCATATTCAGAGATTGAAAAATTGTTTTATTATGATATCGTTTCTGCACATGCTTTAAAGTTATCATCCCATCCCTCCTAAATTTGTATAAGGATATAAATCACGCTCATGACAAGCGCATATATAAACGTCATAAATAACCTATGACTAAGTGTATTAATTTTAAATAATAAAAAAGCAACACCGGCTTCAAATAATACAATGATAAACAGTGATTTCAAATAAAATATCCATGTTAATGATTGATGAAACAATAATGCACTTATGATTAATATCATTAACAATAGCATCGTATGTATCAGTATGTAAGTAAGATACAATTTCACCTGACTATATTGAACTAAAAAAATTCTTCTCAAAGGCCCATTCTGTTTTAATCTTTGGTGCAAAATAATTTGCACACTGCTCATACTCAACAATATCGCAAAAACAACACTCAATGAAATTGAAGTATCTGAATGTGACTTTACAAAATAATGTACAATTTGAGATTGAGGTGTCTTATCATTCAATATTTTATTTACTGTGTTCAAAGATGTACGATCACCATTATCATCTAAATGACTTTTAACGATATTAGGTATCTGTTGTTCATATAATGACATGCTTATGATTTCTAAGGTAATATCACCAATAAAATCATCTCTTCCATATAATAAAATTGTTTCTTTTAAACGATTATCATGCAACTTTTGACTGTAATTTTTAGGTATTTGTAAACTTACTACCGCTTCTTTTCTTTCTATATATTCATCCAAATACGTTTCTACAGTTGGCACTTTTATTTGAGTAATGAATTCGTTACTTGTGATGTTTTTGATTAAATTTTTAGACGCTGCAGATTGATCTAAATCTTGTATTGCTACAGGAATTTGAAATGATTTATTTAGTGTTTTATATATCCCCCAAATAGCAATTAAAGAGAATAATAAGATACACATAAAGACTAAATGTTGTTTCCACTGTTTTTTTATAATTATGAAGAAATAGGGTTGAATCATAAGCGATACCTCCCAATCAATATCAAGACTAAGATGAAAATTGATATAACTAAACTGCTATAAAAAGTTATTGGTACATCTAAAATATAATTATTCAATACAATTTCCAGCATTTGATTTGTTACAAAACTAAATGGTAAGTAATCAACCATCCCTAATATAGAATGTTTAAAATAAATGGTTGGTATCGTCATCCCTGACAATAGAACAATCAATATACTCAATATACTTTTCAGTACATAGTTCATCCATTTAAAAGCAATTAAATCAATAATGGTTAACCAAATGATAATCATCAAGACATAATAGCTCAGTTGAATTACAATCGTTAACCAATTATAGCTTTCAAACTGATTTGGCAAGGATTTAATCAACCAAAGCACACCAAAAATCGTCCATAATCCTGTATAAAAAAGTGTAAATAAACTTCTTATCAGTGTTAATTTTTCAAAAGAAAAATGGTGCATGCTTAATCTTGACCACAATGCAGTCGTTTGATTCATTTTCAAAATAGTAAATATTGACAAAGCAAAAATATAAATAGATGTTAAATAAGTTGTAATCACATAATAACTTGCACTGTCATATATATGTATAGGTTCATATTCAAATGCGCCAGCACGATTTAGTCCTGTAAACAATAAATCCGTTAGCAGCATTAATGTATGATCTTTATCATTATGTGAGGACAACGTTGTATAGGCTAGACCTCCACCCATCGATAACATAAGCCTTTGATATACTGAGTCTGTTAACTGATTAATGACTAAACTTTTGGTAGACTGTTGATCATATGTATGTACTGAAATAGGCAAACTCCCATTTTTATAAAAATCCTGTGTCATACCTTTTTCAAACACGTAATAACCCTCTAATGCTTTATTCTCTAACTTTTTTTCAGCTACTTTTTGGTCATATTTTTTTATGCTAATATCTTTCCCCAAATTCGCACCATCACCTAGTGATTTCAATATGATTTGCGTCTCTGGAGATCGATCTTTATCCACAACACCAATTCTAAATTTCTCATTATCTTGATTTAATTGTTGAATCACTATTAAAGTAGTAAACAACCCTATAACTATAATCAATAAATATAGTAGTAAATACCATTTTTTTAATAAAAAAGAGTGGTAAATGCGAAACAATTGTAATGTTTTCATTTTACCACTCTCCTTTTAGTTATTTTTTAAAATCTTTTGCTAAATCTTTAATGATACCTTCTGTTTTTTTAGAAATTTCTTTTTGTAATTTTTTCAAATCATCATCGGACAATCCATTTAAATCTTTGGCACCTGATTTTTCGAATTTAATATCTTCTTTAAGTTTTGTTTCACCTTTGATATTAAATGTTACTGGTTGATATCGAATATCTGTAGTCAATTTAAAATCTTGCTTTTGCGTATTATTCTTCACATCGGTTTCTAAATGATTATTATATTCAAATTCAGTTTTGCGATAATTTGCATCAACGCTCACTTTACCTTTGTCTGTACGTTTGTCACCATCTTGAGTCTCATTGTTTGATAACTTAATCGTAGATTTTTTGTAACGCTCATTAGCCCCAATTGTATAATTGTCTTTATACTTATCATCGTCTTTTGTAGATTTACCTTTTAATGATAACTCAGTATCATCTGCAGCAATTTTATAATTCACTGCTAGTTTATCATCATCAATTTGATTCGTTCCTGTTAATTTTACTTCTGAATCATTTTTATCTTTAGCAGTTAATTCACGTTTTAAAATTAAATTATCTTCTTTCCAAATTACAGATTTAATACTTGGAAAATCATTTTTATCTTTATCTTTCACTTCTTGTATCGCTTCATCAATTTTATCTTCATAATCCTCTGCTTTGAATTGATCTTCGGCTATTTTTTTAATATCTTTATCCTTCTTAGCTTTTTCCAAAACTGATTTCACAATCGCTTTTGTTTCGCCTTTGCTAAGTTTCAATGTTACTTTCTTAACATCTTGTTCATCGCCATCTACATCAATCGTAGCATTTTCTTTTTCAAAATTATCTTTGTCTAATTTATCAATGATTACATCTGTATATTTACTACTTATTTTTTCTATATCTTTTTGTGAAATTTGTGACCCCGATAATAATGAATTTAAGTTTAATGTATCATTTGTCACTACATTCTCTTTACCTGTAGTACTTGATGTATCTCCAGTTATTTTTTCAAAAGCATCTACTAGTTCATCATTTTTAGCTTTATAAACATCGTTAAATAATGGTGATGCATAATATTGATTGTCTTTGTCTGCAGCCCATTGAAACTTACCGATTTCATTATCTGCTATCGTTGGGTTTAAAGCCAAAATTGATTTTTCTTTTTTAGGATCGTGTCCCACTGTCAATCCCACTTCAGAAGCATCTGCGACAGATTTAGGAACACCTGATGATTCTAATAAATTTTTAGGCACATCGGCGTCTCCTTTTAAATTGATCAGATATGATTCATCTTTCATCTTATCTTGAAATTTAAATTCATTTTCAAATCGATCTTTAGCATATTCTTGAAATTGATTAGCTGTTTCCTTTTCGCTCAATAAATATGTGTTTTTAGGTGTGTTTTTGATAAAAAAGTAATAAGCAGCTCCCCCAATACCGGCAATTAAAAGCACACCAATCACAACTGCGACAATTATTTTTACTGTTTTAGACATACCCCTCAACCTCCCATTAAGTTTGATTGTTTTAATAATACCATAAAAGACTTAATATTAATTTATTTATTTGATTTTTCTTTTATTTTTCACTTGTTATTTAAATTAATTATCAAACATTTTTAATATTTGTAATATATCATTACATCCAATCAATTGTGCACTCAATACATATGTAGTCAACTTTATATTTCCTCTTAATTTGTAAAATAATTATTATCAATGAAATTCAATACGAATATAAAATGAGCCCCAAAAGATTACTTTTATTAGCAACCTTTTGAGGCTCAATCTTAAAACCAAAATTCTAAAATATTTTGTTAAAAAACTGTGATTTCAATCATGCTATGTTGTGCTACGTTTTTCGTGTTTAACTTCTTTTTCCCACCACAATGCATCTTTTGGATTTTGAATCACATCTTCGTAATCTTCTTGGGATTCTACATTTGGATATGATCCTCTTAAAGATTTATTAGATGTTGATTTGAACATTGTTACAAAGATTATTAAGCCAACAATATTTATAAACATCAAATAATAGGAAGGTGCAATTTGTTGGCCAGTTGTTTCTACAAGTGTAGAAAGGATAAATGGTGTTAAACCACCAAAAATAGCAGCACCTATATTATATACAAGCGATAGCGTACGCAATCTGACTTTAGTGTGGAACATACTTGGTAACACTGAAGGCATAACACCTTCAAATGTTGACATAAATAATGCAATGATAAATAAACCTAAGATAACTAAAGGCAACATCGGTATGCTCATTAACCAAAATGCTAACACTGAGAATAAGCTGAAACCTGCTAAACCAAATATAATCGTACGTTTATTTCCAATTTTATCACTATACCACCCAAAGAAAAATACAGCTGGAATCATGAGCAACATAGTGATTGTACTTAATATTGAACCCATTGTCCCACCTAAATTAATCGTCGTATTCAAGAACGAAGGCATATATGACAATACCATGTAATTGGCTACATTCAAGAAAGCTACGCCTGTAAAACAAACTACAACGTCTTTCCAATAATATTTAAAAATATCTAAATATGAATATTCTAATTCTTTTTGTTCTTCTAATGTGGACTCATAAGCTGGACTTTCATCAAGACTCGAACGAAGTATAATACCAACAATACCTAATGGCGCTGCTATAATAAATGGAATTCTCCAACCCCATTCAGCCATTTGCTGGTCATTCAACAAACTATACATTGTACCAGCAAGTATTGCAGCTAATATATTTCCTGCAAGTGTTCCTATTTCTAGTCCACTGCCTAATTTACCTCGTGTTTTATCTGGAGATGTCTCAGCAATATAAGTCATCGCTCCTGCATACTCCCCACCAGTGGAGAATGATTGAATCATTCGAACTACTAATAATAGTATCGGTGCCCAAATACCAATTTGTTCCTGAGTTGGTAACAAACCGAGCATTAATGTAGAGGCAGCCATCAATAAAATGGTAGTAGATAAAACTATTTTTCTACCATATTTATCTCCCAAATGACTGAAAAATATTCCTCCAATTGGTCTTACAATAAATGCAAAAGCAAAAACTGCAAAGGTTGACACAATTTGCATTTCTTGTGGCAAATTACCGAAAAAATTCGCACTGATCACCACTGCTAATTGTGCATACAATCCAAAATCAAACCATTCGATTGCATTACCTATCCCCGTTGCTACTACACCTTTTTTAGCTTGATTTGAATCTACATGATTCACTTTTTCTTTTTTAAACTTCACAAATAAAAACACCCCTTATTTACTTCCATAGATATAACATAACCTTTACGCATATATATAAACACTTACATTTTTTATTTTCAGAATTTTCCCACCCTGTGGCTTTTAATATCACGTGCTAAAGATTTATGAACTTTTGTTTAAATTGCTTATACTAATAACTGAGTTTGGTATAATGATTTAAAATCATTGAATTCGGAGGATTATATTTATGAAAAAAGTTTATTTTAATCATGACGGTGGTGTAGATGATTTAATCTCACTTTTCTTATTACTTCAAATGGAAGAAGTCGATTTGATTGGTGTCAGTGCAATCGGTGCTGACAGTTACATAGAACCAGCTGTGAGTGCATCACAAAAAATAATAAATCGTTTTTCATTAACGCCTGTCCATGTAGCAGCATCAAAAGCACGCGGCAAAAATCCTTTCCCAAAAGATTGGCGTATGCATGCTTTCTTTATGGATGCATTACCTATACTGAATGAGCCTACTTCGCAACATTCTAAAATATTAACACATGAGGCATATGAAGATATTATCGAAAAAGTAAACGCGAGCGATGAAAAAGTTACATTATTATTTACTGGGCCGCTTACGGATTTAGCTAAAGCTATCTCCGTTGAACCAAAACTCGTAAATAATATTGAACGGTTAGTATGGATGGGAGGCACATTTTTAGAAAAAGGGAATGTAGAAGAACCCGAACATGACGGCACAGCTGAATGGAATGCATTTTGGGACCCTGAAGCTGTTAAAACCATTTTTGATACAGAACTAAAGATTGATATGGTCGCTTTAGAAAGTACGAATCAAGTACCTATGACTTGGGACATTAGACAAATGTGGGCCAACGAACGCGCTTATACTGGTGTTGATTTTTTAGGTGTAAGTTATGCTGCTGTGCCACCGCTCACACATTTCCAAACAAATTCTACATATTTCTTATGGGATGTTTTAACAACTGCTTATGTCGGTAAACCAGACTTAGTAAAACAACACGATGTAAAAACTTCTGTTCATGTTAATGGTCCTAGTCAAGGATGTACATATATCGATGAAGCAAATGGCCGGTTAGTTTCTGTGGTACATCATGTTGAACATGATATTTTTTTAATTACATTACAAGTTTAGCTAAGCAAGTAAAATAAATACACATAACTCAAAGAAGAAGCACAATCAAAACATGTGAATTGATTACGCTTCTTCTTTTTATGCTATTAAATAAGCATATTCATTTTATAAATAAATAATAATCAGAAACTTTCGTTAGTCACAAATTCAGAATCAATGTTTGCTTTAGTGATTTCCTCTAAACGTTCCACGTTAACATTACCTTGATTTTTTTGATTTAAACCATGCTTACGTGCTAACTCATTATTATATTGATTTAAAGGATACATTTTAAAATTTTGTTCCTTATTGCTATATAAAGTCGGTTCCAGCTCATAATGTGTTACTAGTGATTTCCATCTGACTTGCTTGATTTTAGTTTGCTTCGGTGTTTTTTCAATATCGAACGCTAAATTACCTCCCAGTACATTGTTTTCATCACCTGTTGCTTGACCATTCAAAAAATTTCCCAGGGAATAAGCCACTAATGTTTTATGATTATCTTTACCCTTAATCCACTTCACAGGTTGAATGACATGGGGATGCGTTCCAATCACTACATCTACCCCAGCATCAGCAAACACTTTCGCATATTTCTGTTGTGTTTTATTTGGTTTATGTTTACCTTCATTACCCCAATGTGCTGAAACGATAACAACATCACTTTGTTTTTTTGCCTTAGCCACGTCTCTTTTTATTTGCTTTTCATCAAAGTAATTTATGTAATATGGTTTATCCGATCGAATACCATTCGTGCCATATGTATAACTCAATAAAGCTATATTAATATCGTTTTTATTCATAATTTGAACTGTATCTCTATTGTTTTGTGAATTATATGTTCCAAAATATTCAATATCATCAAATTGCTTCCAAAGTGCAATTTCATTCATAAGTCCACTCGTCCCTTGATCTAATGCATGATTATTAGCACCGTTCACTAAATTGAACCCTGAGTCAGATAAATCTTTTGCTATAGCTTCTGGCGTATTAAAGCGCTTAAACCCAGACAATCCTTTGCTATCTCCACCAATGGGAGATTCTTGATTTATATAAGCTATATCCGAAGCTTCAATATCTTTTTTCAAATGACTATACATTGGTTTAAAATCAAAACTTCCGTTATTCACTGAAGCATCATGATAAACTGCTGGATGAATTAAATTATCCCCCACCGCATAAAATGAAACGTTCTGACTCAAATGCTTAATATTTAATAAGCAACATGCACCAACTATGATAAAACACAAAAACAATAAAGGAAGTAAAATTTTATATTTCAACACACAAACACCTCTACTATACAATATAAATTGTTAGCTTGTTTTTTTAATTACGAATCCTACCGTTTCCTACATTTATAAACTATTTATAACATAATAAAGTTCAAAAAGTTAAGCTTTTATTACACATATTTATAGAAATGTACTTTTTGGTTATGTAATAAATACTATAAAAATAAGCACGCAAACCTTATTTAGATTCACCTGCTTATTTTTGAGTATCAACTTTTTATGCTCAAGCATTTATTGCTTTTTGCTAATTTATCATTTTAGTCATCTTAGAAATGACATTCATAGCTAGCTAACGGTAAATTATTAACATTCTTCAGCCATTTTTTATTCAAGTCGTTAATACTATTTAACTTAGCTTCCTTAAAATTATAAATTTTAAACATATTTTGTAACAGTCTCCGCTGACAATCTATAAGAGTCATGACCCGGATTTTTAGCTTTTCCTATAGCAACAATCATTACTGGTTCAAAGCGTTCTGAATCTAAATCAAATGCTTCAGCAATTTGATCTTTTTCAAAACCACCAATAGGATTTGTATCATAACCATAAGACCTAGCAACGAGCATAAATTGCATTGCTGCTAAGCTACTATCAATTTTAATAATATCATTCATTTCTGCACGATTTAAACTTTTATATAAAGGCAATATTTTGCCTAACATTTCAACCTTTACTTCTTAAGGCATATAACCATTTAAAACTGCATTATGATAGATGTCTTCTCCATATTCATAATTTTGCATATCGCCAAATATAATAACCATAGCTGCGGATGTATCATTTTGACGGGTATTAAAACGAACAAGTGGCTTCAATTTTTCTTTTCCTGCTTCACTTTCAACCACTAAAAATCTCCACGGTTGCATATTCACAGACGATGGCGCTTTTGTTGCTTTTTGTATCATCTCATCCATTTCAGTTCTAGGAATTTTAACTTGTTCATCAAACACTTTTACAGATTTCCTATTTAACACAACATCTTCAAAATCATTATTCTTCATTCCAAAATTCTCCTTAATCTTTTTTTACAAAATCAAATTATACGCAATTTGTTATATTTTACAAATCATCTGTTTAAATATTTAATGATTTCTAGTTTGGAAATATTTTATTTTGCCTCTAGAATTCCCTATAATGAAGTTATTAATTTATCAAAATAATTAAGATTTAAGTAAAACGTTTATTTCAATAATTTTTATAAAAGTGTAATTGAAAATAAACAATAGTTGATGTTTTGAATATATATTTATATTGTAGTAAAATAAATAAATCCGTTTTAACTCCTAAACGGTGAAGTTATTTTAAAAAAACACCCTATTATTTTGAATATTATCAGCACAAGTATGCTATTCAAATAATAAATAGAGTTAATGGAAAAAGAGGTAAAATAATGAAATCTGTATCAGTAATTGTAACTTATTACAACTCCGAAGACTATATTGAAAATTGCTTAAACAGTTTAAAAAATCAAAGGTTCCAAGATTTTGAATTAATATTAGTGAACGATGGTTCAACTGATAGTTCAAAAGCTATTGCAACTGAAACAATCAAAGATTGGAACATCTCAATTAAAGAAATTGATTTAACTCAAAATTTCGGACATGCTTATGCAAGAAATATTGCGCTAGATTCAGTAACATCACCTTATTTTATATTTATAGATTCTGATGATTATCTTGCGTCTTATGCGTTAGCTTTCTATATGAAACATTTAAATCAATACGATGCTTTAATTGCACCTATTCATTCTTTCACTTTAGATGTGCCACAATACGTCGATCAAAATTTAGTGAAAGTGCAATATTTAAACACTAAAACAAAATCAAATCAATTTCTACGTAAACATTCTGTTTGTAATATCGTTTTTAAAACAGCAATTATGCGTGGACATAATATTAAATTCAATGAAGATTTAGATATCTTTATCGACTGGTCTTTCGTCTTAGAATTCATTAAATATTCAAACGGTTTTGTAAGAATCAGTAGATTCCCTTTCTATATTAAAGGAGAAATTTATGATCCGTTTGAAAAACCGACGTTGTCAACTCAAGATTTCAATATTATTTTTAATGACTACGTTTATAGTTTTTCAGACGCTGTAAAACGTGCGCCTTTAAAAGAAAACAAAAAATTCATTAAAACTAAGATGAAAAATTTATATAGAGATTCGTTTGAGCCATCATTAAGAAAAACACCTGAAAGATATAAATCAAATAGTGAGCTTTTACCAAAAGTCACAAGACAGTTAATGACTACAATATTCAAAAGCGAGAAACCATTATTTATTTTAGAATCATTAATGCTTATGTTTAATAAGAAAAAGCCGGCATTTAAAGTAAATCGATTTAGAAAGCGTGCACGCTTAGCTAAAAATGTTGTTTTACGTCGAAAAAATAAAAACCGTTCATTATATCAACTTACAGATAGCGAAAACAAAGTTAAGCCGAATACAATCGTTTTCGAAGCTTTTGGTGGTAAAAATTATAGTGACAGTCCAAAGTATATCTATGAGTATATGATGAAATACCATCCAAACTATGAATTTATTTGGGTATTCAGAAAACCTGATCAAGTCTATTTACCAGGACCTGCCAAAAAAGTTAAAAAGGGTTCTAACGCATACTATGAAGCTTATGCTAGTGCAAAATACTGGGTAACAAATGCAAGACTCCCATTATACCTAAATAAAAAAGCTAACCAAGTTTATATTCAAACTTGGCACGGCACGCCTTTAAAACGCTTAGCAAATGATATGAAAGTCATCCGTATGCCTGGAACAACAACTGATAACTATAAGCGTAATTTCAAAGAAGAAACAAGCAGATGGGATTACCTTGTCTCTCCAAATGCTTATTCATCTAAGATATTTGAAACAGCTTTTTGGATGCCACCAGAGAAAATACTTGAAATTGGTTATCCTAGAAATGATGTCTTAGTTAATCGTGCAAATGATCAAGCTTACATTCAAGAAATTAAAGAAAACTTAAATTTACCTAAAGACAAAAAAGTAATTATGTATGCACCAACTTGGCGTGATGATGAATTTGTCAAAAAAGGAAAATATTTATTCGACTTAAAAATCGATTTAAATAATTTACAGCAAAAAATTGGTGATGACTATGTTATTCTATTAAGAATGCATTATCTTATTGCTAACGCATTAGACTTAAGAGGTTATGAAGATTTTGCAATCGATGTATCAAACTATAGTGACATCTCAGAATTATATCTCATTTCTGATTGCTTAATCACAGATTATTCTTCTGTAATGTTTGACTATGGCGTATTAAAAAGACCTCAAATTTTCTTTGCTTATGATCTAGATAAATATGCTAAAGATTTAAGAGGCTTCTATTTAGACTATCACAAAGATTTACCAGGACCTATTTATCAAGATGCATATCAACTAGCTGAAGATTTACAACATTTAAATCAAATTGAAACTGATTATAAACCTAAAATTGATAAATTTTATAATGATTTTTGCTCAATTGAAAATGGTAATGCTGCTAAAGCAATCGCTGATTTAATTACCAAAAATCAATAAATATTAAAAGATATCATGCGCATAGCTTATATATGGCTATGTACAAACAAGCGCGCTAATCCATGATGGATTAGCGCGCTATTATTTTTAAAATCTTACATCTTTGATCCACTGAAGTACA
This sequence comes from Staphylococcus sp. GDY8P54P, assembly GCF_017892645.1. Taxonomy (NCBI): domain Bacteria; kingdom Bacillati; phylum Bacillota; class Bacilli; order Caryophanales; family Staphylococcaceae; genus Staphylococcus; species Staphylococcus sp. GDY8P54P. Next base: position 60,966 of record NZ_JAESLN010000008.1, on the reverse strand, counting down.
ATATGTGTAAGTAGTTTAAACTAGTAGTCTTGCACGCAGACTATACTTGGAGAAAAATACGTTCTTAAATCACTGTCACTGAGGTACTATAGTTTAAAGAAAACACACCTTCAACTTAGCGTATTCAGCTTCATAAATTAAAGAGGTTGTTATTTCATAACCAATGGTTTCAATCCATTAAAATAAACCTCCCGTTTTCATTTATTACGAATGAAAATAGGAGGTTCTTATATATTAATAGCCTGTACTTTATTTTACTGTACCTGCGTCTTTATCATGTACACCATGACGATAAAAATCAATATATTCAGGTTCTAATGGTTTTTTACCTCTAATTACATCAGCAGCTCTTTCAGCTATCATCAATACTGGAGAATGGATATTACCATTTGTCGTACGTGGCATAACTGAAGCATCTACGACACGTAAATTTTCCATACCATGTACTTTAAATGTCTCAGGATCTACTACTGACATTTCATCAGATTTTGGTCCCATTCTACAACTACAAGATGGATGTAATGCTGTTTCTCCATCACGTTTTACCCATTCGATAATTTCTTCATCTGTTTGAACCTCAGGTCCTGGTGAAATCTCTCCACCATTGAATGGATCTAAAGCTTTTTGAGACAAGATATTTCTAGCTACTTTAATTGCTTCTACCCACTCACGTTTATCTTCTTCAGTAGACAAATAATTGAAGACGAAATCCGGTTTTTCAAATGGATCCTTAGATTTAATCTTCAAGTGGCCACGTGAATTAGAGTACATTGGACCAACGTGAACTTGATAACCATGTGCAGTTGGCGCTTTAGTACCATCGTATCTTACTGCAATCGGTAAGAAGTGGAACATTAGGTTTGGATAATCTACTTCATTGTTAGAACGAACAAAGCCGCCACCTTCAAAATGATTGGATGCTGCAGCACCTTTACGACCTAATATCCATTGCAAACCAATAAATGGCATTTTCAATTTATTCAAACTTGGTTGCATTGATACAGGTTGTTTACATGCATGTTGCACATATACCTCTAAATGGTCTTCAAAGTTTTCGCCTACACCTGGTAAGTGTAAACGTGGCTCGATTCCTACAGAACGTAAATGTTCTGAATCACCAATACCAGATAATTGTAATAATTGTGGTGAATTTATCGCACCACCTGATAAAATGACTTCTTTAGCATGAACTGTATGTTCTTTACCATTTTTCTTAAATGTAACACCAGTTACTTTATTTCCTTCAAAATTTAGTTTAGTAACAAAAGCACGTGTTTGTACGTCTAAATTTTTACGTTTCATTGCTGGATGTAAATATGCTCTTGAAGCTGAAACACGACGACCATTATGAACTTGGCTATCAAAAGGACCAAATCCTTCTTGTCGGAAACCATTAACATCTGGTGTCTTGTTATAGCCCGCTTCTACACCTGCATTAAAAAACGCTTGGAATAATGGATTCGATGCAGGGCCTCTTCTTAATTTAATCGGACCATGATGGCCACGGTATGGATCATCTTTACTTGAACCAAATGTTGTTTCTAAACGTTTAAAGTATGGTAAACAATGTGCAAAATCCCAATTATCCATGCCTTCAGGTTTTGCCCATTTTTCATAGTCCATTGGGTTACCTCTTTGATAAATCATGCCGTTAATAGAACTTGAACCACCAAGCACTTTACCACGGGCATGACCTACTTTTCTACCGTCCATATGTGGCTCTTCGTTAGTTTCATAAATCCAATCATACAGTTTATTACCTGCTGGATACATTAAAGCAGCTGGCATTTGGATTAATAAATCCCAAGGATAGTCACTACGTCCTGCCTCAAGTACAAGTACGTTATTAGATACATCTTCACTAATTCTCGCACCTAATACTGATCCGGCACTACCGCCTCCGATAATAATATAATCATATGCTTCTCTCATTTTTATATAGCCTCCTGATATACATATTTATAAGCTTCATCGTAAATTTTGTGATTAACGTTACGCTTTACCGAACCAATTTACAGGCTCTGGATTTGTGTTACGAAGGATATGTTTCTCAACTTGGTACTCTGCTAGACCTTCTTTTCCAAGTTCTCTACCAATACCTGACTGTTTGTAACCGCCCCATGGTGCTTGCGCAAAATATGGATGGAAATCGTTAATCCAAACTGTGCCCATTCTTAATTGATTAACGACACGTTCTGCTTTACCAACATCGTTAGTAAATACACCGCCAGCTAGTCCATAAATAGAATCGTTAGCTAGTGTGATTGCTTGCGCTTCTGTATCAAAACCTTCGATTGTTACTACAGGTCCAAACACTTCTTCTTGAACGATACGCATTGAAGTATCACAATCAGTAATCACTGTTGGTTCAAAGAATAAGCCGTCTTGTAAGTCCTCACGTTCTGGGCGTTTACCGCCGATAGCAATAGTGGCATTTTCTGATTTAGCTATTTCTATATATTTCTCTATTTTTTCTCTATGTTCTGCAGAGATTACTGGACCCATTTCAGTTTCTGGGTTAAAGCCGTCACCCAATTTAATATTTTTAATTCTTTCAATTAACGCTTGTTCAAATTGTTTTTTTATTTTGTTATCTACTATGATTCTTGCACCAGCTGAACATACTTGACCTGCATGGAAAAAGCCACCATTTAGCGCTTGATCAACTGCAAGTTCAAAGTCTGCATCTTCGAATATAATATTAGGGTTTTTACCACCGAGTTCTAAAGCAACATTTGTTACATGATCTGCCGCTTGTTTCATGATATGTTTACCTGTTTGAATGCCGCCTGTAAATGAAACTAAATCGACATCTTTATGTGCTGATAGTGGTTCTCCAACTTCAGAACCTTTACCTAATACTAGGTTAATGACACCTTTAGGGAAGCCAACTTCTTCCATCAATTCAAACACACGGATTGTTGTTAATGGTGTAATTTCACTTGGTTTCATTACTAAAGAACAACCAGTCGCTAATGCTGGCGCAATTTTCCAAGATGCTTGAAGTAAAGGATAATTCCAAGGTGTGATTTGTGTTACTACACCAACTGGTTCTTTAACGACTTTACTTTCTGTATTCGGAATAGGAGAATCAATAATTTCTCCCCCATCTTTATCTGCTAACCCAGCGAAAAAGTTAAATACATTTGCAATATCGTCCATATCAGCATAAGACTCTTCTAATGTCTTACCTGTATCTAACGTTTCAAGTTTCGCTAATTCTTCACGATGTTTTTCGATCATATTAGCTATTGCTCTAACTTTCTTACCTCTATTTTCACTTGTTTCATTAGCCCATGTTCCTGCTTCAAAAGCGCGTCTTGCTGCTAAAATTGCACGTTCACTATCTTCTGCAGTTCCTTCTGCTACTTCAAGAATAACTGCTTGATTATATGGATTAATAATCTCTCTCGTTTGCTTATTTGAGCTTTCCACCCATGCTCCATCTATATATTGAAGACGAGATAAATGATCTACAAGTTCCATTAAAATTACCTCCGTTAAGTTTGTTAAATTTTTATTTAACGAATTTTATGAACTTTATGTTATCATAGTAGTTGAAAAAGTGTCAAATGTGTTTAAATATGATAGGGGTTTATGCATGCATCTTTTTTATATGGAAGGTAAACTATAGAAACTCACTATTTATTTTTCACTTAACTCTATAAGGACTTGAACGGAGGTGGACAATTGGTACATTCGACCAACCCTGATTATCAATTAGAGGAAGCTAAGGATATCGTTATTAATGCTATTGGCGAAACCATGGATTTGTACGGCATCAATAGAAGTGTAGGAAACTTATTTGGAACAATGCTCTTTGAAGACAGTATGACACTTGATGAAATGAGAGAACAATTACAAATGAGCAAACCCAGCATGAGTGCTGGTGTTAAAAGATTGCAAGAATTTGATATTGTTAAGCAACAATTCACAAGGGGAAGTAGAAAACAACATTTTGTCGCTGAAAAAGATTTCTTTAATTTCTTTAGTAATTTCTTTTCACGCAAATGGCGTCGTGAAATTGTTATTAATTCAGAAGGTGTTCATGATGCAGTAGCCATCCTTGATAAGATTATTGATAACAGCAAAGCAGATGAAGCTACAAAATCTGAAGCAGAGGAAGTTAAACAACAATTATTAGATACTTTACCTTATTATGAATGGTTAGATAATTTAAGCAATGCATTAGAATCTGGTGAAATATTTAAATATTTCCCAATTCCAGAAAAAAAAGAGTCATAGTTATGTTGGAAGCTTGCTTTTAACATTTTTAGTTAAAAAGCTGAGACAGTTTATAATGTCTCAGCTTTAAGTATGTGTTAATAGTGATTGAATACTATACATGCTACTCGTTTTACAAAGTAATCCGAATCACTGTCTCTATACAAAATAAGCGCACCACTATCTCACCGTAAAATAAGATAGTGGTGCGCTTGTTTTATATTACTTATCATTTTCTTTCCGTTCTCTTACTTGTGTTATACGTAACGAACGTCTTTCTACTTCCCTATATTTTTCGGCTCTATCTTCTAGTTTCAATCTATCTTCAGACAATGTCCTTAAGAATGAAATCATCATCATGACAAATATAGCCAACAGCGGGACACTAGCTAATAAAGAAGCTGTTTTCAAAACTTCTAACGCTCGTTCACCACCTACTAACATCAATCCAAATGGTAATAGACATAATGCAAAAGCCCAGTACAATCTATTTGCTTTTAATGGCTCGCCGATAACTTTCTTTTGAGAAGCTGCAGCCAAGATATATGAACCTGAATCAAATGTAGTCGCTAAGAATAAGAATGCAGATAACAAGAATAGTACAATGATTAAATTAGGGAATGGTAATTGATGCATAACTTCTATAATAGTAGCCTCTGTACCATGCGTATTTAAGAAATGTATCACATCGAATGAACCAGTGATTTGTAAATAAACTGCATAGTTTCCAAAAATACCAAAGAACAGTGCACATCCTAACGTCCCATAAACAATTGTTCCAAGCACAATTTCTTTAAGTGTACGTCCTTTAGAAATACGCGCAATAAACAATCCTATAAATGGCGCATATACAATCCACCATGACCAATAGAAAATCGTCCATTGTTGTGGGAAATTCGTTTCTTTACGACCACCTATACCGCCAAATGGTTCAATCCATGTAGCCATTTGGAAGAAATTTTTAATCATGTTACCCATACCAGTGATGGACGTTTCCATAATAAATACAGTCGGTCCAACAATAAATACAAATCCTAGTAATACAAAAGATAAAATAACATTCGCATCACTTAAAACTTTAATTCCTTTTTTCAAACCAGAATAAGAACTATATGCGAAGACAGCTGTAATTGTGAAGAGAATAATGCTACGCATCAACATACTGTCTCCAATACCTGTTAATTTTTCTATGCCTGCAGAAATCATTGGCACACCCAGTGCTAATGAAGTAGCTGCGCCACCAAGCAGACCAAAAATAAATAGAATATCAACTATTTTTCCTATAATACCATCTGTCTGACTTCTTAAAATCGGACGCATTGTTTGACTAATTTTATAAACTGGTTTTTTCTTAATAAAAACAAGATAACCAATTGCTAGTGCTGGCAATACAAATGTGGCCCAAGCAATTGGTCCCCAATGGAACATGCCATACATAGTAGCGTAATTCAATGCACTATCCGTCATTCCTTTACCGCCATGTGGAGGATCTTGATAATAGAATGCCCATTCAATAACGCCCCAATATAAAATATCTGAAGCAATTCCGGCACAAAATAGCATAGCTGCCCAACTAAAATTATTAAATTCAGGCTTGTCTGTCGCTTTACCAAGCGTCACATTACCATATTTACCAAATGCAATATAAAGTACAAATATTAACGTTGCAAGTCCAATCAATAAATATATTGAGCCGAGTGTACTCGACACGACCTCATTTAAATGCGTAATTATGTCCTGACTGGCCTTAGGAAAAACCATCATCGGAATAACTGCAATCAGTAATATCAATGAAGACCCTATAAAGGTCGTCCAATCCATTACTTTTACTCTTTCTTTTTTCACAATAGACACCCCTTATTGTTAGTAAAATATGTAAAAAATTTGCTAATCACTATAATTTTTTAGCAAAACCATTTATTAAATTACAAACATGAGCCTAACGAACTTTTAATAATAATGCAAATTGCATTCAAAAAACACAAACACAAAAGATGAATAAATATATAATATTTCTATTAGTCACAGTCTCTAAAATCGTTACAATCACAGTGTTAAGTTTAAATTTAACGAAATTAACGAACGGAACAAACTTTCTTTTTGTATTATTATGCGTTATTTATGTATTAATATTATTTTTATATTTTTTCGAACAGTTGCTATTTTCCTTTTTCTATAGTAAATTCAACACACAATTAAGTTTCAATATACTTTATTTTTTAAAAAATAATATTGGTAATTCTCAATATTTAACAAAGGGAGTTTATATCATGTGGCATTATTATAAATTGTATTGGAAAAATGCGCTTGATTTTAAAGGGCGTGCTAGAAGAAAAGAATTGTGGTTTCCATTTTTAGTCAATATATTAATCACTATTCTATTGGCTATACTATTAGACTATATTTTCAAAATACCAACGTCGATAAGTGACGCAATTAGCGCTTTATTTACAATTATTATCTTTATTCCTGATTTTTCAGTGGCTACAAGACGCATGCATGATATTGGTCGGACGATGACTTTTCCAATTATATTTGGCGTCTTTTCCGTGTTATTTTTAATTGCCTCATTTATCCCATCTGGTGACGGCTTATTTTTCAATATTTTAGCAGTTATTTTCGGCATTAGTAGCATTATTTTCTTCATTTTAAATATTGTCGCTTTCTTTTACATGATTACCGATAGTGACAAAGCAGTTAATCAATACGGATTACCACGTAAGTAATTAGAAAAACGCACATAAAGAACGGGACAGAAATCATGCTTTACAAGCGATTCCTGTCCCGTTTTTCTTTTTGCAAAACTATTAATCCCATACTTTTCAACTAAAATAGCTTATAATTCATATATAATGTATTTATAATAAATGAGGTATTTAACATGAACAAAAGTAAAATCATTAATTATTGGAATAAGCGTGCGACTTCTTTTAGCAAAGACAAGCAAGCAGAACTTAAAAGTGTGCACGCAGAAAGATGGCTATCTGAAATAAACCAAATTATAACAATCGAACCCGGTATGAAAATCTTAGACATTGGCACAGGCGCAGGTTTTCTAGCAATTCTATGTCAACAACAAGGTGCACAAGTTACTGGTATTGACCTTTCCTCTGAAATGATTCAATCTGCTAAGCAAAATACATTACGTTTTAATATAAATGTCAACTTTCAAGTCATGGATGCTGAACATTTACATTTTGACGATGCGTATTTTGACCTAGTCATTTCTAGAAATGTTACATGGTTATTACCAGATACAAAAGCTGCCTACCAAGAATGGTTACGCGTTTTAAAACCAAATGCTACACTCATTAATATCGATGGAGATTATGGCAACGATGCTTTTACAGATTATAGTGATATACCTAATCACCACGCGCATCATACTTTAGGAGACACGATGTTAGCAGAGAGTGAAAATATAAAGCAAAGTATTTCAATTAATCACTACGACCGCCCTCAATACGATTTAAATATCCTTAAGCAAATAAATACGAAACCCATCCATGTAGATACGACCATTCATAAACGCATTTATCAATCACATGATGAATTTTATAATCCAACACCTATATTTTTAATAGCATTAACGAAGTAATAAATGATTATGAAACATACAACATTGCTAACCATATTAAAATATGAATAATTCGTTTCACATAGAGCCTACAACTTGCGTTGACACCTAATTTTTATCATACTATATATGAATAAAAGCAAAAGGAGTGGTAAGAATGAATAAAGAACAATTTGATAAAGTGAAAAACGGCAAAGGATTCATTGCTGCATTAGACCAAAGTGGTGGCAGTACACCTAAAGCATTAAGTGACTATGGTGTAACTGAAGATCAATATAACAGTGAAGATGAAATGTTTAAACTTGTACATGATATGCGTACACGAATTGTTTCATCACCTGCATTCAGTTCAGATAAAATCATTGGTGCAATTCTTTTCGAACAAACGATGGACCGTGAGGTAGAAGGTAAACATACTGGTGACTATTTAGCTGATAAAGGTGTCGTTCCTTTCTTAAAAGTTGATAAAGGCTTAGCTGAAGAACAAAACGGCGTGCAATTAATGAAGCCAATTCCAGATTTAGATAAATTATTAAACCGTGCAAATGATCATAAAATTTTCGGTACAAAAATGCGTTCTAATATTTTAGAATTTAATAAAACTGGTATTGACCAAGTTGTACAACAACAATTCGAAATTGGAAAACAAATCATCTCTGCTGGATTGGTCCCAATTATCGAACCAGAGGTAAATATCAATGCTGATAACAAAGCAGAGATTGAATCATACTTATCAAGTGCAATATTAGCTGAGCTAAATAAATTAAATGACGATGAACTCGTAATGTTAAAATTAACAATCCCAACTAAAGCTAACCAATATCAAGAATTAATCGCACACCCTAATGTGGTTCGTGTCGTTGCTTTATCCGGTGGTTATAGTAGAGAACATGCTAACGAAGTTTTAAAACAAAACAAAGACTTAATTGCTAGTTTCTCTCGTGCATTAATCAATGACTTAAATGTCAATCAATCAGATGAAGAATTTGATAAAATTTTAGCAGATACAATCGATTCTATCTATGATGCATCAGTAAACAAAGCTTAATAACCATTCAGCAATAGCTTTATATTTCCCAGGAAACATGGCAAAAATAAAGCTTAACACACACCCTGATCTTTAATGTCAGGGTGTGTTTTTATATATAACAATGTTTAAATGCGATTTGTAATAACGTCTTACACACCTCAGTCAATATTACTTATCTTGCTATACTCAATCTAACTAACGCATTTTTTTATCATAAAAAATCGAATACTGCATTTGAAATAACATGTGCTCACTGAGACTATTCCTTAATGTTTTCAATATTTTTCAGCAAGCATGTTTAATGTAAGTTTTTAAGAAATCCTTAAATAGACTAGCTATAAACCACGACAAACTATATAATTATATTAATTTGCTAATTATCAATGGTTTTAAGGGGAGGAAGTATGAAAAATTATCTACATAGATGGATCATTGAAGCGTTAAGTTATATGGCTTTAGGGTTATTTGGCTCTTTGATTATCGGATTGATTTTAGAAACGCTTGGAGAACAAACATTATTACCACAATTAAATCTGACATTTTTATCAGCAATCGGTAAAGTAGCAATGTCCATGACTGGTGCCGCTATTGGTGTGGCGATAGCTTACGGTTTAGGCGCAAAACCACTCGTTACATTTTCTAGTGTTATCGTAGGTACATTAGGTTATACAACTTTTGATGGTGGTCCAGTGGGCGCTTATATCGCTACAGTCATCGTTGTTGAACTGAGTAGATTATATGCTGGCAAAACAAAAATCGACATCATTTTATCTCCACTACTAACGATATTAATTGGTGGTTTTATTGCAAAGGCTTTTGGACCAGCATTAAATCAATTTATGACAGGCTTAGGCAAAATTATCATTGCATCCACGGATCAACAACCGTTCATCATGGGTATCTTAGTCTCTGTTATCTTTGGTTTAGCTTTAACTGCACCGATCTCAAGTGCAGCTTTAGCGTTGATGTTAGATTTGAATGGCCTCGCTGCAGGCGCAGCAACAATTGGTTGTGCATCACAAATGGTTGGTTTTGCAGTTACTGGCTATAAAGATAATGGTTGGGGTGGTGTGCTTTCTGTAGGTATTGGTACAAGTATGTTGCAAGTCCCAAATATCATTAAACATCCAATGATTTTACTACCACCTACTCTTACAAGCGCTATTGTTGCACCTATTATGACAACGTGCTTCCCTATGACAAATAATGCTGCAGGTGCTGGTATGGGCACAAGCGGCTTCATCGGTCAAATTATGACTATCAATACAATGGGTGGCTCTATACAGAGTTGGTCCTTAATTCTTACTTTCCACATTTTATTGCCAGCCATTATCAGTTTCTTTCTTTATAGAATTTGTTTTAAAAAACAATGGATACGTCCTGGTGACCAACTGATTCACATTGCAAAATAGCAACGACATACAATATAAAACAAATCCTGAGACAATTTACACGTCCCAGGATTTATTTATGTTCATCTAAATCAATGTAATGATAAATATATTTTCAATCTCACTCTACTCTTTATCCACACGTGCGTTTACAGGGACATTTGCAGTAGCTTTTCTTGTTTGTGTTACATATAAAATTGCTGCGATTGCATACCAAGCCAATACGATAAGCCATTCGGAAGGCCATGCTAACGATGATGGCATACCTGGTAAATAAATGACTATAAACAAAACGCTTAAAACAATAGCAATACTACCAACGAGTTTTCCATTCTTTATACGATAGGGTCTAGCTAAATCAGGTTGCACTTTGCGTAACTTCATAAAAGAAATCGCTACAAGTAAATACCCTAATACCACACCAATACCACCAGCATTAACAATCCATACAAGTGCTGCTCTACCTAAAAGTGGTGCAACAAACGCTAAGATACCAAGAAACAAAATACCATGTGTAGGTGTCTTATATTTAGGATGAATAAATGCAAACCATTTAGGAATCATGTGATTTTTCGCCATAGCATACAGAATTCTACTACCACCAATAATAAAAGCATTCCAACTTGTAATAATGCCAGCTACACCACCTAATACTAGCAAGACGCCAAATCCACTATGACCAAATAAGTTAGCCATTGCATCTGCTGTCGCCAAATTACTGTTGCTTAGAGCTTTAGGTGATAAACCTGTTGCTACACCAAATACAATGAGCAAATAAAAAATCACAGAAGCGATAATTGATAATATTAAAATACCGCCAATTTTTTTCGCAGGTGCTTTAACTTCTTCTGCAATTTGTGGGATGACATCAAAGCCCACAAACAGAAATGGAATCATCATTAATACAGACATCGTTCCACCAATACCATTTTCAAATGGCTGTAAATTGTTGAAATTACCATTAAATCCTGCACCAAATACAAGTAATAAGCCAACGCCTACAATAAAAATTGTGAAAACTGTTTGCATGATTGCTGCAGGCTTTACACCAAAATAATTAAGTGAAGTTAAAATGACACTTCCAATTGAGCCAATGATAACCCATGTGAAGTATACATCCCACCCCGCGATATTCCACATCAATCCTTGATGTTGAAATGGAATAACATAGTCGATCACTGTGGGCAATGCGACCGCTTCAAATGTAATAACTGAAACATAGCCAAATAATACGGACCAACCTGATATAAAGGCAACGCCTGGTGAAAAAGCTTTTTTAACAAATACAAAACCGCCGCCAGTTTCTGGAATTGCTGCAGCTAATTCTGCATATGTAAGTCCGATGACAATGACTAAAAATCCACCGAGTAAAAATGCCACAACACTTCCTACAAAACCAGCTGTTGATACCCATTCTCCTGATAATACGACCCAGCCCCATCCAAGCATTGCGCCGATTGCCAGAAATAAGACATCAACAATATTCATCGTCTTATTAAATTGAGATTTCATTTTACATACCCCATAACATTCATTGAATTAAAAGTGAATGAGCTTAAATTTTCTATATTAGTTTCAATCTAATCATCACTTTCTTGTTCGTTTAGATTCATACGTTTTGCTTTATTTACAACTAGTGCTTTCTAACTGGCACTTTAAATACCTATGGATAAATATTTTGTTTCTAAGTATGGCTCTATACCTTCAGTGCCACCTTCTCTGCCATAACCACTTTCTTTCAAACCACCAAATGGTGCATGAGCAGCTGAAGGACCACCATCATTCCACCCAACAACACCATATTCTAACTCATTATAAAGCTTTAATCCTGTACGATAATCATTTGTGAAGAAGTAAGAAGCTAAGCCAAATTCTGTATCGTTTGCCTTTTTTATTGCTTCATCTAAATCTTCATAAACCATAACCGGTGCAACTGGACCGAAAGTTTCTTCATGCATTACTTTCATATCTAAATTCACATTAGAGATAACCACTGGTTTTAGGAAATTTCCTTTTAACGCTTGTATTTCATCTACTGACCGTGATAATTTCCCACCTTTAGCTTGTGCATCTGTAATATGTGTCATCACTTTTTCAACTGCAGCTTTATCAATGAGTGGTCCTATGTTTACATCCTTTTGCAGACCATCACCAACAGAAAGTTCGTTGACTTTCTCAATCAAACGGTTTGTGTATTGATCGGCTATATCTCGATGTACAAAAATACGATTCGCGCAGATACATGTTTGCCCTGCATTTCTAAACTTAGAAGCAATCGTACCTTCTACAGCTGCTTCAATATCAGCATCTTTATGCACAATTAAAGGGGCTAAACCACCTAGCTCCATCGTTACATTTTTCACACTTTGCGCTGACTGTTCAATCAGTGATTTTCCAACAGCAGTCGATCCAGTAAATGTCACTTTATTAATCAGTTTATGTGTGGTGAAGATATCACCTGCATCTTTACCAGACGCAATAATATAGGATATCGCATCTTTGGGTATGCCGGCTTCATGTGCTAGTGCAACTAGTTTAATGGTTGTTAAAGGTGTTTTGACAGCAGGTTTACAAATGATTGTGCATCCAGCAGCTAATGCAGGCGCCATTTTACGCGTTATCATCGCTGCCGGGAAATTCCAAGGTGTTATCGCCCCTACTACACCTACCGGAAATTTATCAATCACTATTTTCTTAGATGACGTATTTGCAGGTATCGTACGTCCATATACTCTCTTAGCCTCTTCCGCATACCATTTTACATAAGCATTCGCATATATGACTTCCCCTTTAGCTTCTGCTAAAGGTTTTCCACCTTCAAGTGTAATAAGCTTCGCAAGTTCATCCTGATGTTCATCAATGAGTTTCCCCCATTGATATAACTTTGCTGAACGTTCGTGTGCATCAACTAATTTCCATTCTTCAAATGCTGTACGTGCACGTTCAATTTGTGAATGGATTTCATCATGACTTGTGTAGTTTAAACGTTCTATAATTTCATTGGTAGAAGGATTATAAACTTCTAATTGACTCATTATTGTTCTCTCCTTTACATTTATTTTTGTTATGAGGTATGACTTAACTATACCCGTTATTTAAAAATAAAATTTTAAGCGTCCAGATGTGCTTCCGCTATACTCACTTTTTCAAATGTTTCAGACAATATTTCTAATCCTTGTTGTAATTCATCGTCTGTAATAACAAGCGGTGTTAAGAATCGTAAAACATTACCTTTAATACCAGCAGATAATAATAACAAACCATTTGCATTCGCTGTTTGAATAATTTTTCCAGTCAATGCTTTATTGGGCTGACCGGTTTGATCATCGATGATTTCACAGGCAACCATAGCACCAAGTCTACGAATGTTTGTGATAAATGAATATTGTTCTGCACTGCGATATAAGAAACTTTCAAGTTGTTTTCCAATTTGTTCTGCTTTATTGTTTAAGTCTTCTTCTTCAATGATTTCAATGACTTTTAAAGCAGCTTCACAAGCTAAGGGATTTCCAGCATATGTGCCACCTAGTTCTCCAGGAGATGCACTGTCTATAATTTCCGCTTTTCCAACTACACCGCTTAATGGAAATCCTGCAGCCAATGATTTAGACACAGTTATTAAATCGGGTTCTATATCAAAATGTTCAATCGCAAATGTTTTACCTGTTCGTGCAAAACCTGTTTGAATTTCATCTGCTACAAAAATAATGTCATGCGCTTCACATATTTTTTTAACTGCTTTCACGAATTTTTTATCCGGAATAATAAATCCGCCTTCTCCTTGGACTGGTTCCATCACGATACAAGCTACTTCACTAGGATCTACAGTCTCTATGAAAAAATCATGTAACTTATCAATCATTTGATCAATATAGGCTGCTTCAGATAAGTATTCGGATTTTTCTGAAATATTAGGGTATGGCGCTTGGTAAACCTCTGGTGCAAATGGGCCAAATCCAAGTTTATAAGGCCTTACTTTACTTGTCATAGACATTGTTAAATTTGTACGTCCATGAAAACCTCTTACAAAGGAAACAACTGATTGCCTTCCAGTGTGTTTCCTAGCAATTTTCACTGCATTCTCTACAGCTTCTGCACCTGAATTAAGTAAAATCACTTTTTTATCAAAATCACCAGGTGTAATCTCTGTTAATTTTTGAGCTAAGTTGAGATAGCTTTTATACATAATGACATTGAAGCCAGGATGTATAAAGTTGTCTAGTTGTTCTTTTAAATGTTTGGTTATCTTAGGGTGTGTGTGTCCAACGTTTAATGTACCAATTGCTCCCGCAAAATCTATGAAACGTTCACCTTCTATATCTGTGATCGTAGCACCTTGTGCATGATCTGCAACATGCAGATTACCATTCCCAACACCACGTGCTACATACTTATCACGTTGTCTCTTATAGCTTTCAAATTGATTTGTCATCAATAACCCCTCCTCTTTGCTTCTACATAAGACCTGTAGTTTTCTAAAATTTAAGGGATTATTGGTACAGTGTAAAGTACCAGTTATGACAATTTAATGGAACCAGTTTATTCCCAAATGACTTCTTTTAATCTCTGTACTGCCTGAGGAATCTGCTCTTGCTTGATTTTTGAAAATCCTATAATCAGTGTTTTATATGAACTATTTTTTTCAAGCGCTTTCACAGAAAATCGATTTAGTGTATAAAGCTCAAGTTTCATTTCTTTAGCTCTTGATTCAATTTCTTGGTAGGAAAAGGGTGTGATAACTTCTACAATAAAATGTAAACCTGCTCGCGTATCTTTGATTCGAATATTACTTGTAAAGGTATCGGATAGATGTGTGATGAGTGTTTCTCGTTTCTTTCCATATATTTGATGCATCTTTTTCACGTATTTTTCATAGTAGCCTTCTTTGATCATTAAATTTAATGTAAGTGCGTGAATCGTTGAAAAGTCAGGAATCATATTTAAATTATAGTGATCAAATTGTTTTACTAAATTAATTGGCAAAATCATATAACTCATGCGCAATCCCGGCATTAGCGTTTTCGAAAAAGTACCTAAGTATATCACGCGTTCATTTTTATCAAAACTAAACAGTGAGGGGATATTATCAGTTTCATATTTAAACTCACTATCATAGTCATCTTCTATGATGTAACTTTGTGTTTGACTTGCCCAGTTCAAAAGATCAATACGACGCGACACAGGCATGATGATTCCCATTGGAAATTGATGCGATGGTGTCACTATCGTAGCATCAGGTTGAGCTTGTTTAATTGCTTCAATAGATATCCCCTTATGGTCTAAAGCAATCGGTTTTAACTGTGCAGTTGTTTGACGGATTAGTGTTCTAAACCTTGAGTACCCTGGATTTTCCACTGCAATCTTGATTTCATCTGGTAATAATTGAATCAATTTGGTTAACAGTATATTAGTGCCTGATCCAATGACAATTTGTTCCGGATGACATTGGATACCTCTTTGATAAGACACTAATTTGGCAATCGATTGTCTTAACTCTATTGGCCCTTTAATTTGAGGTATTGAAGATAATTCATGATCATAATTTTCAAATACACGTTTAACGAGTTTAGTCCATACCTCTACTGGAAACGCTGAAATATCGGTACTCATATGAGAAAATGAATAATCGTATGCATCTTCAATTTGCTGTTCTTGAACATTCAAAGATATTTGCGCATTTGGATCAATGATCAATTTTTCTAATGGCTCAATAAAATAACCCTTCCGCTCTTCAGTATAAATATATCCCTCAGCCAGTAGCTGTTCATATGCTGCTTTTACACTATTCACACTAATATTTAAATGTTGTGACATATCTCTTTTGGAAGGTAACTTTTCATGACTTTCATATTTGAATGCGAGAATATCTTCTTTTAATTGGCTATATAATTGACGATAAATGAATTGACCGCTTTCCCGTTGCATTCAATCCCCCCTTTTTACATCATCTGTTCTCCAGTTTTCTCATATCACTCATTATAATGAAAATGAGGACGGTATAGAAATCAAAACGTAAATTTGATTCCATGTCACCGTCCTCATCAGACCAATCTTATGGTTGGAAAATTACAATATGTTATTGGAACTCCAGTGGCATCACGAGCGATAGTTGCATTGATAAATACATACAGTCTTAGAACCTGCCACTTCAATATGCTTTATATTTTATAGAATTGGTGACGCTAATTTAGCAATCGATTGTTTGAACTTAATCCAATTTGATCGCTGTTCATAGCGCTCTTCTGTTAATTCCTTAGATACTTTCATATCTTCTATAAATGCTGCTTTAAGTTCTTTGACAATATTTGCATCATACATAAATGCATTAATTTCAAAATTTAATTCAAAACTACGTATGTCCATATTTGATGAGCCTACACTTGCTACTTCATCATCAATAATCATCATTTTTGAATGAATAAATCCATTTTCATACGTATAAACTTTGACACCATCTCTAATCAACTGCGCGACACTTGTAATTGTGGCCCAGTATACAAAAATATGGTCTGGTTTATTAGGAATAATTAACCGCACGTCTACCCCAGCTTTTGCAGCTATACGCAGTGCATTGATATAACCTTTATCTGGTATAAAATACGGACTGTGCATATAAATTGATTCTTTAGCGTTCATAATCATTTTCATATAGCCAAACTCTATCTGATGCCAGTTATCACTTGGGGCACTGAGTGCAATTTGCATCGGCACATCTCCACCTTGATTTGCATTGTCTGGGAAATACTTATCATTATATTCCAATTGTTCACGGTGTGATTGAGAATTCCAATCGTGGATAAAACTGAGCTGTAACGCGTCAACCCCATCACCTTTAACTCTTAAATGTGTATCACGCCAATAGCCAAATTTTTCATCTAAACCTAAATATTCGTCACCAATATTAAATCCACCCACATAACCAGTCATACCATCAATCACTAAAATTTTACGGTGATTTCTATTGTTTAGTCTGAAATTTATTAATGGAATTTTAGCTTGGAAGAAAGCCTCTACTTGTCCACCAGCTTCTTGGAAGTTTTTGAATTTTGATTTATGTACCGTTTTAGAGCCTACTGCATCATAAAGTATTTTAACTTCCAATCCTTCTTCAGCCTTTTGTTGCAAAATATCGACAATTTCAGATCCCAACTTATCTAATTTCAAAACATAATACTCTAAATGAATATACGATTTCGCATTGCGTAAATCTTCTTTCATTTGGTCAAATAGCGCATGACCATCAGTATAAATGTCGACATTATTATCGTAACTTAAAAATGTTGGTTCTTTCGTTAGCAATGTATTTACAATATCTGCATGTTTTTTAACTAATCGGTTATCTGAATGATTAATCTTGTTGGTAGCATCTGATAACTGTGTTTTCATTCGTTCTTTCACGTCATCTATCTGATTATGGTGAAAGCCTTGTTCCCGTTTTTTCCGTACTGCTCGACCAAAGAATATATAAATAATAAAGCCTAAAATAGGTACTACAAATAGTAGAAATAACCATGCCCAAGTTGCTGTAGCATCTCTGCGATCTCTATCTAAGAATACAATAATAAAGGCAAGTGCTATATTAATAACAAAGAAAAACGCAAGTATACCTCGATAAATCGGGCTTACACTTGGATCAAAAATAAGTTGCATAATGACACCTCATCGTTTCTTTTAGATTTTAATGAAGACTACATAAGTCATCTATGTGACTATTAATGTAGCTCAACTTATCAAATCCAATTAATTTTAAAACTCATAGAAAAACAAAGCATGTTGTAAAATATCGTACAATATTTGAATGATACTGTCTATTGTTCTATTGTTTTTTCTATTGTTCGATTACGCCCTGCTTGTGAGCCGAATAATGTGATTAATAGTGCAGTGATTAATAAAATACTTAATGAACCGATCCATTGACCTGTAACATCGTGTAATATACCAAATAATAAAGGACCTATAGCTGCAAAAAGATAACCCACAGATTGAGCCATACCAGATAACTTTGCTGACGTTTGACTATGTTCTGTTCTTAAACTAAAGAATGTATTAACAAGTCCAAACGCTAAGCCACTTGCAACACCAATTAAAATCGTAGCAATTAAAGCAAATTGTGGTGAAAATAACATTATTGAAACACCCACCACAAAACATAAACCAGTGATAAAAGTTAATAAAAACTGTGATTTCATTTTGGTAGCAAATATAGGTGTAATAAATGTTAATGGGATGATGGAGATTTGCATAATTGATAAATACATCCCGGCTTCACTGATAGACATACCACTTTGAGATAAATATGCTGGCAGCCAATTGATTAGAGAATAAAAAATAAGTGACTGTCCGCCCATCAATATCGTTATTTGCCATGATAATGGCGACTTCCAAACATTGACACTCTCTTTTGGTAATGAGGCCGTTGTTTCTTCCTTATGCTTTAATTGAAACGCCCATATTATAATGGTAATCAATGTAATGACACCAATCGCACTAATAGCAATATTATAATTAAATGCTTTGACGACTGGCGCCGTTCCATATGATGATAATCCTCCAAACACGTTCATAACGACAGTATAATAGCCTGTCATCACACCTATATGTAATGGGAATTTCGCTTTGATCACTGCTGGCGCAAGTACATTACCAAAACCTATACCGACACCGATAAGAATGGTACCTATATATAACCACGAAACACCTGTGATAGAACGTACGATTACACCAATCAGTATTAGCCATAAAGCCACAAAAATTGTACGCTCTAATCCAAAGCGATAACTGGTTTTTGCTGCAAATAGCGAAATAATTGCGAATGCAATCAACGGGACGACTGTAATTACACTAACTGCACTGTTAGACATCGCCAAATCATTTTTTATATCAGGCAACGCAACTCCGATTGAAGTAATTGGCGCCCTTAGATTTGCACCCACTAATAAGACACCGATAAATAAAAGCCAATTAAACGGTTTTACTTTTCTATAATTTTCCATTTTGCTCACCTTACATCATAAATTTTCTAAACAACATTACATATGGTACAATATGTACGTTATAATGTAAATAGGAGCGATTCACGTGTATCATATTCAAAATATTATTGCAAAAAATTTAGCAACTTATCGTAGTAAACATCAGCTTAGTTTAGATAAAATGGCTAACCTAACTGGCGTTAGTAAAAACATGCTAAGTCAAATTGAAAAAGGCGCATCTAATCCAACAATTACAACATTATGGAAGATTGCCAATGGACTTCATTTACCTCTGTCACAACTGACATCAACAAGACAAGAACATATAAACTTCGTAGATGAATCTGACATTATTCCTATTGTTGAAGATAAAGTTAAGATCTTTCCGTATTTTCCTTACGATGATAGAAAGCATTTTGAAATGTTTAAAATGGAAATTCAACCAGGTGGTAAAATGATTTCTGATCCTCATCATTTACAATCTGAAGAGTTTATCATTGTTAATTCAGGCACTTTAAATATTGAAGTCGAACAAACGTCTTATACAATTAGCAGTAACCAAGCTTTTCGTTTTAATAGTGATGTAGCTCATGGTTACTATAACCCAAATAATGAAGTTGTTATACTTACCGCCACAATACATTATCATGTACAATAGCAATCGTAGTAAATTTGCACTCAACATTATTTAATAATCTCACTGCGACAAACAAAAGATAAATAAAAGCCATCATCAAAATGGTCATTAACCTTCTTAAAAATAACGCCAAATGAATACGGTGTGATGTTGTTGCCAAGGTATGACACATTCAACGCTGAACTATCACATACAATCCCAAACGGGGTAGAAATCAAATTTTATCAAATGATTTCTACCCCGCTTGTTTTTAGAAACATTTTATATATCGCGCTTTATTTAATATATAAAGATTTATTACTTTTTATATTATCTTGACGAAAAAAGTTATGTCATATATATTTGACACATCAGAAAGAAGTGATGATTTAAATTGAATAAAGTTAAATACTTTCGCAGTCAACAACAAATATCTCAACTTGCGCTTGCACGTTCCGTAGGCGTTTCACGACAAACGATTAATATGATTGAAAATGATAAATACAATCCATCATTAAATTTATGTATCAATATTGCACAATCATTAAATGTTACATTAAACGATTTATTTTGGGAGGATCATAACGATGAAGAAAAGAGATAAATGGTTATATCAAAACTTCGCCGGTTTAATTGATACACCTGATGAATATCAACGACATGAAATTGATAAAACATTAGCAAAAATTTCAATTATTGCTTTATATACGTTACTTGCCCTTGTTTATTTATCTATTTTCCTTGATATAGAGCGAGAATTTTTATCACCATTTACCGTTGGTGGTGCCCTGTTAATTATTATTCTATTCTGTAGAATGAGCATGAATCGTCTCGGTGCAGATGCTATTGAAATTGAAGTACATCAGCGACATACATATTATAAACTACTAAAAGAAACACGAAATAAAAGGATTATTTTCTTGGTTATAGCCCTAATTTATATGTTAGGGACTGCAACAATCACCGCACCACTACTTGCAGGAAATCCAATGAATTTTAGTTATTTATTAAATATAAGTACCTATATACCCTTTATATTCATTGTCATCTTTACAGTTAACAAAGATTCGCGCATAAAATTAATAGAATAGGAGGCCAATCATCTTGAATAATGAAAAAACACTTCGCTTAATTCCAAACTATAGATTTACTGATGAATATGAACGGCAAGTATTATTAAATCTCTATGCCAAACTATATGTCTGGATATTTTGGGGAACATTGATGATTTCCGCACTAGATTGTTTTATCTCTATGTATTTTCAACAAATACCATTTGTTAGTATCATTGCATTGATTGGATTGATGGTGGCTTCAATCTTACTCACACGCGCACTTCACAATAAAAAAGTAGACCTATTTGATGTCGATTCTAAAGATGAATACCAAAAACATATCAAAAAAGCACGTAACGGCAGTATCCTATTTGCATTTATTATGTTTATAATTTTCAACATCAATAATTACCTTATTCCCTTTGTGACACACCAAGAACTTCCTAAAATCACAGCTTTAAGTTCTCAAATCCCAACGACTGCAACCATTGCCATGATTACAGGATTGATCATATATATGATAGCCAAATCCAAAATCATTCGTACTTATAAAAAATGAAGGCCTAATTTTATGTTGAAAGCAGCGTGAAAAACGCTGCTTTCAATTCTTAGTTATTTTAATAGATAAAGTACGACGTGCCATTTAAAATAAAAAATGCAAATCCATTCGAAAGTACAGCCCTCAAGTTATCGCAGTAAATAGCAATGCAACTTGAGGTGCTATCTTCAAAAATGAAAATGCATTTATTTTAATTATATACTGTTATACCTTAATAAACATCTTTTTATGTTTGAACAGATTAAGATACATGTGCGTGAATATTTCTATTCCAATTGCAGTTTAAGTTATTGTGGATATGTGTAACTTAAATCCCAACCGATATCATATTTATCAATCAACTTGGCATATTTCGCTCCCCAAAACATAGTATCTAGCTCCATTTGAACATTGCCTTCATCTTTCAATTGTTCATAAGCTTCTTCGACTGCCGCTTCACTATCAAATTCTAAAACAATATATACATTTCTATCTTGTAGCATTGTATCATCATCTTTAGGTATATCTGACAGCATGAATAAGTTACCATCAACTTCTAATTGGGCATGAATGATACGATTAGGATCATCTGCAACACTTTCATTCGCTTCACCGTACGTCATTGTATCTTTAATCTCTCCGTTCAACACCTGACTATAAAATGCCAAAGCGTCTTTACATTGACCGTTAAAAAACAAATACGGCACTGTCGATTTCAACATAGTATCCCCTCTTTTTAAATATCGTTTTCTATTATCAAACATACCCTTTTAACATAAATTTAGACAATTCAAGTTTGATATCTAGATTTGAAACACACATAGGTAATTACAATTTTTCATCTTTATAAAAACTTTTCAATATAAAATGCTGATTCTTCAATCGATTTGAATTCCGTATTAATAACTGTAGCATTTAATTTAGCAAATATTTCTTCGGCATACATTAGTTCTTCTTTAATTCTATCGACACTATTATAATCTGTAGGTCCATGTAAACCTAATACTTTCACGCGTTCAGTACGAATATTTAAGATATAGGTAGGACTCGCAGTCAAACCAAATACCTTTAAATTTTTATTTCTAAAGACCTCATCTGGAATATCCACTTCTGGAACTAAAGGGATATTAGCGATTTTATAACCTTTGTTTGCTAAATACATACTTAAAGGCGTCTTTGACGTTCGAGAAACACCTAAAATCAAAGCATCAGCTTCTCCTATATCCGTAAAATGTTTACCGTCATCATATTTCACAGAATATTCCATTGCCTCAATTCTTTTAAAATAGTTGTCATCTAACTTGCGCAAAGCACCACTTTCTAAGATGGGTGAACAATTCGTATGTTCTTGAATAATGCTAATTAAATCAGACATATAATCAACATATGGAATTTGTTGCGCTTGAGCATATGCCTGACCTTTTATGTTAAATTCTGGATTAACTAAAGTCGTTATAACGACTGCACCACGCGCCTTAGCCAAAGAAAGCACATTGAGTAATTCATCTTGATTTTTGATAAAAGGAAATTTTTTAATTTCTATACGCGTGACATCTGGAAATTGTGTTAAGGTCGCATGAATCATTCGCTGTGCTGTCTCACCTATAGAATCAGATACAACGAATAGCGTTAACTGTGTTCTATCATTATCATTTAACACGTAATCTACCGCCTTCGACTTCACTTTGAGCTGTTGATAATAAGGCTCCTGGCACTCTAAATGGAGAACATGATACATAATCCAAATCTAGTTGATTAAAGTATTGAATTGATTTGTGGTCACCGCCTAATTCTCCACATACGCCAATTTTTATCGTTGGATTTGTGGCTTTTGCTTGCTCTGTCGCTTGCTTAATTAATTGTCCAACGCCATCTATATCAAGTGTTTGGAATGGGTCTATTGTTAATATGCCTTGCTCTGAATAAGCGCTAATAAATTTACCAGCATCATCACGTGAGAAACCAAACGTTAATTGTGTTAAATCATTTGTGCCAAAACTAAAGAAATCACATTCTCGTGCTAAATCTCCAGCGATTAGACATGCTCTTGGTGTTTCAATCATCGTTCCAATCATATAGTGAACACTTACTCCCATTTCAGATTGTAAGGCTTCAATGCATTCAACAACTTGTGTCTTTAATGTTGTGAATTCTGAAACAGTTGATACGAGCGGAATCATAATCTCAGGTTGACAATCAATGCCCTGCTTTTTAAGTTTCAATGCACTTTCCATAATAGCTTCTGCTTGCATAATATAAAGTTCAGGGTAAGTAATCGCCAAGCGACACCCACGATGCCCTAACATTGGATTAACTTCATTTAAACTTTCTATATAATGGTCTAACTCTGCAACAGACACGTTGAGTTGGCTTGCCACACTATTTTTTTCCTCTGTTGAGTTAGGTGAAAATTCATGTAAAGGTGGATCTAATAAACGGATAATCGTCGGACGTTCTCCAGATAACTTTAATATCGTTTCAAAATCTTCTTTTTGATATTGTTTAATTTTATTTAAAGCATTCACTCTTTTATCTTGTGTATCAGATAAAATGAAACGTCTCATTTCAATCAAACGTTCAGGGCCAAAAAACATATGCTCAGTACGAACTAAACCAATACCTTTCGCACCAAATTGGTAGCCAGCTTGAATATCTTGTGATGTTTCTGCATTCATGCGAACATCTAATCTTGCAATTTCTTCTGACCATTGCATAAATTGTTCAAAAGCCTTACTTCTCTCAGCTTTAATCGTTTCAACTTCTCCTAAATAAATATCACCTTTAGCGCCATCAACTGAGATAATGTCCCCTTCGTTTAATGTTCCGTTAGGATATGTTACTTTTTTATCCTTAACATTAATTTCAACGTCTGAACATCCTGTCACACAACATTTACCCATTCCTCTAGCTACAACTGCAGCATGGGAAGTCATACCACCATGTGTGGTAACTATCGCTTCACTTGCAACCATACCTTCAATATCTTCAGGTGAGGTTTCAGGTCTCATCAATATTACTTTATATCCCTGTTCAGCTTTGAATTTTGCAGTTTCAGCAGAAAACACGATTTCACCACTCGCTGCACCCGGACTAGCAGGAAGTCCCATTTTCGAAACAGCTGTAGCTCTCTCAAGTGCTTTATCATCAAAATTAGGATGTAATAATTGCTCAATTGATTTTACTTCTACATTCATAACTGCTTCATTTTTAGAAATAATACCTTCTTCGACTAAATCTACTGCAATATGAATGGCTGCATTAGCAGTTCGTTTACCACTGCGTGTTTGTAAGACATATAGTTGCTCATTTTCAATAGTAAATTCAATATCTTGCATATCTTTATAGTGTTTTTCTAATTGTTGAGAAACTTCTAAAAACTGTTGATGAACATGAGGCATTTGTGCTTTTAATGTGCTGATATCTTTTGGCGTTCTAATACCAGCGACAACATCTTCTCCTTGAGCATTCAACAAATATTCACCAAACAATTTTGCTTCACCAGTTACTGGATTACGCGTAAATGCAACACCTGTCCCACTTTGTGCACCACTATTACCAAAAACCATCTCCTGAATATTAACTGCAGTGCCAATATCGTGTGGTATTTCATTTAATTGACGATATACACGTGCGCGATCATTGTCCCATGATTTAAAAACTGCTTCAATTGCTTCTGTTAATTGTACAATTGGCTCCTGTGGGAATGGTTTATAAACTTCTTCCAAATAAACACTTTTAAAATGATCACATATTTCTTCTAATCCTTCAGCTGGAATATCTGCATCATTTTGGTAATTGTGTTGTGCTTTATATTGATTAAAATATGTATCGAATGAAGTCATCGGTATGCCGTATACGACTTCGCCAAACATTTGTAATAATCTACGGTAACAGTCATATGCAAAACGTGCATCATCTGTTTTTTCTGCTAATGTTTTAACATTAAAATCATTCAACCCCAAGTTTAAAATGGTATCCATCATGCCTGGCATGGAAATTTTTGCGCCACTTCTTACAGAAACTAATAATAAGGATTCTTTAGAAGAAAATGATTTTTGAGTGCGTTGTGAAAATGCTTCTAATTGTTCATGTAATTGTCCAACTAATTCATCTGAAAGGTGAGCGCCTTGCTTTAAATACTCAATACACGCCTTTGTAGTAAGCGTAAAACCGTCCGGCACAGGTAACCCTAACCGTTTCATTTCAGCTAAATTAGCTCCCTTACCTCCTAATAAATCTTTCATGGCTTTATTGCCTTCATCAAATGCATAAATATATTTTGTCATACTGATTCACCTCAAATTTTTAATATGTCATACTAATTATTATAGAGTATGTCATATTACTTTATAAAAAACAACCAAAATTTTAACGGTTGCTCTTTATCATTCACTTTCGTAACCTACTGAGCTAAAAAAAGCATATAAAAAGCCTTAAGCAACACGAGTTCATCGTATTGCTTAAGACTTTTTATTTTTTATCGTATGACATAATTAAAATATTAAAATGATTATCCGTTTAGACTGCTATTATTTTTAAAATTTGTATGTCGTTGCATGCTAGCAGCTCATCTATTACATGTATGATTGATCTTTGATTGCTTCAAAGTGTTTTTTTATGTGTCTAACCTTTTTATTATTCTTACTAAACTTTCTAATGAAGTGATTTTATTGCTTTCGTCGCTAACACCATATTGCAATCTGTAATTTAACAGCATCAGAGTATTTTTTTGGGTTTAATCCTGTTTCTTTTTCACATTTTTCTAACCTATACAATAAAGTATTTCTATGGATATACAATTTTTTAGCAGTTTGCGTTATATTTAAATCATTTTCAAAGAAACTTTTTAGTGTATCGATACTCTGTTGACCCACATCACTTAATATTCTTTTTTTAAATCGTTCTCTTATGTTCTTATCAATTTGATATAAAAGTGTTTTTTCTTCTATATCTTCAAATGAGGTTACAACCTTTTCATTTTCAGCCAACATAAACACTAACTCACACTCTTCATATGCATTTTTAAAATCTTTTAATCTTTTAAACATAAGACTTGAAGCCATTTGAACGTTAAGCTCTAAGTTTTGAAATATTTGATATATATGATTGATTTTATTATCTAAAGCTTGCACTGACTGAGCAGTAGCAAGAATAACAATACGGTTATAATTCGTAAATGCAATTGTAAATGAACGGGCGTCTATCCTACTCGTTAATGAACGTACAATGCTATTTCTAGAAAAAATCTGCTTTTCAATATCGATAATAATACATTTTCTATAGGTTAATAAATCGATATTGAGTTGTTTCATTAAATATTGAATAAAGGATTTTGATGATTCACTTTTTAACAACTCCTCTATAAATAATTCTTGACTCCGTATTTGCCCTTCCAATTCATATGTAAAATAATTCTGATAAATTAACAATTCTGTAGACATTTTAACTAAATCTGCTACATGTGTAATTTGACTAGGATTACCTGTAATACCGATAACACCTACTATATTATCTTGAAAAATAATAGGTAAGTTAATACCTGCCTGCGTACCTTTAAGATGTAAACTGTCTTTCTGGTTAATTACCACGGTTTTTTCTTGTTTCAACACTTCTATAGCACCTTCGTGTAGCGTACCGATACGTCTTTTATCGAAAGACGCAATAATTACTCCATTAAAATTCATAATATTAATGTTAGTTTTGGTTCTTTTAGCTGTTTCATTAACGATTAACGTTGCCATTTCTTCAGTCAATATATCCATTTATCTCACCACTTGTTATTTATATACAAATTTAAAATATTATTTTTGTATAGTTTAACCCTTTTTCCAAAATAGTAAAATCGTTAAACTTAGAACAATACATTTTAGAAAACGCTTTCTTATAAAGGAGAAATTCACAATGGAAATCATATTAGCACCTGATTCATTTAAAGGAAGTATGAAGGCAAGCGAAGTAACCAAGTATATGAAAGATTCTATATTAGAAGTTTTCCCTGAATCTACCATTCATGATTTACCCATCGGTGATGGTGGCGAAGGAACAATGGAAGCATTAATAAATGCAACAAATGGTTCGTTTACTACAGTCAGTGTAACCGGACCACTTGGTGACAAAGTAACAGCTCAATACGGTATTTTAGATAATCATACTTGTGTCATTGAAATGGCAGAAGCTTCAGGATTAAAGCATTTAGATCAAGACGAATTAAACCCTTTATATACGACAACGTATGGTACAGGCGAATTAATTTTACATGCTTTGAATCACGGATATCAAAATTTCATCCTGGCGATTGGTGGTTCAGCTACAAATGACGCTGGCGCAGGTATGTTGCAAGCTTTAGGAGCAGATTTAAAGAATAACCAAAATCATTCAATACATTTTGGAGGTGGAGAACTACAAAATTTAGCTCAAATTGACTTATCGAATTTTGATCCTCGAATCGCTTATTGTAATTTTATTATAGCGACTGATGTTCAAAATCCATTAGTAGGACCTAATGGCGCATCATTTATTTTTGGGAAACAAAAAGGTGCATCTGCACAAAATATGCATCAACTCGATGATAACCTCACTCATTGGGCTAATCTAGTTGAACACACTACAGGCATAAGGCTACACGATTTACCTGGTGCTGGCGCAGCAGGTGGTTTAGGAGGTGCTTTCAAAGCATTTTTCCCAAGTTACTTTAAAGAAGGTATCCAGGTAGTTATGGAATATATACAATTTGAGAAATACTTAAAGCAAGCAGACTTAATCCTTACTGGAGAAGGAAAAATCGATCAGCAATCTTTTTATGGTAAAGCACCAATTGGCATTGCAAAATGTGCTAAAAAGTATAATGTACCAGTTATTTTTATAGGAGGATCAGTAGAAGTAGATGAAAAAGACTTAAAAGACAGTGGTATACTCAGCGCATTTAGTTTAAGTAATGGACCTATGTCATTAGAAGAAACATTTTCAAAGTCGGAAAAATTGATAAAACAAACAACCAAGAATATTGTAAAAACATTTTTCCATAACCAATAACATATTAAGGGGATGTTAGTTATGAGAATTAACCTTTATTTGTACCGCATTTACTGGTATCATTGCCTTTAAAATATTTAAAGAAAAGAGTGTAATTGCACCAATTTCTGAATCATCTACAGCAGGTAACGCAGTATCTACACCTGCTGCAGTAGTTGCTGCTGCTTCTACGGCGCTCGCAAATGGTAATCTGAGTCAAAGTGAGTATGCTATGATTGAGAAAGTAGCACCTATCGCCACAGCACAAATTTCAATTTCGGCTATTACTACAGCAATATTATGTCCAATAGCAGTCATATTGATTGATAGGTATCAAAAAAGTAAAGGAATATATGGAACAAAGGAATATGTTACTCAATCGACCCAAATACATCCTAATGCGGAAATAAAATCACATTTTTATGAAAGCGCTTCATATAAGGAGGAAGATCGACCTTGAATACAGAAATATTATATGGAAAGTCAAACCTTAATATAGAATTACCTGAAAACTGCGTCTTAATAGAGCCAACACCTATACCTGCACTCGAAAATGATAAACAAGCCATACGTGATGCATTAAAGAATCCTATAAATTCGGATCCGCTGGAAGATTTAGTAAAATCCAATCAGACTGTTTCAATCGTTATTAGTGATATCACGCGCCCTACACCCAATCATATACTTGTACCTCTTATTATAGAATGCCTTGCACATGTACCTTTAGAAAATATTGTTATCATTAATGGTACTGGTACACATCGAGATCAAACTAAAGATGAATTGATACAAATGTTAGGTGAAGATATCGTAAACAATATTAGAATTGTACATAATCATTGTAATGATAAGCAAACTTTAAAAAAAGTTGGCCATAGTAAATACGGCTGTGATGTTTATTTAAACAAAGATTATGTAGATTCTGATTTCAAAATTGTAACTGGCTTTATAGAACCACATTTCTTTGCTGGATTTTCAGGAGGACCAAAAGGAATCATGCCTGGTATTGCAGGTATAGAAACGATTATGACATTTCACAATGCCAAAATGATCGGTGATATTCGTTCTACTTGGGGGAATATGACAGACAATCCAGTACAAGATATGACTCGAGAAATTAATGCCATGTGCAAACCTGACTTTATGCTCAATGTAACATTGAACAAAGAAAAAGAAATTACAGAAGTCTTTGCTGGAGAACTGTATAAAGCACATGATTTGGGATGTGCTTATGCTAAAAAACACGCTATGTTCAAATGTGACCATCGCTTTGACGTCGTTATCGCATCTAATTCTGGTTATCCACTTGACCAAAATTTATATCAAACAGTTAAAGGAATGAGTGCTGCTCATAAAGTGGTTAAAGAAGGCGGCAGTATTATCATGTTATCTGAATGCAGCGATGGTTTTCCAAATCATGGTAATTATGCAGAAATACTGAAAATGGCAGACACCCCAGAAGCACTTGTCAAAATGATTAATGATCCAAACTTCGCCATGCTAGATCAGTGGCAAGTTCAAAAACAAGCTGTGATTCAAACTTTTGCCAATGTGTATTTATATTCCAAATTAACTGATCAACAAGCAAAAGATGCTATGTTACATCCTGTTTCAAATATTGAAGCAACATTAAAAACTTTAGAACGACAATATGGGAAAGACATGACTATTGGCGTTATGCCACTCGGCCCACTTACCATACCGTATGTAGAATCATAATTTTCAATACGTCCAAAAATATTTAAGGAGGAAATTTAAATGATGACTAAATTACAGAATAAAGAATTTAAACTTGAAATGCTTTTAAAAGAAATGGAGACAGTAGTTATTGCTTTTTCAGGCGGTGTCGATAGTAGCTTAGTTCTGAAAAAAGCAATTGATGTATTAGGTACCAATAATGTAAAAGCAGTGATAGTTAAATCAGAATTATTTAGAAACGAAGAATTTAATCAGGCTATAGAACTTGGAAACACGTTAAATGCAGATATCGTAGAGACGGAAATAGCAGAATTAAAAGACCCACACATCATAAAAAACACACCCGACAGTTGGTATTACAGCAAATGTTTATTATACGCAAAACTAGAAGCATTAAGAAAAACATTTGGATTCAATTATGTGTTAGACGGCATGATTATGGACGATATTTCAGATTTCCGACCAGGTCTTAAAGCGAGATCTGAATACGGGGTGAGAAGCGTTTTACAAGAAGTTGAACTTTATAAAGATGAAGTACGAGAACTAAGCAAATCAAATGGCTTACCGGTTTGGGATAAGCCTGCACTTTGTAGCTTAG
Source organism: Staphylococcus sp. GDY8P54P (assembly GCF_017892645.1). NCBI lineage: Bacteria > Bacillati > Bacillota > Bacilli > Caryophanales > Staphylococcaceae > Staphylococcus > Staphylococcus sp. GDY8P54P. The sequence goes on along the minus strand of NZ_JAESLN010000008.1, from coordinate 30,256 downwards.
CTTCTCGTATCCCTTATGGTGAACCACTTAGTTTCAACAAAGTTAATAAAGTTAATGAAGCTGAAAAATTCATTTTAGATTTAGATATTAATAACGTGAGAGTACGTTATCACGACAACATAGCACGTATCGAAGTTGATGAAACAGATATTGTTACGATAATTCAACATAAAGACCAAATTTCACTACGACTTAAAGAGCTTGGCTTTGACTATGTCACAATTGATTTAGAAGGCTATCGCACTGGTAGTATGAATGAGGTCATACAATCTTAATTTTAACGCTATAGTATAAAGGTGGTTTAACTATGACAGATAAATATGATTCCATCGAATCATTATTGCAAGCAGTAAAATCAGATCAATTATCAATATCTGAGGCTAAATCAGAATTAAGTCAATATGATGAATTAGGTTTTGCAAAAATCGACCTACATCGTAGAAAGCGACAAGGATTTCCAGAAGTAATATTTGGCGAAGGTAAAACTGAGCAACAACTAGTGAAAATCATTCACTCATTAATATTACACGAAGAAACAATTTTAATTACTCGTGTTAATAATGAAAAAGCCCATTTTATTTGTGAAACATATCCTCAATTGGTACATCATGCAACAGCACAAATCGTTTGTACATCTTTAGAGCATATTACCAAGACACAACGTCAAGCTGCTATTATTTGTGCAGGTACGTCTGACCTTCCTGTAGCGGAAGAAGCTGCTATAACAGCAGAAGTAATGGGAATCTCAGTAAAAAGATTTTACGATGTTGGAGTTTCTGGTATCCACCGTCTTTTCGCTCATATTGATGATATTCGCAATTGCAATGTATCTGTAGTAATAGCTGGCATGGAAGGCGCGTTAGCAAGTGTAGTTGCTGGCTTGGTTGACCATCCTGTCTATGCCGTACCAACAAGTATTGGTTATGGTGCAAATCTAGATGGTATCACTACATTATTATCAATGATCAATTCATGTGCACCTGGTTCTAGTGTACTTAATATTGATAATGGCTTTGGCGGTGGTTATAACGCTGCTATGATTGTCAATATGTTGGAACAACATTAAGGGATGGAGTGAATGATATGACGAATACAATATATTTAGATTGCCATGCGGGTATTGCAGGTGACATGTTGCTATCTTCTCTAGTAGACTTAGGTGCAAATATAGCTTACATTGAATCTCATTTACAAAAGTTGCCACTTAATGATTTTAAATTGCACTTTTCTAATCAAACCAAGCAAGGTATTCAAGCCAAACAACTAGATATTGATTTTAGTGAAACAACACACCATAGAACAGCTTCTGATATTACAAAAATGATACAGGATAGTGATTTACCCGCAAGAGTTAAAGTACGAAGCCAAAAAGTCTTTGATACGATTGCTCACGCAGAAGCTAAAATTCATGGGATGTCCGTTGAAGAAGTACATTTTCATGAAGTAGGCGCTATGGATTCCATTATCGATATTATCGGCGGTTGCCTTGCTTTAGAAAATTTGAAAATTGATGAGTTACACGCTTCCCCAATTCCAACAGGTGGAGGTAAAATAAATATCGCTCATGGATTATATCCTGTGCCTGCACCAGCAACGGCAGAAATTTTAAAAGGTATACCGCTTGCTTCTTTTGATATTAATAGCGAATTAACGACGCCAACCGGAGCAGCTTTTATTAAAGCATTAGCATCTAAAATTGGTCCTTTACCTTCTGTCACAATAGAAGAAATTGGTTATGGAAGTGGCACCAAAGACTTTGATTTTCCAAACATTTTAAGAGCAATTCAATTTAAAACTAAAGACAATACACCAACACAAGTCCAAGTAATAGAAAGTCAGATAGATGACATGTCTGCTGAGATGTTAAGTTACTTTCTTGAACAAGTTTTAGAAGATGGTGCATTAGATGCATACTTCACACCTATCACCATGAAAAAAAGCAGACCAGCCACTCAAATCACAGTCATTTGTAAATTAGAAAATGCACAATTTTTCGAAGACTATGTTTTAAAAAATACATCTACATTAGGAATTAGAAGTTACACGGTTAATCGTAAAGTACTCCATAGACAATTCGAAACAATTCATACAAATTATGGAGCGATTTTAGTAAAAACAGCCATGTTAAATGGAAAAATAATTAAGGCAAAACCAGAATTTGAAGATGTGAGAAACGCTGCAATTCAAGCAAATAAACCATTCTTACATGTATACAATCATATTAATCAAGAGATTCAAAAACATATACAATTTGACTGAATTTCTTAAACCTTATGCCACATAAGTACTAATAGAATAAGCCTATAACTGAAATTCTATAAATTTCAGTTATAGGCTTACTTCATCTTAGTAGTTAATATGTTTAATTACTTTTAGCGTTTTCTGGCTTTTGAGCATCCGGATTGGTGTATTTTGATGGATTGTAATCGGCGCCTTTCGTATAGTCAGCAGAAGCATCCCATAATAAAAATTCATGAATATTATGATCTTTTAACGCTTGTACTTGTGCAGTTACTTCCGCTTTGTCATAGGATTTATACTGCCCTTCTCCTAAATAAGAGGCTGTAAAATCTTGAAGCCATGGACGAGATTTAACCTTTTTAGGGTCGATACCTTGCAGTGCTTCTTTTTCTTTATCAAGATAACGATCCACTGTTTTATATGGTTCTGTATCTGGCGCTTCTAATCCAAAATCTCCTGGGCTCCAATGAGAAGGATAAATCATCGATGAAATGACATCTACATTTTTGGCGATTTTAGGGAAGCTTTGCCCAATACCTGGTGTTTCTTTAACCGTAGCTGCGTAACCAAAAACATCCGCAGATGTTTGAACATCATATGATTTTAAATCTTTACGTGCAGTTTTCAAAAAATTAGTAATCGTATCTACACGTTGCTCAACATGGTTTAAATCACTATTTTTATACTTTCCATTTGAATATTGTAGTGATTTATCTTTGTTTTCAAATCCTTCAGGAAATCGAACATAGTCAAATTGAACTTCTTTAAATCCTGCTTTAGCCGCTTCTTTTGCAACTGCAATATTATATTTCCATACTTTATCATTAAAAGGATTTAAAAAACTATCCCCGCCTTCACTTTCCCAAACATTACCATCAGACGTTTTAAATGACCAATCAGGTTTTTCTTCAGACAATCTAGAATCTTTAAATGTAACAATACGTGCAATTGGATAAATATTGTTTTTTTCCATTGCTTTTATGACTTTTTTTACGTCAACACGATTCACTGTATTGCTGCTAATCAATTTATTGTCACTTTTAAAGTCCATCGTTATATTTCCTTCATCATCTTTAACGTCAATTACCATGGCATTTAATTCAGTTTCATTTATAAATTGTATAAGTTCTTCAAAATTTTCCCCTTTTGCTGAATCCGGTGTTACATAGATACCTTTCACACCATCTTTTGGATAATCAACATCACTATATGTATGCTTTTTTGATTTGTTTGAACTTTCTTTACCTTCATTTGTTTCTTTCTCATTGTTAGAACCACTGTTACAAGCTGACATCATTAATACGGTCACAAATAATATCACTATAAATTTCCATACCTTCATTGAATTATCTCCCTCTCCCTTAATCAATTCAAAGACAAAAACATTTAAATCACAAATAAGTATTACACTACACATATTATATCATTTTAATATTTTAAACAACGTAAATTCCGAACTTTTATTTATAAAAAAAGACAGAAATAGTTATCAATTACAGGATTGACGACTTATTTCTGTCTTTTAAGCTATTATTTTTAATATTATCAATTCAGTTGTGCTCAACTTTTACTTAATTGAAGGCCCAATACTTAAATTGGCACTCGCTAATGCTTGCTCTAACACATCTAGTACATGAATACTATGCTCTAATTGTCTTGTTGCAAATATAATGTTTTGTTCCCGAATTACTTTTTCAATTTTCACAAATTCTTCGTACATTCGATGCTTGTGTGCGTTCACCTGATAATACTGTGTACCACCAGTGTGATATTTTAATTCGAATGCATTCAACTCATTTGTAGGACCTTTAAGATTGATTGTTGCTTTATCTCCTTGAATATAAGATTGATTATCAGAACTAGAATCTTTAGCCCCAATACAAACTACTTTCATCTCTTCATATTCTAATTGTAAGATACCAGAAGTATCGATATTTTTTTCAATATTTGCAAAGTATGTCACTTTATTAGGTTTACCAAATAAGCCTACTGCTAAATGAACATTGTAAACATTAATATCCATTAATGCACCGCCACCCTTACTCGGATCAAATGCGGGTTGAATAATGTCATTTTTAAAATCATCAAATCTTGAGGAATACTGTGAATAGTTGAACTGAGCAATTTTGCAATTTCCAATTTCTGGTATACTTTGCTTAAGTACATCATAATTACTTAAATACAAATTGGTAATCGCTTCAATAATAATCACCTTTTGTTGCTCTGCTAAATCTTTAAGTATGGTAAGCTCCTCTGTGGTTAATGTAAAAGGTTTTTCACAAATCACATGCTTATTTTTTGCTATAGCTTTACGTGCGTAATCAAAATGAAGATGATTGGGAACAGCCAAATAAACAGTGTCTATCTTTTCATCTTCTATAAACGCTTGAAAATCTTCAAAGACTTGTTTAATATCAAATTGCTTTTGCAATTGAGCTACATTCTCAGGATTACGTCCAGTAGTCACTATGCTTTGTATATGAATTTCTGGTATCTCTGACATCACTGGCAATGCTTCTTTTACAATTTTTCCGGCTCCAACTATACCTATATTCATAAATTTCCCCTTTTTTATCATAAAAATTTATTGTCTATAATGAAATATCTACAATTTTTGAATCATAAAATTAAATCATCTATAACGATATTAATGGCTGTGACATTTACCTATCCAACCTTATAAAACATAATACGTCACAGTTTATTTGTTCATTTCATCATCTTTTCTATCATTATCACGACAATTTTATATGTTTAGCTAACAACTCTTTAATCCTTTTTTTGTGCTATTTCCCAAGAAATAACTGCTCGTATATAAGTCATGTACTGCTACATTGCTTACAGCTAATGTGTCCTTTTAGTATTAACTTAAAATTAAATCAACAAGTTCTTCTGCTGACGTTTTACCGAAATAGTAAGGAATATCCATTTTACTTAAAGCTTCAAACAAATCTGCTTTAACAACTCGAACACCGATAAGTTGCTTTTCAACTTCTCTAATATCACCTTGACCAAAAAAATCACCATAAATACGACATGCCTTGATACGACCATGTTCAACAGCTAGTGTAATATCAATGGTACCTGCCGCTAATTTCGCATCTCTATTATATTCATAGCGCGGGGAACGTCCATAGTTCCATTCCCAATTCTTATATTTATTTGTCACCATTTCATCTATCGCACGCCAGTCCGCTTCACTTAATTCATAACGTTTAACGTCATTGATATCGTCTAAGCCCAATAATTGTTTAATCATTAAGTCTTTAAACTCATGTATTGTAATATTTTGATATTCATTTGCTAAATGTTCGCGAATAGCTCCAACTCTCGATCTAACAGATTTAATTCCTTTAGATTCAATTTTTTTACGATTCGGCTTTAAAACTTTAATCATTGCTTCGTAATCAACATCTAATAAAAGTGAGTAACCTCCATAGATACGTCCATTGATTAAAGTCATAGCAGCGCCAGAAATTTTCTTTCCATTAATCTCTAAATCATTACGTCCACTTTGAATGACTTCGGTAGCACCTAAATTATGTAACGCCTTAATTGCTGGCTCATAAAACTTTTGAAAATCACCATATATCGAATGATCATTCTGTAAAAGACAGCACATATTCACAGCACCACGATCCACATAAACTGCGCCACCTCCTGTTTCACGACGCATCACTTGTATACCGTTTTCATCTACATAATCTTGGTTAATCTCTACTGCTGTGTTTTGAAAACGACCTATTTCCACTTTTGGATCACAATAATAAGGTAATAAAATATCATCATCTAAAAATATATTTTGACTAACATAGACTTGCATTGCAGTATTAACTGCACCATCTGTTATATATTCACCGTTACGAATCGGTTCAATTAAATACATAGTTTTCTCCTACTTTGTTAATTTATTATTTGCTTCTAAAATTAATGTCGAAATATCATCCGTTAAATGTATCGTTCTTTCGCGTATGTTTTGAGGAATTCTATATGCTTTTTTATTTAATGTCATAAATAATGCATCAGGATTTTGCCTTGTCATACGTTGAAAAGGATGCTTCACAAATTGCGGTGTAGTATAGCCAATACCAATTTCTAAATATAAGACTTTGCCTGTCTTATGATTTTCAAGAAACTGATTGTAACGAGATAATTGTGCCTCAAAATCTGCATCTTCTACCATACCGACTTGTGCTTTTCGCTTATTAATTTCCATAGGTGCATCACACTTAGGGCAGTGTGGCACGAGTTCACGCGGTACTTCCATATTTGATTGCGCTTGAATCATTTGACGGATTGCCTCATCGTCTCGGTAGGTTTGGGGATGACAATGTTGACTACACTGCCATAGGATATATTCACCTTGAATATGAAACACTTTGTTCAAATCATATCCTGCTACTGCAAACGCATTATCTGCATTAGTAGTAATAATATGATGCGCTTTGTTTTTTAGTATTTCTTTTAGCGCAACATAAGATGCACCTACTGGTTGATCTAAATAATTCAATGCAACAAATCTACTTTGAAATGCCCAGTATTCTTGCCAACTTTCAAATGTATGCAGACTTGCTTGTAACATATCAAAAAATCCGTATTTTTCTATGAAATCCGGAAAATTTTGAGTAAATCTTTTTCCTATATACGTAAACCCATCTGATGCAGACATACCTGCCCCTATGCCAACAACTATTGCATCCGCTTCATCTATAGCTTGTGCTAATACGTCAGATTGGCAACTTTGATTTGCTGACATGACACGCCATGTTGGTTCAGTCATAACGTTTTAGCTCCTCCTTGTATAATTGTGCATCGGTATCAGTGAACACATTAAAAACTATCTTTATATCATCCAAATGATACTCTTTTTTATAATTTAATACGGTGTTAATGGCTATTTTTGCAGCTTCTGCTTGTGGGAAGCCAAACACACCTGTAGAAATACAGCAAAACGCTATACTTTTTAGTGAATGTTGTTTTGCAATTTCTAAACAACTTCGATATGCGCGCGCCAACAAATCTTTATTCATCTCAGATACTGGCAATTTGCGAACTTGCGGCCCTACTGTATGAATTACATATTGGGCTGGCAAATTATATCCTGATGTTATTTTAGCTTTTCCTATACCTTCTTTTTTCCCTTGTGCTTCCATGATTTCATGACATGCCAAACGTAGCTGTACCCCGGCTTTAGTATGAATGATGTTATCAATACAATTATGATTGGCTTCAAAACAACCTAGTAATTGACTGTTTGCTGCATTCACAATCCCATCTACTTTGAGTTGAGTGATATCTCCTTGCCATAAAAATACATCGCCACCAATCATTGGCGACAATGTATCAATATGCGTAACATGTTGACGATTCATCGCTTGTAAATATGCATCTTGCACGTCTAAATAAGTGTCAGCAATGGGTTGAGGTGCTCTTACATTTGTTAGCTCTCTATACATTTCCCAACGCGTTGCTTCATCTTCTGGCAAATTTAAAGTTGCTTCACCGTGTGCTTCACGCCATAAATATTCAATTAAATAAGCTAAGCGTTCTTGTTGTTGCATATATTATGCCTCTGGTAGAGCGTTAAATGCTGCTTCATCAACATTTTCTAATTTAACTAACCAGTTCTCTTCAGGTTTTTCTGAATTCAAAATTGTTGGTTCATCTTCTGCTTTTGTATTTCGTTCTACAATTGTACCAGCTAATGGAGATTGAACATCTAAGACTGTTTTAGAAGCTTCAATACTTACGATTTCATCATCTACTTTTACTTCATCGTCCCCTATAAATTCCACGTAACCAACGGTACCTATATCGTCTTGTAACTCTGGTGTCATACTATAAACATATTGTGCTCCTACTTTTTCTACCCATAAATAATTCGCTAATTTTTTCATCATAAATACTTCCCTTCATTAATATTTTATAAATATATTTCTGCAAGCAATTCAACAGCTCGACAACGTGCTTCAATACTCGGTATCAAAGGTACCACCATGACTTCATCTGCATTAAAATCTTGAATCATACGATCGATTTGTGGCTTCGCACTTTCTTTTGTGCCTACAATGATACGTGCACGACTTTGAGCGATTTGTCGCTCATCTTTCTCTGTACAATGATAAGATCGTGCTGTTTCAGGAGAGGGCATACGCTCAAACTCAGCAAATTGTTCCTTGCCTAATAACCATATATCTAAACTTTGGGCTAAAGTTTCCGCTTCTTCTGCTGAATCAGCCAATGCAATAAAGACAGTAATCATCACAGATGGCACCATATTTAATGACGATGGTTGAAATGCGTCTCTATACATTTTCACACTATCTTTTGCTTTATCTATTGCTTTCGCATTAGGTAATAGAAAAGTACCTAATGTGTACCCCATACCTTGAGCACCTGCCTTTTTAGCTGATGCTACACTGGTACTGAGCAACCACATACTTGGAATAAATGTCGTACTTGGTTGTGCTACAACGCGATGATGACGTTGCTGCGTCTGTTGCTCTGTTAAATAATGTCTCACATCTTCAATAGACTGCCCGTAGTCTAAAAAATGTGATTTTGTTTCATTCATCGCTGCTTTCACTTGAGCAGTACCTGCATTATTGCCTATACCTAAATCGACACGTTCAGGATGAAGTGCTGCTAACATACGAAAGTTTTCGGCAACTTTATACGGGCTGTAATGAGGTAACATCACCCCACCAGACCCCAGAGCAATGTTCTGTGTTTTATTCAGTATTTGCATCATTAATAATTCAGGACTACTACATGCAAATGCTGGTACATTATGATGTTCTGTTAGCCAAAATCGTTTATAGCCGAGTTTGTCAGCTAATTGTGCTAAATGAACAGTATCTTGTAAAGCTTCTTCGGCAGATTTGCCTTCATCAATCACAGCGTAATCTAACACATTAAATTGAACCACGTGAACTACCACCTCCACCAATCATACATCATACAATATGCTTTGTTAACGATTGCACTTAAAGCGAGTATATTTGAGTATCTTATAACTTTCAGTTAAGATAAATGCAACGCAGTACTACAATACACTTTGCATCATTCAACATACGATACGTCCACTTTAAATTGTCTACACCTTATAGGATAACGGATATAGAGAATTTTTGTTAGATTTTGCTTAAAAATTTTTTTACTTTTCCTAGTTTTGACCCTTTTATATTTAAGTGTTACTTTAAAATTAATAATAACAACGAAGATAGAGGTTATAATTATGAATATGAATTACAATACTTTATTAAAGCCACTCACTTTGCCAAATGGTATTGTCTTAAACAACCGTTTTGTTTTATCTCCAATGACAACTAATTCTTCTACACAGGACGGACATATCACAGAGGCAGATATTAACTATGCACGACGTCGTGCACATTCAGCACCACTTCAAGTTACTGGCGCCGCTTATATTGAACCTTATGGACAATTATTTGAATATGGTTTTAGCATTACTGATGATAGTTGTATTCCTGGCTTAACTACTTTAGCCAAAGCCATGAAACAAGACGGAAACAAAGCAATACTACAACTTACGCATGCTGGCCGTTTTTCAAATCAAGCAATTTTAAACTTTGGTCAGGTGTACGGACCAAGTGCAATGACCTTAAATTCACCAATTAAGCATGAAGTTTTATCTATGACTACAGACAAAATCAAATCCGTAATACAACAATACGCAGATGCAACCTCACGCGCAATTAAAGCTGGATTTGACGGTGTTGAAATTTCAGCTGCACAACGCCTATTAATTCAAACATTTTTCTCAACTTTCTCAAATTTAAGGACTGATGCATACGGAAGTCAAAATTTAGAGAATAGATCACGCTTTGAATTAGAAATATTAAAAGCTGTTCAGAATGTTATTGATCAAGAAGCACCCCCACAATTTATTTTAGGTTACCGTGCCACGCCTGAAGAAACACGAGGTAGTGATGTAGGTTACACTGTTGATGAGTTTAACCGTCACTTAGACTGGGTGCTAGAAACTGCCAATATTCAATATTTAGCGATTGCAAGTTGGGGACGTCAAATCTATCAAAACAAAGTACGTTCTGAAGGAAAATATAACGGAGAATATGTCAATGCAGTCGTTTATCAATATCTTAACGGACGCATTCCGCTCATTGCTAGTGGTGGGATTAATTCTCCGGATAGCGCTTTAGACGCCTTACAAAATGCAGATATGGTGGGCATGTCATCACCATTTGTAACTGAACCAGACTTTGTTACCAAATTAAAAGAACAAAGACCAGAAGACATTGATTTGCATATAACCTTGGAAGATATAGATGAATTGGCAATTCCTTATGCTGCTTTTAAAGATATTGTAAAAATGATGGATTACGGTGAAGGATTAAAGAAAGAAACTCGAGATGAATTGCGTAAACTTGAAACAAATTATGATGCAGTAAATTATAAGGAAGTAGATCATGAAAATGAGACTTAAGACTTCCACGATATAAGAACCATGATTCTTAAAGCATATGTACCGTTTTAAAAAGCAGCCGCGAAAATTAGAGTTCTAATTTTTGCGGCTGCTTTTTATCATCATTTTCACAAAATTTATAGAAAAACACTTAATATAAGCCTTTTAATTCATTACTTGTATCGATAAATATATTTTTAACTTGTTGATAATTACTCAATGCTTCTTTATACGTTTCACGACCAATACCAGATTTTTTATAACCACCAAATGGTGCACCTTCCGGCACTTGGTTATACGTATTTATCCAAATTCTTCCTGTTCTGACTGCTTTAGCAATATTCAGTGCGCGTGTAATATCTTGTGAGAATACGCCACCCGCTAAGCCATAGTCAGAATCATTAGCAATTTTAATCGCTTCTTGATCATCTTTTACTTTGATTACTGTTAAAACAGGACCAAAGATTTCTTCTTGGGCCAACTTATTATTATTATCGCTAACCGCAATAAGTGTTGGTTCTATAAAGTAACCTTTATCTAATCCATTTGCGACAATACGTTTACCTCCAGTTAGTACCTCAGCATTAGATTGTTCAGCATAATCAATATAAGACAATATTTTATTCATCTGCTCATCGCTCGTTTGGCTACCCATTTGCGTGTGCGCATCTAATGGATCTCCAACCTTAATATTTGAAAATGCCTCTTTTAATCTAGAAATTAACGCGTCGTATATACCTTCTTGGACTAATAAACGTGAGCCTGCACTACATACTTCACCTTGATTAAATAATATACCGAGTTGGATACCTTCAACAGCTAAGTCTAAATTTGCATCATCTAGAATAATATTTGCACTTTTACCACCAAGTTCTAAAGTAGCAGGGACAATACGTTTTGCACCTGCATCAGCAACTTGATAGCCGACATCTGTTGAACCTGTAAATGATAATTTATCTACACCTTCATGATTAAAAATAGCATTACCTGATTCTGAACCTTTACCAGTTACGATATTAACCACACCTTGTGGCAATACTTCTTGAAAAATCTTACCTGCTTCTAATAAGCTTAACGGCGTTGAAGATGATGGTTGAATAACAATTGTATTCCCTGCCGCAATGGCTGGTGCAATTTTCCATGCTGCTAAGAGCATCGGGAAATTCCAAGCTACTACAGCACCTACAACGCCAATAGGTTCATGCCGTACGATACTCATAGTATCTTTATCAATATCATTCACTGAACCTTCATGTGTTTCAATAACACTTGCAAAATAGTTAAAATGTCTTGCAGCGTACGGTATATCAATTGTTGAGGTTTCACGAATCGGTTTACCATTATTCAACGTTTCCACTGTTGCAAGCTTATCTTTATTTGCCATCAATTTTTCACTAATTTTTCTTAATAAATCCGCACGCTCCGTTTTAGAAGTTAAACTCCATGATTCGAAGGCGCTTTGAGCTGATGATGCAGCTTTGTCGATATCCGTTTCGTCAGCTTTGGAAATATTTGAGAGTATCTCCCCTGTGGCTGGGTTAACAACTTCTAATGTTTCTCCACTATTACTTTTTACAAATTCACCATCAATTAACAATCCGTAATTCTCATCAACATAATCTTTTATATTTACTGTCATGACAATCTCTCCTTTGCTTTGACGTTATTGATAATAACTTTATTTGAGTCAATAGTTAACCTAACTTCTCAATTTCATTGTAAACGAATATCGCTGTTTTTTAAAAAATTCCAATCATCACCCATTTTGTTGGGCAAAAGCCTTACCTATAGCATCTAATTTTTCTGGTGCATCATGTACATCCATGTGAACTTCTACAAAATGCATGATGTTAGGGTTTTGATTAATTTCGTCTAATGCCGTTGCCAACGTATTACTTGTTGTAACATCATGTATTTGAACGTCTGTTTCCTTCATACCAAACACGAACGGTAACTGCTTGTAGTTCCACATTTTAATATCGTTGTACAGTGCAGTTTCACCGTGAATTTTACGTTCCACTGTATATCCATCGTTATTGATGACAAAAATAACAGGTTTTAATGCCTCACGTATGATTGTTGATAATGCTTGAACAGTTAGTTGAAGTGAACCATCACCAATCAACAGCACGTTTCTACGTTGTTTGTCCGCAATTTGTGTTCCTAAAGTCGCAGGTAAAGTATAACCGATTGATCCCCATAATGGTTGTCCTATAAATGTATTATCTTTAGAGAAAAGTAAATCATAAGCACCAAAGAATGACGTGCCTTGTTCAGCAAGTATAACGTCTTGAGGCTGAATAAATTGCTGCATTAATTTGAAATATGTTGACTGTTTTAATGGTTCATCACTTAATTCAACCGTTTCGTTAGTTACTTGATAACGTGGATAATTCACGTCAGCTGTATAATCAATATTCAACAAACTGTCTAGTAAATCTACGAGTTTTACTTCTTCATCACGTAATTCGTCAACTTTAAAATAATGATGATTCATCATGATTACATTTTCTAAATTAAATCCATAAGAAAATCCAGCAGTAGCAGAATCTGTAAGTTTTGCTCCGATATTTAAAATGACATCACTTTGATCTACATAAGCTTTAATTTGTTCATCTGCAATCTTTCCATCATAAATACCCATATAATATAGATTCTCTTCATTGAAAGCCCCTTTACCTAAGGACAATTGAGCAACTGGTATATGTGTTTGGTTAACAAATTGTTCTAGTTTATCATGCAACGCAAAACTATTGATTTCATGTCCAGCTATAATTAAAGGTTGCTTTGCATTTTTTAATTTGTTTTCTATTATTTCTATATAACTGTCAACATCTTGTTTGGCTGGTGCAGTATATTGGTATGGTGTTTCTACTTCAATATCTACAGCAGCTACATCTATAGGTAAATGTATATGAACGGGACGTTTTTCATTAATTGCTGCATTGATTAATCGAGGAATTTCAGTCTGTGCATTTTCTGGAGTGATATATCCTTGTGCTGTTGTGATATGTTTGTACATTTTACGATAATCATCAAATGTGCTTTCACCTAATGAATGATGTACATATTTACCAGCACGTTCAACTTCACGTGTTGGTGCGCCTGTGATTGCTATGACTGGTACACGTTCTGCATATGCACCTGCAATACCGTTAACCGCACTTAGCTCTCCCACACCAAATGTTGTTACCATTGCACTAATGCCTTTGATTCTTGCATAACCATCTGTTGCGTAACTTGCGTTAAGTTCATTTGTGTTACCAATCCATTCCATATCTTCTCGATTAATAATATCGTCTAAGAATGTAAGATTAAAGTCACCAGGTACACCAAATACTTTATCAACACCAACTGAGCGAATTGCATCCATTAAATATTGTCCTACTCTTTTTTGCATACATCATTTCTCCTTTAATGTGTTTCGTTTTCATTACACATTAAATATAACTTGTTAAATAAATTAGGTCAAGTTTATTGACTTATTTACATAACCAAACAAAGAGGCTTTTTCTAACATCTAGAAAACAAGCCTCTGATATAAACGATTGTATTAAGTAGGTACAATTTTGCTATTCTATTGACATACACATACTTTAAAAATGATTCTTCTCATCTTTCAAATATTTTACTGATTGGAATCCTTCTCTATATGAAGCAAATTCTTCCATAATCGCATACCAATCATTGCCAACTTTTTCTTGAATTTCTTTAAACATATCATTTTGTGCTTTATTTAATTTACGCACTAAGTTGCGGCCTTTTTCTGTTGGATATAACGTTTTAATACGTTTATCTTCTGGTGCCTGTTTTTCTACAATGAATGCTTCATCTCTTAGTTTTTTTAAAGTTGCATGGCTACCTTGCTTAGAAATTTCTAACTTTTTCAATAAATCTTTAATCGAGATGCCAGGGACTTTTTCAATAAAAAATAAAAATCTATGGTGTTGACGATTCAAACCATAATCTTTAATGATTTCATCCGCTGTCGTAATAAATGTTTTATATGCGAAGTAAAATAGCAAATTTTCATAGTCATTATTTTTTATTTCCATAAGTCACTGTCCTTTTAAAATTTTTGGGGAACCTTTAACTCAAAGCTTTAATAAAACGTTGAACACCATCTTTGGCAGTTTGAGGCGCACAAGCTACATTCATTCTTAAAAAGCCTCTGCCTTCTTCACCATACTTTGTACCAGGTTCAAGCGCAACTTTGCCTTGTTCTAGTAACTTTCTCATCATTTCTTCTTCAGTTAAACCCGTTTCTCTATAGTCAATCCATAACAAATAGGTTGCTTGAGGCTTTTTAATTTTTATTTGTGGGATGGCTTTAGTAATTTCTGAAATAGCATAATCCATATTTGAAGACACAATATCTATGAGTTCATCAAGCCAATCTTCCCCGTGAGTATAGGCAGATTCTAGTGCAGCTGCACCAAATGGACTAATACGGTTAACGCCTAAACCATGTGCCGCAAAATTTGACTCTAATGCTTGTCTAATATCTTTATTGGGTGAAATAATCAAAGCAGCATGAATACCTGCTAGATTAAATGTTTTTGTAGGTGCAGTGCACGTAATGATTTTTTGTGCTTCTTTTTCAGATGCTAATTTATCAAGCGGGATATGTTGATAATCAGTAAATACCAAATCAGCATGAATTTCATCTGATAGTATTAACACATCATATTTCACACATAATTCAATCACTTTTTCCAAAGTGTCTTTAGACCAAACAATGCCGCCTGGATTATGTGGGTTACATAAGATAAACATTTTTACGCCTTGCTTTAACTTTTCTTCAAAGTCTTCAAAGTCGATTGAGTAATTTCTCTCATCTTCTATCAAAGCACACGTTATTAATTGTCGATTCATACCTGAAGGCAAATTGGAAAAAGGTGGATAAACCGGAGGCGTGATTAAAACACTATCTTTTGGAGTCGTAAATGTTTCAATAATTGATGCTATCGCAGGAACTACACCTGAATGCGCAAGAATCCAATCTTTCTCAATATGCCAATCATGACGTTTATGAAACCAAGATTGAATCGCTTTTTTGCAGTCTTCATCTAAATAAGAATAGCCAAACACACCGTGATCGACACATTTCTGTAACGCTTCAATCACTGGTTGTGGCGCTTTAAAATCCATATCCGCAATCCACATTGGCAGTACATCTGAAGCATCATCAATATGATACACATCCTCCATCGTATCCCATTTAACTGATCGCGTCTGCTTTCTATTAACAACTTCATTAAAATGATAAATCATTACAACCACTCCTTTACCTTAAAACACATTATTGTTGATTCTTTTTCTCAAAAAAACAATATAACCCAAAATGACATACACAACAGCTAATAACGCAAATATAATTTCACATATCAACATGAATTGTAATAAATTTTGTAATACGCTCGGAAAACGCACATGAATCATAAAATTAAAATAAGCAGTCGCTGTTGTTACCCACGGAAATGTTAAAGCAGCAAATGAAAATTTAAAATTTATAGCCATTAACTTAGGAATAAACATTAATGAGACCATAAAAAGTAGTTGGGATATTATAAAACCACTTACCATTATAATGATGTCATTCGATTTTGCACTGATTAAAAACCCATTAAGACAAAGTGCTGCAGGAGCCGCTATAATGATTGACATTGGAAATTGATTTTCATTATATAAGCGCCAAGTTTTTTTGATTAAAATAATCGCTATTAGTATTATAAAACAAAAGGTTGCTATATATACCGTGAATTCACCTAGGACTGGATTAAATTCTTTTGCAGTTTCAGCTATTACACCTATCCCTACAAATGTTACAAACCAACTCGTATTCGGCAAAACAGTACCTTTGTTATGTAATATTAGATGATAGTAAATAAAACCTGCAATAATGATAAATTGGATGATAATCGTTAACCACCATAACCATAATAGTAAACCAATATTGACATTCAAGTGATGCTTTATGATGTAAATGATTGTCATTAAAGCCATTGGAAACGTTGGGAAGGTAGCGCAGATATGACGATCACTCAATTCATTATATACTGTATGAGGATACAATATACACTTTTTAATAAATAACACTAAAATGATGCAACTCAATATAAAAAATAACACTGCTAAACCATACCAAGACATATTAAACAGTAAATTACTAAGCGAAGCGATACCTAATGCTAATCCACAAATAGCCGTTGGTAATACTTTAATCAATTTATAAAACATAATTTTAATCCTTTTACAATATTTAGTTATATCATTACTATACTATGCTTAAACTATTTATGTGTAAAATAAGATTATTATTTCGTTACCTTTTTATCATCTTGCCTAATCTTCTGTGCCTTTATTTTTGTATTAATTCA
Organism: Staphylococcus sp. GDY8P54P; assembly: GCF_017892645.1. Lineage (NCBI taxonomy): Bacteria > Bacillati > Bacillota > Bacilli > Caryophanales > Staphylococcaceae > Staphylococcus > Staphylococcus sp. GDY8P54P. The sequence continues at coordinate 13,189 of NZ_JAESLN010000008.1, read as the reverse complement.
ATATATGCACATATTTGAATGTGACATTCATATCGATATATTAATCTTCAATAATATCTAATCCTTTGTCCCTCAACTGCTTTAAACCCTTGAGCATTTGGTTAATATCGTCATCCGAATGTCTTTCCCATACGCTTAATTCCGCGACAATTTTTAGTAGTTCAGTAGAGCGATAAGAAAGCGTTGGATTGCCAGGTAATTTTTTATCTGTGACGTTCGGATCGTCTTCAAATTCTCCCAATGGTTCAACAACATAAATATGCTCTTCTGCCCTATCCTTAGATAAAGCAACTGCAAGTTCAGCTCCCCATTTTGCGGCTTCTAATGTACCTGTGAAATATATATGGTTCATAATTCGATCTTGATAATTCGATTTATATAATGGATGCAGTAAATCACCTATCTCTAATTTAGCTTTTGTACCATGTAAATATAAGTTTTGTCCAAATTGAGCTGTTTCACTGTTCATCGCTTAAGTCCCCCTCATAATCAGTAAGCTGTTCAATTATTATATGCAATATCTATTGGAAAATATAGACTATAATATCTGACACTCGCATCGTATAATTAAAGCAAAGGAGGTTTTATATTTATATTATTTTTTTAACAATTGTTGATTATAAAAATAATGTACGACATAGCGCTTGCTTAAACGAAACTTCTGTTACATCTAAATTAAAAACGGAGCTAATCAACTTCAAAAAGTTTTGCAGCACCGTTTTATATATGATAATTATATTAATTTAATCAGCATTAAACCCACTATTTAAATGGACTAACTCATCAGCTTTATCTGTAAACACGCCGTCTACGCCCCAATTGGACAATTGATTTGCCCTCACTTTACTATTCACCGTCCATACATTTAATTCGTAACCAGCATTTTTAATTGAACGCACGCGTGCTTGAGACAGTTTTGCATCTTCAATATTGACAATCGTTGATTCACAATAGTCTAAAAGTGTTCTCCAATCACCTGTAAATGCTGCTGCTTTAAAAAGAACTGCTCGCTTATATTGTGGCATTAGCTGCTGTGCTAATTTCAATAAAACAATATTAAAACTAGATAATAAAATATCTAAATTTGAATTTAATGTGTTTAATTTTTCAGCAACTTGTTTAATCATACTTTCTGATAACACACTACCATCTTTACCTGTTACACCTTTTAATTCAATATTTAAATTCATTTTATATTTATTAGCTAATGCAACCACCTCATCAAAAGTCGGCAGTTTTTCCTCTGCATATTTAGCATTAAACCAATTGCCAGCAGATGCTTGTTTGATTTCATCATAATTCAATTGTGTAATTTCGCCAATCATATCTGTTGTTCTATCTAAAAAATCATCATGAATAATGACGAGTTGTTCATCTTTTGTTATTGCAACATCAAGCTCAATCCATTTTAATCCAGGCACATGCGCAGCTGCTTCAAATGCTGCCATTGTATTTTCAGGTGCTTTACTTGATAATCCTCTATGAGCATAAACTGTAAACATATCATCTTCCCCTTCAATGTGATTTTAGTGTAATTATGATATGTCATGAACCATAATTCAAATTATCTAAGCTATTATCAGAAAAAACATTTTATAGTCGAAAATCAAACAAAAAAGTCGCCTTCTGTATCCTTAATAGGAGTTCAAAGGCGACCAATAGGTGTCATATATTATGATTTTGAATTTACATATGAAGTTGGATCAACAGAATATCCGTTCCCCACGCCACCTGACATACGTTGGAAATGTAAATGAGGTGCAGTAGAATTTCCTGTACTTCCTGATAAACCAATTTGTTGTCCTTCTTTAACTTCTTGGCCAGATTTAACATTTAAAGAATTCATATGCATATACCATTGATAGTTATCACTGTTTTTCTCTTGGATTGTAACTTGGTTACCACCACCATAGTTACTCCAACCACTTTGAATTACTGTACCATCTGCTAATGAATAAACTGGTGTGTTTTCATCCATTGCGTAGTCAACGCCATAGTGTGCACCACCGCCATGGTAACTACCATAAGGTTGTAATTGACGATTTTTAGTTAACCAATTTGATGAATGTGTACTATTATTACTACTATTTGATGCTACTTCTGATTGTGTAGCTTTTTGTTGTGGTGCAGCTTGTTGTTGTGGTGTTGAATCATTACTTGATGTAGTGTTTTGTTGCACATTATTCGTACCATTATTTTGTGTGTAACTTGTTTCATAATTGTTATTTGTTGATGCGTTATTTTGTGTATGATTTACATTATTAGAATTACTTTGTGCTGTTTGTCCAGATTCAGTGCCATGGTTCGTTGTTGCACTATTATCAACATCATCGTTTTCTGATGTTTGGTTGATGTCATAACCTTCTGATTGTACTTCTTCATGACTTTGGTCATCAGTGTAGTTATTATCATCTGAGACATTTACATTATCTACGTTTGAAGCGTTGTTTGAAGTGTTATTAGCACTTTGATTATTCATTGGGAAATAATAGTAATGATAATTCCCCTCATCGTCTATTAAATAGAAATAATATTGTTGTTGATCAAACATAGATTGATCCCAATTTCCATCTAATGTGTGATGATAGTTCCCATTATCATCTTGATCAATATATCCATAATTAAAAATATCACTATAAGACTGATTGCTTGTGTACTGTGTATTAGATTGATTATTTTCTGAAGCGTGTGCTTCACCTTGTGCGATACCAATTGCACCTAAAGATAATGTAGCAATTGTTGCTGTAACCATTTTTTTCATAATTAATAAGTCCTCCCAAAATTTTTACATACATAATAGTATCAGAGAAACTGTATAAAAAGAATAGCAGAAACTGTTTTTTAATTTGTTAGTAATTTATTTGTGATGTAACGTAAATTTTTTGAAAATTCCTAATATGTATTACGATTGCACCTTCAAAATTTCAAAAAAATAGCGTGTTATGGTATTTCATTTTCTAAAAAGCTTTCCTTATTCTATTACATAGTTAATAATCGAATAAATACATTTTTAAGTACATTTATATAAAAGGCTAATAATTATCTAATTAACATTAGCTTGATACAAAAAACCGAGACATCATTATCTATGTCTCGGATGGTTTAATACTATTTTTTGTCTACTGTATTACTTTCTTATTAATGCTAATATACCGGCTACTAATATTAATATACCTGATAAAATACCAAAAAAGCTTATAAAAATTATATTTAAAATACCACCTATGATTAATAATATTCCTATTAAGACTCTTTTTTTGTTTATAATACAACTAAGAACCAGTGTTATTATACAAGTTATTATAACCGCTACGCCTAATCCAGTTATACTGCCACTATCTGTTGCTCCAAATTCTTTGCCAATACCGTCGACCATTATAGCGAATAAGCCACCTATAATACCAAATATACTTCCTAATATTCCTAAAATCATTTCTGCTACTCTATTTGTTTGTTTTTTTCCAATATACTCATTCATATAAATTACTCCTTTTCTTTTTACTACGCTGCTTCATCTTCAGCAGTTTCATCTTCTTCGCTTTGTTTCATATCTTCTTCATACTCTTTATCTATTTCATCCATTTCTTCTTCATATTCTTTATCTATCTCATCCATTTCCTTTTCGTATGCTTCATCTTGCTTTTTCATTTCTTCTTCAAATGCTTGATCTTCTTCTTCCATCTTTTTATTGTATAATTCATCAACACGTGCTTCTAATTGATCATATTCTATCTCTAATACCTCATGATCAACATGGTCCATTTTTTCACCATCCGTGAGTTCATTATATTCATCAACTAATGTGTTATACATTTCTGCTGGATATGTTATTTCATCGCTTTCATCATCTTCTTTTTCGGTATCAGTTTTTTCAGCATCCGCTGTTTCACTTGTACTTTCATTATCATTACTTGCTGATACAGAATTACTAGTTTGTTGATTACTCGCTTCTTTAATATCTTCTTTCTTTATGTTCCATTTTGCTTTAATATTTTCAAAATTTGGCGTAGCATCCATTTCTAAAGTATATGTATCATTTTCAGGAACGTCATAAGTAATCATACCTGATCCAGTATTTCCTTTGTTCAATTGATGTGAAAACCCTGAGTCTCCTTCACTCTCCCCGTACCATTCTTGATAATTTTCACCGTTCACTTTCATGCTAAAATCAGTCGAATCAACTAATACTTGATCTTCATTATTATTTTTAAATTTCAAATATACTTTTATAACTCTGCCATTTTCAGGTTCACTATATTCATCATAATTATTTACATATTCTACTTTTGCTAATTTCACATCTACACCATCAGCGTCCACTACTTGTCCAATTTTAAAATTCTTCATAGTATTCGTAGCTTTTGACTTATTATCTTCTTTTCTGTCAGATTTTGTTTCCTTACCTTCCGTATTACAACCAGCTAAGATACATATGATTAAAACAGCCAAAAACAATAGTTTTTTCATTTTACCACTTCCTCATTTTACATTTACAGTTAATTTGAATTTTGTTCAACTTTAAAATTATTTTAAACCATACTACATAATCTTATAACATATTTAGTTAAAATCAATCATTTTTTTGAAATTTATGTTAATTTAAAATTTTATTAATGTGCTATCTTAGGAAAACCTATTTTTGTTACAAAAATGACTGTAGAAATAATTATCTTAGAAACGAAATTTCATAAATAATTAGTCCTACAGTCATATTAAAATTTTTCTTTTTATATGATTTATTCAAATCTCTGTTCAAATTGTTACAAAGCTGTAAGTGTTCTATTAAGTGATATGTCATAAAAATGTACTTTATGTTTTTAACAAAAAATTCAAGTATAAATAATATATTTTTTATATTATTAATTACATGCTACCATAAAAATATCAACTAATAAGCGGGGCATGACATTGAATAATTTAAAAAAACATTATGTGACAAAAGGTTCGAAAGACTATTTAAAAATCATTATTGCACTTTTCATTTCCGGTTTTACTATCTTTTCTATCTTATATAGTGTTCAACCTTTGATTCCACATTTCACAAAGTCATTTAATATTAGTGAAACTGTTTCAAGTTTAGCTTTATCAGCAGCAACCATTACCTTAGCGATTGCTATGCTATTTTTCGGGGCACTATCCGAAGTGTTAGGCCGTAAACCTATAATGATTTTTTCTGTTCTTTCTGTATCCTTACTCTCCTTAATACAACCATTTTTAACAGATTTCAATACTTTTTTAATTGTGCGATTAATCCAAGGCATATGTCTAGCTGGTTTACCATCAATCGCAATGGCTTATATTGGTGAAGAAATTTCATCACAAAATTTACCTGAGGCGATGGGCATTTATATTAGTGGAAATGCTTTTGGCGGTGCCTTTGGAAGAATATTCACCGGTTTTATTTCAAGTATATATGGATATCAAACTGGCCTAATTTCTATAGGTATAATCAGTCTTATTGCAGCCATTTTATTTACATTTTTATTACCGTCATCTAAACATTTTGAAAAACAGCGTTTTTCTGTAAAAACATTATTAATGAGTTATTATAAGCATCTAACAAATATCAGATTGCTCAAACCATTTATGATTGGCTTTCTGCTACTTGGGTGTAACATCGCAGCATTTAACTATATTGGTTTCGTGTTATCAGAAAAACCATATAATTTACATGATAGCATCATTAGTTTTATTTACTTATTATTTTTAATAGGTATGATTTCCTCAATACTAAACGCAAAATTACGTATGAAATTAGGTACTTTAAATGCCTTGAAATTCAGTGTTTTATTGTTAATTTTCGGTATTAACATCACTTTATTGCCACCGCTAACATTCAAAATTATTGGCTTAGCCTTTAGTGTTTATGCTTTTTTTAGTGGGCATGCAATTGCAAGTGCAGTCGTTACCAGTCGTGCAGAAGACCATAAAGCACAGGCCTCTAGCCTATACTTATTATTTTATTATATGGGTTCTTCTGTAGGTGGTACTTTAGCCGGTGTGTTTTATAACTATATTCAATGGCCTGGCGTAGTTTTAATGATTACTAGTTTTATGGTCATAGCATTCGTTATTGCTCTTACCATTAAGCAAAAATAGGCTTGAAAATCTAAAATATTAAGATTTCCAAGCCTATTTATATAGTCAAATTTTTACTATTGTATTGTTGTTTCCATATTCGCTTCAAATTCATCTAGTAGTTCACGTGCTTCATCAGTCGTATTTGTACTCATCAGTTGATGTCTTAACTCACTTGCACCTCTGATGCCACGCACATATATTTTAAAGAATCTGCGCAACGGTTTAAATAAGCGTGTTTCTTCTTGTGAATATTTGTCGAACAAATCAAGATGAAGTCTCAACAAGTCTAAAAGTTCTGCACTCGTATGTTCTCTTGGTTCTTTTTCAAAAGCATAAGGATTATGGAAAATCCCACGTCCAATCATGATACCATCGATACCATACTTTTCTGCCAGTTCAAGCCCAGTTTTTCTATCTGGAATATCACCATTTATCGTCAATAATGTATTTGGTGCAATTTCATCACGTAGTTTTTTAATTTCACCGATTAATTCCCAATGGGCGTCTACTTTACTCATCTCTCTACGTGTACGCAGGTGAATTGATAAATTCGCAATATCTTGTTGAAAAACATGTTTCAACCACTTTCTCCATTCATCAATTTCAGAATAACCCAAACGTGTTTTAACACTTACAGGTAACCCTCCTGCTTTAGATGCTTGAATAATTTCAGCTGCAGTTTCAGGACGTAATATTAGTCCTGAACCCTTACCTTTTGTTGCAACATTCGCAACTGGACAACCCATATTCAAATCAATGCCTTTAAATCCCATCTCTGCCATGCCAATACTCATTTCACGAAAATGTTCAGGTTTATCACCCCAAATATGTGCAACGATGGGTTGTTCATCTTCTGTAAAAGTTAAACGGCCACGTACGCTATGTACGCCTTCAGGATGGCAAAAACTTTCCGTATTTGTAAACTCAGTGAAAAAGACATCAGGTCTTCCCGCTTCGCTGACTACATGACGAAAGACTACATCTGTTACATCTTCCATAGGCGCCAAAACAAAAAATGGACGCGGTAATTCACGCCAAAAATTTTCTTTCATATATATTTTAACCTTCTTATCTATTATTATCTCGAATTTTTATCCATGACGATATTACCACAAAAATTGGACTTATACAAAAAGATTATAAACTTCCAAAAGCAACTCGAAAACAGCTTATCTAAAAACTTATTACCTAAATAATCGAATAGTTACGCATTCGAAATACATCTATTGTCACCTTAAATATTTTCGAAAGCAGTTCAAGTTATACATGCAGAAGGCGATCTATCTCATGATTTTTCTTCACTTTTTAACAAAATTATCAAAGTTATAAGAAAATATTCATTTAATACCTAGTCCGGTAACTATACATACTACTAAATAACCCTACACATAAAATAGCAGCAGCAAAAATCAAGGCTGCATTGAAGTTCCCTGCGCTTCCAATTAATAATCCTGACAATGCAGGTGCAATCATTTGCCCCAAACTGTATATAACAGTCAATATCGCAACTAAGTTCAGCTTACTATTATTTTGATACATTAAAGCTTGTGCTTTGGACATAAATAATGTAGTAAGCCCTAAAAACGTTGAACCAAATAATAATGAACTTAGAATCAAACTCAACATACTTTCTGATAGTATTGGCAAAGTAACACTTATTATTTGTAAAATAAAAGCTAAATAGGTCGCCTTACCATGGCCTAACATATCAGCCAACATAGACCAAAGAATGGTCGATGGTATCGCGCCTAACCCAACAAACATCCAACTTAATGCTGCATAGTCTGATAACGAGGGTATCGATTTAACAATGGCAACCAAAAATGTGCCCGTAATAATATATCCAGCACCTTCGCAAAAATATGCAATGGAAAATCCCCAAATAAATTTTTTCTTCAACTTACTTGATACATTAGATTGACTTTCGTTTGTTTTATGGCTTTCGTGATCAGTACGATCATTTTCACGCATACCAAATATAATAAAAATAGCCATGATTAATGAAAAAACACCGAGCAAAACCCAAGTCGTTTTCCATGTATTCACTGAAGTAAATAAAAAAATAAAGATACTACTTGAAAAAATACCTAAACCTACACCACTATAAAGCAGACCTGATATACGTTCTTTTCGAACCATTTTTAATGCTTCTAACGCAACATTTGATGCTAATACAAAAACAGTACCACTAGACACACCAGAAACAAATCTAAAAATAGCCCATAAGATATAACTATCAAAAATACCCATGAATAGTGTTGAAATAATATTAATCATTAAATATATTTTAAGATCGACTACCTTATTAAATACAATAATCCAAATTGGAATTATTGCGCCAATAAGATACCCTAAATAATTATATGTAGCCAACATACCAGCACTCGGATTGTCCATACTGGTATTAAGCTGCATAAAAGGCATGATGGGCGTATATGCAAAACGTCCAATTGCCATAACAATAAACAAACACAACATACCTAAAACAAGTTGCTTATACGCTTCTTTCATACTTTACACACCTTTCAACAAATTAATTACATTATACACTTTTCATGATATTTACAAATACTTTTTCATTAGGAATCAATAATATTATCTTCAACCCCTTTTAATTTTGAAATAGTAAGTATAGAATAGGCATTATTATTATTTTGAATTTTCAGATTTTTATTAGGGGGATTGTTATGCAACAACAAAATATACTTTGGAAAGATTGGAGATTACATGGCATTGTCCTAATCATTATGATCATTTCTGAAGTGATTGGCGCACATAAAATTCCATTAGGTATAACTTCAATCCTATTGTTACCAGTAGTTTACGCAGTATTACTTGGTTTGGGAGTATATTTCACACCTATTATAGGTAAAAGACAAGCTAAGCACTCTGAACCAATGGTCTTTATTTCTGTAGCATTACTCATAGCAAAATTCGGGGTAGAGGCTGGACCTGCCCTTCCTAAAATTATTGCAGCTGGGCCCGCTTTAATACTTCAAGAAGCCGGAAATTTAGCTACTATTATTATTTCATTACCGCTAGCTATACTTTTAGGTTTACGTAGAGAATCTATAGGCATGACACATTCAATAGGTAGAGAACCAAATTTAGCACTTATTACTGAAAAATATGGTATTCCCTCTCCTGAATGGCGAGGAGTCATGTCCATGTATATATTTGGAACGATATTTGGGGCAATATTTTTTAGCATTTTCTCCGGCATACTAATCTCTATTTTACCTTTTAGCCCATTAGCATTTGCAATGGCAACAGGTGTAGGAAGTGGTGTGATGACTGCTGCTGCACTAGGTCCCTTAGTTGAAATGTATCCTGACCAATCTAGTACAATTACAGCATTCTCTGGTGTGAGTAATTTACTTACATCTGTCACAGGGCTTTATGTGGGTATATTAATTGCTTTGCCATTAACTCGAAAATATTACAGCTTTATTATGCATATTAAATCAAAATTCACAAAAGATAAGGAGCAATGAGTATGAATTCAAAAGTTACAAACTGGATACTCACATTATGTGTGGTAGGCATTATTTCACTTTTTAGTAATTGGATTGGTTACAGTGTTATGCCAATAGAAGCTTTACCGGGCATTCTTACATTAATGGGCATTGCATTAAGCGGTTTAATCTTACGTGATATTGTTCCTTTAAATATACCTAGTATTGCTTATATTGGGATAATCGGACTCATCATTACAATACCAGGCATCCCTGGATCATCACACATTGTTGAATGGACTGAAAAAGTAGATCTGTTGTCATTAGCTACACCAGTGGTTGCATATGCAGGTGTTTCTATAGGAAATTCGTGGGCCGATTTTGCTAAGTTAGGTTGGAAAACAATTGTCGTAGGAACTGTAATATTGCTCAGTACATACGTAGGTTCTGCCCTTGTAGCAGAAATTGTTTTAAGCATTCAAGGTTTAGCATAATCTACACATAATTATCCCCGTACAAACAATTCAATCTATCGTTTGTACGGGGACAATTAAAGTCAGAAAATACTTTAAATATAATAAATGAATACTATAAAGTTCAATAAAAAAAGTACAATAGCTGGAATCGCTTTTTTAACTGGATCCTTGCCTAAGAAAATCAATGAAATTGCACCAACAAACATCGTTGCACCTAGTAATATACTTGATAATAAAGCAATTACATTATACAACACACCTATCAACATCCCCAGACCACCTACAAATTCAAAAATTCCTGTAATTTGATTAAAAATAGGTGGGTAACCAAGACGCGCAAAATCTTGTTTCATTGCACCAGATAGAATTTTTGATCCTGTCATGATAAAAAATATCCCCAAAATTATTTGCAATATAATGATAATAATACTCATTTTAACGACCCCTTTTCATTTTTATCTTAGTCATACGCTAGCAAACCAGAAATCATATAAGGCGTAATGCGTTTAATATAATTTTCAGGTAACATCTCACTATCCTTTTGGTACCATGTTTCAGCTGCTTTATAGATACTTGCACTTATCATGTTTGCAGCCAATTGTCGTGTACTATCTTCTTCAAAGTCAATATCATTCAACAATTTATACAATACATTTGCAATATGTTCTTGAACAATATGGTCTATTGTCTCAGGATAACTCCTATGACATCTTCTATTTAAAGACAATTGAAACTCTGCCACTACTTTAAAAATGTCGACAATTGTATTTTCACTCATTGGTTTATATTCAAAATATTCATAATTTAAATTAATTAATAGTTCCTCAGCAAGCGCTTTTTCTAACAAATCATAGATATCACTGAAATGATAATAAAACGTAGCTCTATTGATAAGTGCCTCTTGTGTAATATCTTTTACAGTTATACTTTTAAAATCTTTAACACCAGACAATTTGATAAAAGCTTGCATGATAGATTTTCTCGTTTTAATGACGCGCAAGTCTGATTTTGATTGTACCATTCGACTCCCTCATTTTCTCCCAACATTTAATTCTGGATGTTGAATATTCAACATTTTCTACAATTTGTTGGTACTTATTATTCATATTACTACTTATCATAAGAGTATATCAATTTAATTAAACTACGGAGGTACAATTATGGAAAAAAATATGGTATGTGATATGTATTCGGGTGTTTGCAAACCGAGTGAAGAAAATGAAGTAGAAAACATAAACTTGAACAACCAAAGTCCTAATTTAACTTTATATTATATAACTGATCCTATGTGTTCACATTGTTGGGCTTTCGAACCAATTTTAAATAAACTGTTAGTTCAGTACGGTCATTTGTTTAATTTTCAAATGATTATGGGTGGTCTTTTAGAAGCTTGGGGGGATGGTCCTATTGATCCTGCTAATGGCATTTATAAACCAGCTGATGTGACACCACATTGGCAAGAAGTAGGTCAATATTCACGCATGCCTATCGATGGTACAGTTATGGAATTAGATCCTGTGCAATCTTCATACCCAGCATCTCGATTGTATAAAGCGATTCAGCAATTAGATTCCCCGACTTCTGCTATTGAATTTATTAGATTAGTGAGGGAAGCTGTTTTCGTCTTTAACCAAAATATTTCTGATAACAAAATACTTAAATCAATTGTACAAACTTTATATAAAAACAATAAAACAATAAATATTGAAACTATTTTTGATTTAGCAAATAGTACGCAAGGCCAGCAACTACTTTCAAACGATTTTAACTTAGTACGAGAATTAGGTGTCAGAGGTTTCCCTACAGTTGTCATAGTAAATCATGATAACCAAGGTACCAAAATTGTAGGTGCTAGAGATTTAAATGTTTATATAGATACACTTAAAAAACTTAACAATAATGGAAAAACCGTTTCAAAACCATTGCCAGATTTAGAATTATATTTAAAAAAACAACATCGTTTATTTTCTAAAGAAATTGAAATTATGTATGATATTGCGCAAGGCGAAGTACCAAATTTCGTTGAACAAAATTTGAGTCCTTCAATTTACACAGCCAAAAATATCCTTGGTGAAAATTATTATGAATTTATTTTATCGTAATATATGACAATCTAACTGACATTGTGAGCGAAATGCCTTACGTTCATCAAACACTATATGTACTTGCTCAATGCAGGTGAAATTCAATAAATTTATCAAATATGTTTATATAAAGTGTCACTTTATTGCATTTATATTCTTACTCATGTCGTTTTATATTTTTTCAAATATTCATTGTAATTAAAAGTTTCTATACTATTAGTTACAATGATATTTTTATTTAGCTGCGCTTCTAAATACCTACTCACTTCACAAACTGCATTTATTTTTATTGATTCTATGTCATTCATTTCTATTACTACAAAGTCTATTTCTTTAACACTATGATTCGTTTGAGAAAGTATCCTATAGATGTGTTGTAACAATCCTTCATTATATTTGGTTTTAGAAATTGCTACTACTTTTGAATTGATTGGTTCTTGATTTCTATTACGCAAGTAAAATAGTGTGTTACCTCTGCTATATTGAACGATGATATACATACAGAAACCCCATTTTAATTTTTTATATCTATAATTAGTATATACACATTACGCACAATTAATAAACTATTCATAATAAATCAAACTCAATTTATAATCAGTTTTATTTAAACAATAATTAGATAGTAAAAAAACCTGAGACTGCACATGTCTCAGGTTTCTTGATTTAATACTATTTTTATAATTTATTAATTATTTATCTTCTTCATTTTTTCTACGACGTTTGAAAACTAGTAATAACGCACCCAAACCTGCAAATAATGAACCAAATAAAGTACCTTTATTAATTTCATCTTTTCCTGTTTCAGGTAATTCAGATCTATTATCATTAATTTTTCTAGAGTTATCGGAACGATCATTTACTATTTTTGAAGTTTGATTTTGTTCTAACTCTGAAATATGATCGCGTTTAGATGGTTGGCTTATATCTGAACTTTCTCCTGATTTCGGTTCTTGAGTATTTGAGTTTCCTTCTGTACTTGGATTTTCTCCCGTACCTGGGTTTTCTCCCGTACCTGGTTCTTCACCTGTAACTGGTTCTTCTCCTGTACCTGGTTCTTCTCCCGTACCTGGTTCTTCTCCAGTACCTGGTT